>NZ_JARRCW010000001.1:3920000-4220000 GCF_031501865.1 Pseudovibrio sp. M1P-2-3
ATGGGAGACCGAGGCTCATACAGCAATCGTCGTCCAAACCGCTCCGGATCCCGGATCAGCGCTTCGCTTGTCCGGGATGACACCCACGGGAGCAGTAAGGCACTCAGTCGACCGGTATGGCACCACCAAGAGAAGGGAGAGAGGGCGAGAGACCAGCGGTAAAGCAAGGTGGTGCGAAATCAGAAGGCAGGGAGGCTGGGAGGTTGGGAGGTTGGGAGGTAACTATAAGAGCGCAACAGAAGAGTGAAATGGACAGTCCGCTCACCCTTCACCTTTCAAACCAGATTTTGCTCTTGGGGAAGAGACAAAAGACCAGCAGGTTCATTAACACACCAAGCACAAGATCGGAGATTGCGGACGGACTATTCAAAAGTATTTGCCAAGCCAGTGGGCTCAGACCGTTAGGACGAACTGCTGAAATCGAAAAGGAGGATGGGAGGATGGGAGGATGGGAGGATGGGAGGCAACTATAAGAGCGCAACAGAAGAGTGAAATGGACAGTCCACTCACCCCTCAGCTTTCAAGCCAGATTTTGCTCTTGGGAAAGAGGCAAAAGACCAACAGGTTCATTAACACTCCAAGCACAAGACCGGAGATGTCTCCGGGGCTGCTCAAAAAACTTTGCCAGACCAGTGTTGTCAGACCGCCAGCTGTAGCGCCCGCGAGAAAAGGAAGCGTCCCTTTGCGCAGACCATAGATTGCGTTTACCAATGGCACCAATATGATCGGTGCCCAATAGTTGTAGGCGTATATTAAAATATCCAGAATGCTTTCTATGGAAATTGCAAATAGAATAGAGAGTACCCCTACAACCAGTGTCGCTATTTTTGCCAGAAACAGAAGCGTCTCCTCTTGTAGAGGCTTGGAGCGCAGAGGAAGGAGGATATCCTTTACAAACGTGATGCTGGCTGAATTCAGGTAGGAATCTGCCGTGGACATGATAATTGCGATAACCCCTGAGAAGACAAAGCCTTTCAGAACAGGGGGAAGCACCGTCATGATCACATAGGGCATGGCTTTATTGGGGTCGAGGTCGGGCGCCAAAGCAAGCGCAACCAAACCTATTGCACCCGTTACCGCGAAAAAGGCAAATGAAAACAGGCCGGCGTAGAGCGTTCCACGGGCTGCGGCAGTGGCCGTTTTACCGGCGAGAAGGCGCTGCATATAAGGGGGAACCAGTGTCTCGCCAAACATGAAGACCAAAACCAGCGCGACAAGCCCCAGCCAATCAAAAGCGGGACCGGGCAGCGTCCACCTGTCGGGGGGAACCGCGTTATAAAGCGCTTCCACACCGCCGATTTGATAGATACCAAAGATCAGGGCCAACGGCATGCCGATTGCCAGAATGATAAACTGGGCAACATCCGTATAAATGACGGCCCGCATTCCCCCCAATGTGGTATAGACGATGACAATGCTGCAACCGACAGCAATGCCCAAAAGGCGGTCCATTCCGAAAAATACATTGAAGACCACACCGATGGCCCCGACTTGCGCGCCAATAATTCCGCAACACAGCATCAACCCACTTATGCCGGTAATAAGGCGTGCTACCTTTCCATAGGTGGTGGACATAATATCGCCCACGGAAACAGCATTAGGGAATTTAGACATTTTGGGCGCAATGAATGTTGCGACCAGCAATTCTTTGCAGCTGAACCCCCAAAGCGCCACAATATTGGCAACGCCATAGACAAAGACTTTTTCGGCATTTCCGGTAGAATAACCTCCCCCGATAAAAGAGGCGGACATGGTGGCGAAGATAACCAGTGCCCCGAACTCACGCCCTGCAGTGGCATAGTCCGCCAGTCCTTTGTGAATACGCCCGCCCCACAGCCCAAGAACCAAAATACTAAGCAAGTACCCAGCAACGATAATCATATCGACCATGAAATGGCGCTTCTCCGGTTCATCTGCTGTTTCTCAACCCTCCCTTTTTCATAGCATGGAGACATTACTGTGAAGTAAGGCAGCATCGCTTGCAGACCGGAACAGGCACATGAGAGCACATCGCGTTCATTAGCATTCACGCTTTGCTCTCTAATTGATTTATTGAGAGCGAATTCTTGTTGTTTGACTGACCCCAATCGAACGGAACGCGCGTCAGAACTCTATGGAGAATTCTGCACCAAAAACCAAGGCATCGGGAATGTCCTCCCTCCCGCTTGGGTTGGAGATGTATTGAAGGTCAAGGGAGGCATAAAACCATGGTGTTACCTGAAATCGATGCATGGCTTCCCAAACAAGCTCGAAGTCCTGATCTATGAGGTCAGTGCTGAAGTTTGCCAGATATGCGGCAACTGCCGTGATATCATCATCTCTTCCTGGAAACAGTCCTTTATAGGATGCGCCGCCATAAGCTGAAAACGGGACAGTGTTTATGGTGTTGTCCAAACCAACTATAAACGTGGACCACAATGACAGGCCCTGACCTTGCTGTTCTTCGAAAACCGTTTGTTCCAATGTGATATAAAAACCACCGTTTCCTTCCTTGTGGCGATTGAGATTTGTCACATATTCATAGTCACTGGTGTCATAATAGCCTCCCAGCACATAACGACCCGGTAGACCAGTGATGTAACCGTCTGAACTTCGAAGAAGGGCAACCTCTGAAAGAATAAGTACGCCGTCTTCCGGATTAAAGCGAAAATCCAACCCGTAATTATCAGGATCCTGCACCTGAGGATCAGCATTATAAGCCCCCACGCGCCAGTACCAATCTGGTGTGGGCTCGACGCTTACTCTAACACCCCACTGGCTCAAAGGTACCGCTGTGAATGAGGGGATATTCGTCCAAAGACCGGTTGGATTGATATGGACAGCACGGCTAACGTAAAGAGTGTAGTATTGCGAGGTTGCGAAGTCGTTGCCGGTTGTCAATTGACCCAGCGCCACATTCACCGCTTCATTGAACAGGTTTTGCTCGAAATAAACGTCCGCCAATCGCCATCCGTCATCGCTTAAAATCTCTGCGACCGCAAACAGGTTCCCAATGTCTTCCTGTGACAGGTTGCGGCCCTCACTCCATTTACTGCTCACACCAAAAGATAGGCCATTGAAACCGGCCAGACGCTCCAGATCCACATAGATCCCACCCGTCAGTCCCGCCGCATTGGCTGCGCTTTGCTTCATCCCACCAACAGGATTACCAAGGGGGTCTGTTGTCAGATTGAGATTGAAAGTGAAGCCTTTTTCTCTCAGTTCACTGCGATATCCCCCCCAATCCCCGGTTCCGTAGTCTTGCGCGTACAAAGGCGCCTTGCCACTATCTTCAACAGCAATGCTGGGCTCTGGGAAAAATAAGGCACTAAATATGAAGAAGGTCGCAGGCTGGAGAAAGCCAAGCGGAATGTCGCTTTTGTATAAGGCGCGGTGGTGCTGACGAAAAGAGTAGCCTAAAAGCGGCATTTTAAGTCACCTTGGATATCCCTTCATAGCAATAGGTGCATACCCTTCAATAGCGCCATACTCCTTTGAGGTTTAGCTACGCTATTTAAGGGAAGTAAAATTCGCTTGACCAAGACGGATATTCTAGAAGTCGATTGATATTTCCCCGCCGACAACCACCGCATCAGGAATATCTGTCCGCCCCCCCGGATTGGAGACGTATTGCAGATCCAGTGCCGCATAGAACCACGGTGTTATTTGAAATCTATGCAGCGCTTCCCAGACAAGTTCGAAATCCTGATCGACGAGATCTGTGCTAAAGTCCGCCAAATAAGCCGCCACGGCTGTGATATCATAGTCACGCCCCGGAAACAGGCCTTCGT
This sequence comes from Pseudovibrio sp. M1P-2-3, assembly GCF_031501865.1. NCBI lineage: Bacteria > Pseudomonadati > Pseudomonadota > Alphaproteobacteria > Hyphomicrobiales > Stappiaceae > Flexibacterium > Flexibacterium corallicola. The sequence goes on from NZ_JARRCW010000001.1 coordinate 3,923,771, forward strand.
AAGACGCCCCGGCATATGCAGAAAACGGGACGGCGTTTATTCCATTATCCAAGCCGACAGCCAAAGACGACCAGAGTGTTAACCCCTGATCCGGCTGCTCTTCGTAGACTGTTTGCTCCAGCAATAAATAAAAACCCCCGTTTCCGGCTTTTTCACGCTCGCTCTCGGCAACATACTCATAGTCACTGGTGTCATAGTAGCCCCCCAGAGCATAGCGCCCGGGCAAACCGGTGATGTAACCTTCCGAACTGCGAAGGAGGGCAAACTCTGAAAGAATAAGCACACCGTCTTCAGGGTTAAAGCGAAAGTCCAGCCCATGTTTACTGGGTGCCTGCACGTCCGGATCTGCGTTGTATACACCTATTTGAAAGTACCAGTCTGGCGTTGGCTGGATTTTTGTGCGGACACCCCACTGGCTATGGGGTGTGGTGGTGAAAGAGGGAACGTTGATTAAAAGACCGGTCGGGTTAAAGTGAACGGCTCCACTTACATAAAGGTCGAAATAGGGAGAGGCGATAAAATCAACACCGGATGTTAGCTGTCCGACTGCGATATTGATTGCATCATCGAACAGCGATTGTTCAAAATACAAATCTGCCAACCGCAGCACATCGTCACCGAAAATTTCAGCCACGGCAAAAACGTTTCCAATATCTTCTTCCGAGAGATTTCTGCCCTGCCCCCATTTACTGGTCATGACAAATTTAAGACCGTTAAGGTCCGCCAAACGCTCCAGATCCAAGTGTAGACCACCACTCAACCCGGCCGCATAGGCAGCACTTTGATTCATGCCGCCAATGGGGTTGGTAAGAGGGTCGGTTGTATAGTTGAGTGTTAAAGTAACACCTTTGTTTTCCAGTTCGGTGCGGTCCCCCCCCCAATCGCCCGTTCCATACTTCTGTTCTTGTACGGAAGCCTCATTCTTCTCTGCATCTGCGGCCAAGCTGGAGACCTTAAAGACCGGCAGAATAAAAAGAGTAAAAAGAACAATATGGGGAATATGTTTTGAAAAAGAGCTTACATTGCCCATCGCCTGTCTTTTCTGGCTGGAGAAAAAGCATTGAAGCCGCATTAACAATCACCCCGTCACTTATTGCGCAACAATACCCCCACACTCTCTTACTGTTTAGCTCTAGGATTTTAAGGGAATATTTTTTCACCCCTTGACTGACAGAGTTCAGATTTACCCCCTATTTAGATAGATCCGCTAAAGTCCGTCACATTCATTTGCCGTTACGCCCCGCACCTAGCCCAAGGGCACATTCGCAAGCCCTCCCGAGTAGGTACGGTCCAGAACCTTTTTCAGGATTTGCAGAGCAACCGCGTAGGAACGAGAATTTTCAATAGTTCCCAGGCTCAGCCGCAAGCCTGCTTTGGGCTCCCGGCTATACAGTTGAAAATGGTGGGAAGCGAGCACACTAACGGAATGTGCTGCCAGCTCGGCCTCTATGGACGCGGGATTGAGATGCTCGGGCAAGGGTAGCCATGCCAGAACCTTATCCGCTCCCCCTTGTAAAGAATAGCCCTTGAGGGCCTCCTGCAAAAGAGAGTAACGCCTTGCAAGCTCTTGCCGCTTCGATGCGATAACGTCCTGTGCCACCCCTTCATTCACCCAGTTGGCAACCAGTTGCGTGGTAATGGGCGAGGCCATCCATGTGCTCTCACCTATGATATTGCGAAGATCTGGCAAGAGGTGTGGCGGAGCATGCATAAAAGCTGCGCGCACACTAGGACACAAAATTTTTGAGGGTGTTGCAATGCTAACTGTCTGGTCAGGCAACAGGGAAACGAAGGAGGGTCCGATACCGCTCAAAAAAGGAGTGTAGGGATCGTCTTCGATTACAATCAATCCGACACGGGCACAAACTGCGGCAAGTGCCTCGCGCTCTGCTACACTCATGGTGTGGCTCGTCGGGTTTTGATGGTTCGGGATCAGAAAAACACCCTGCACTTTACCCAACCTACACGCTTCTTCCAGCAAGTCCGCCCGCATGGCTCCAATTCCGCCACCCTCTGCTCTTCCCGCCTCAATGGGGAGAAGTTTCAAGCCAAGGCGAGAAGCAGAAGACAACAGACTGGGGTAGGTCAGAGCATCAACAGCAATGACATCACCACGATTAAAGCACCCTTGCAGAGCGACGTTAATTGCATGCTGTGCCCCACAGGTAATCACAATGGAGTCGGCACACGTTTCAACATTAAACAATTGAAACAACTTTGCGCCCGCTTGCCGGTGCGCATAGAGCCCTTCTGGCGGCACATAATTCGACAGAGCAGATAAGTCTTCGTAATCCGCCAGTTGCAGCAGGGCCTCCTTCAAATCTGGATTCAAAAACGGAAAAGCGAAGTTTCGCGCCATATCCATACCTTCCCCGCGTTCAGACGGGGGAGACAAAGGAGAACCCTTACTTCTTTCCTGTGGGGATACAAAAGTACCGCGCCCTGTTTCCCCTTTCACCAAGTTGCGCCGCTCGGCCTCTGCGTAGGCGCGTGTGACCGTGCCAAGAGTAACGCCAATATCATAGGCAAGATCCCTTTGCGGCGGCAGCTTGTCGCCATTTCGCAAGGTTCCCTCTGCAATTGCCATTTCAATTTCATTGGCAATTGCCAGATATTTAGGCCCGCTTTGGCCTGTGAGGTTTGGTCGCCATATTGTCATGGTAACAATAAATAGATTGAAATAGATACAATCGCAACATTAGAAAGAAAAATATAAATACAATTTCTATATCGAGGATTACAAAGTGGAACAATCCGTGGTGACAGCCTTTGCCCTTTTTGTGGCAACAATGACCGGAACACCCGGGCCGGGGAACCTGACATTCATGGCGCTCGGCTCTGCAACCGGCTACACCAAAACCTTCCCTGTTATTCTTGCCTGCATGGCGGGCAACATAATTGTGAGCATGTGTGTGGCCTTTGGCCTAGGGCAGGTTATGGCGGAGGGCGGCTTGATTGTCTCCATCTTCAAGGGCCTCAGCATCGCTTACATGAGCTACCTTGCCTATAAAATCGCTTCTATGAGCGTGCAGCCCAAGGGACAAGCCACACAGCCAAGCTATTTGTCCGGCTTCATGATCCATCCGCTGAGCCCGAAAACATGGGCGATGAATCTTGTCGCGTTCTCCACCTTCTTTGCGGGCAATGGCCTGTCTGTTATGGAAAATGCCGCCTATCTGACACTGGGTTTTATTCTCGGCGGGTTTATTTCCCATAGTCTTTGGGCTTTGGCGGGCGTTTCCATTCTCAAGGTTTTGGGGGATGGCATTGCCCTGCGTGCAACAACCGTTTTCCTTGCTGTAACGATGCTTGCAGCAACTGTCTGGTCTCTATTGCTGGATACAGGGGCAGCATGAACCCCTCCATTCCTAAAACAAGACAATAAAACCCAGCTATTTATTAAGAGCGAATATTCCTCTACTACAAGTATTAGTTGCTGAAATCAGGAAGGGGAACGCAATGATTAGACTATCAGTCCTGTTATTTCTGTGTGGAGTGAGCTTTGCTGCTGCCTGCCCAGAGAAACTACCGGAAAGTGGGATTACTCTGACGAGGCAAAACCCACTTTTCGCCGCCACATACAAGCCAACACCAAAAGGCTTGGCCGAACAGCGGATCATGATGCGAGAGGGCAAGCAGGAAGTAACATCTACTTTATACCCCCACCCCCTTATTACAGAGGAGATAACCAACTCCTATGGAACGCTCTCCTTTAAGTATGCGAAAGAAAGTTCAAGCCTTAATTCATTAAACAAAACCGGACACTGGCAATCGGATCTTGTTATGTATGCAGGAGACAAGGAAATCGGTCGGGGCAACACGAAGTTGCGCTTTATGGATCAAGGCAAACTTTATATTGGGACTTGCGCATACGGCGTATGGCGCGTTGAAGAGCAAATGGAAATAAAGGGAAGCAATTCAACTTTATTCGATAAATTTTACTCGCCTAAACTTGGTTTAGTACTCAGGGCGACCAAGCTAACAACAGATCGCAAAGCCATTAGCAGTGTTATTTTCGACAAGATAGAGATTGCAAAGTCAGAGCAGAACTAACTTGGTGGGCATGAAAATGCCTGCCTTACCCTTTTGCCTGAAACAGGGAGCTATAAGATGCGGCAGCTTAGGTCTCGCAAACGACGAGAGTTGTTTTCGTATCGATTTAACGGGAAAATCCGAGCCCCACACCAAGCCCAATGAAGAGTATTGAGGATATGAGTGGCAAAATGCCACCGCTTTCCATTGTTGGCGCTTTGGCTTTCACTCCAATGACAATCACGGCGTAAGCCATGTGAACCATTAAGACAATAGCGGCCAGTGTCAAATACATAACGCTGAACTGAAGGGGCAGGCTCTCGTTTGGAACCACAAACTGCGGCAGGAAAGCCGAGAGAAAGATAACCGTTTTGGGGTTGCTTGCAGAAACCGCGAATGCTTGAACAAACCGCCGAGACCAAGGGGGAGTTGCCTGCATCCTCTCCTGCCCCTGAAGGTTTTTTTGGCCCACCCCTCGCTTGCTCCAAAGATCACGAAGACCTTTAGCGCCCAAATAGCAAAGATAGATAGCGCCCGCATACTTCATCACTTGATAGGCCAAAGTATCTGCGGTGAGCAAAGCGCCAACTCCCAGCGCAACAAAAATCACAATGAGAAGCTGGCAAAACAAATTGCCCAAAATAGTTATCACGGCCCCGCGAAGACCGTAGGCTGAGGCATGTGTCAAAACCAGAAAGACATTCGGCCCCGGTGAGAATGTCAGAACCAAATAGGCACCTGCAAAAATTGCCCAGCTAGAAAATTCCATAGCACCTGCTTCCAAACTCACCCTTCATCACAAAATGTTGACAGCAAATACGGATGGGCCGCAAGCGCAAACAATATGCATGCATTGCACAAAACAAAGGCATTTGGTGATACCCGGACTAAAACCACCTACTCTGATGACACTTTTTTAAGGCTAGTCGCAAAGTTTTCCCCTAGGTGCACAGCCCAGGACAACCGGAGGGTGCTCAAAATATGCCAAGGCATCAACACACTAGAACTACTTTAGAATTACTATAAAAATCAGCAAGTTGTCGCAGGCAGCTTTAAGAGTTGACTTCCATCGTCCGAGCTCAGATTATGCGGCAAACTTGAGTAATTTAGTGAACAAAGATTCAGCTGCTCTGACACCTCTTGGATACGGGTCCCATGGAACTGACAATGACTTGCATTCGCAAAATATCCGCATCACTTTTGACCGCGGGTTTTATGCTCTCCGCAGCTTCTGCAACCGCCTCAGAAGAAGTAAACATCTACTCTTACCGACAGCCCGAGCTGATTAAGCCGCTACTGGATGCGTTCTCGGAAAAAACCGGTATCAAGGCCAATATTGTCTTTGCCAAGAAGGGTCTTGCTGAACGTATCAAAGCCGAAGGCCGGCACTCCCCAGCTGACGTGCTTCTTTCTGTTGATGTGGGCCGTTTGCAAGGTGCCAAGGAACTTGGCGTTTCTGCACCGCTTGAAAATGATGCTATCAATGCAAACATCCCTGCAAACTTGCGGGACCCCGAAGGCCACTGGTTTGGCCTGACAACGCGCGCACGCGTTATTTACGCCTCGAAAGATCGGGTAAAACAGGACGCCATTACCTATGAAGAGCTGGCGGACCCGAAGTGGAAGGGACGCTTGTGCACACGCTCCGGCCAGCATGTTTACACCATCGGCCTGATTGCCTCCATGATTGCCAACAATGGTAAGGAAGAAACGCAAAAATGGCTGGAAAGTGTGCGTGACAACCTCGCCCGCAAACCAACAGGAAATGACCGCGCACAAGTCAAATCCGTCTTTGCCGGAGAATGCGATATTTCATTGGGCAACACCTATTATATGGGAAAAATGCAGACCAATGAGACTGACCCCGAGCAGAAAGAATGGGCAGAATCCGTACGCATTTTATTTCCCAATACACTCGATCGCGGCTCACACGTAAATGTCTCGGGAATGATTTTGGCCAAAAACGCCCCGCATAAGGACAATGCAATCAAACTGATGGAATTCCTTGCCTCAAAGGAAGCACAGGAGATTTATGCGGCCAAGAACTTTGAGTATCCGGTTCTCACCGATGCCGAGCCATCGGATCGTGTAGCATCTTGGGGCTCATTCAAACCGGATTCCATTTCCATTCTTGAAATTGCAAAGAACCGTAGAACTGCCAGCGAGCTTGTAGACATTACCGGTTTTGACAATGGACCATCCAGCTAAATGGCAACACTAGATTACCCAACAGCAAGCCTTAGGGGGCAGTTTTTTAAGCATATAAGTGCTTCTACCGGCCCAGAACGATTTACAGCTCTTGCTCTGTTGCTTCTGGCCGGCTTGCTGTTACTGCCGGTGTTTGCGGTGTTCTATCTTGCCCTGCAACCCTCTGGTGATATCTGGAAGCACTTGATTATCAATGTGCTTCCCCAATCCACCGCAACAACCCTCTGGCTTATGCTGGGGGTTGGCCTGCTCGTGTTCATTTTGGGGATTACCTGCGCATGGCTTGTGACCATGTGCGATTTCCCCGGGCGCAAGTTCTTTGATGTGGCCCTGCTGCTTCCCTTTGCCGTACCCACATACATTATTGCCTTTTCCTATGTGGAGCTGCTGGACTACTCCGGTCCGGTTCAATCCACCATCCGTTCCTTATTCGGCTTTCAAAGCGCACGAGACTACTGGTTTCCGGAGATCCGCTCTTTAGGCGGTGCCATCTTCGTTATGGGGTTTGTGCTCTACCCCTATGTTTATCTGACCACCCGGGCCAGTTTCCTGATCCAATCTGCCTGTACGCTGGATGTCTCCCGTACACTTGGGGCCGGACCTTTGCGGCTGTTTTGGAAAGTGGCTGTGCCGCTCGCCCGCCCCGCCATTGTGGTTGGCATGACACTGGCCTTGATTGAATGCCTCAACGACATCGGTGCTGTCACCTTCTTTGGCGTCAAGACTTTGAGCTTTTCGGTCTATGACACGTGGTTAAACCGCTCCAGCCTAGCAGGTGCCGCACAAATTTCCTGTGCCATGATCTTGATCGTTCTGGCTCTCATGTACCTTGAAAATTATGGGCGCAGAAAGCAGCGGTTTCATCAATCAACGGGAACCTACCGCTCCTTGCAAACCTACCAGCTGTCTGGATGGCGTTCCGCGCTGGCGTTGCTTGCCTGTGCTTTGCCTGTGCTGCTCGGCTTTTTTATCCCCGCCTCGCTGCTGGCCCACCGCGCTTTACGGCGGCTGGATACCTTGCTGACAGCAGAGCTGTGGCAAGCGGCGGTGAATACGCTTGTGCTCTCAACCATCGCATCTCTTCTGGCCGTGGCCATCAGCCTTATTCTGGCTTATGCACTACGTACCAACAACTCCCCTATGAACAGAACAATCGGCAAGCTTACGACACTGGGCTATGCCTTGCCGGGCACAATTCTCGCCGTAGGCATCCTCTTTCCCGTTGCTTGGCTGGATAACATTATAGCCGACGGAGCAGAAAAATATCTTGGCTTTGCCACCGGCCTTATTCTTCTGGGCTCGGGCGCCGCGCTTGTGTATGCCTACGTTGTGCGCTTTCTTGCAGTGTCCTACGGACAAGTACATGGCGGCTTTGCCAAGACGTCCCCACACCTTGATATGGTTTCGCGTACACTGGGCCGCTCCTCGTTGCAAACGCTCCTGCGAATTAACCTGCCCATGCTCAAGCCCGTTTTGTTAACCGCGACCCTTCTTGCCTTCGTAGAATGCATGAAGGAATTGCCAACAACGCTGTTGCTCCGCCCCTTCAACTTTGAGACCCTCGCCACAACGGTTTTCAACGCCGCTTCCCGTGAAGCCTTTGAAGACGCCTCTTTACCTGCGCTGACAATTGTTCTGGTGGGGGTTATTCCGGTTATGCTTTTAGCGAGATCAAGCAGCGCGACATTCCGGCGAAAGTAAAATCTGGCAGGCAACCAACTCTGGCGTTGCCTGCCACACCTCCAAACCAACCCGATAGATACTGATTTTCTGCTCCCCCAACCGCACTTCGCCCCCCACCGGACGGTCACGATCTCAATATTCAAAAGCAATCGTGGCAAATATGCAGGCAGTTTAACCTTCTTTATTCAAGCTCACCGAAACGTTACAGTTCAGTTACCTACTCATTAAATATAATTAATACTCATAAAACATGGAAAATTAGCTTATAATTTTCAATAGTTTAAAACCTACTAGTTTTCTGCAACCAGCACCACCCCACAGTAAATGCAGTCCTAATACATTACACTCATGTAATTTTAATCTGGACATTTTCCTCCAAAAAAATATCTTACCCTACGTTAGGCAATGTAGAAACTGGAGACAAACAGGACATCAAGGTTCGAAGCAAAAATCAAATCTTAAACCATCCAAGAAAACCTATTTATTCCTCTACGTAATCCATAGCGTTGCAGGAATGCGAATGCAAAATTCAGCCCACATAAGCTGATGTAAGAACAAAAGGACACTTATCATGCCAAGTAGAAACCCAGGCAGAGACCCAGGCCATGACTCTGATTCCTATGGAAGAGTTACAGACTATACGAATGCTAACTCAGGGAAAAGCTACAACGGTGGCAATAGTGATGACCTGATATTGGGTAGTCAATACAACGATACATTTAGCGGCGGAAAAGGAGCCGACCGTATAGAAGGTGGAGCTGGCAATGATGTCCTTGATGGTAATCGGGGCAGCGACACGGTCAAAGGAGGTGCAGGCAACGATACCATTACTGGCGGTAAAGGAAACGACACCCTGACAGGTGGCACTGGCAGCGATACCTTCATTTTCGAACGAGACGACGATAAAGATGTGATTACGGACTTCGATCCGGGTAATGATACTATCCTCTTTGAGGGTTTTGGAAACAACCGCGATAGCTTCAACGAAATCATGAATAATGCCAGCAACCAGAATGGCAATGTCGTGATCAATATGGGTAGTGGTGACGAGCTCACACTGGAAGGTCTGAGTAAATCCGATCTCAGTTCGGACGATTTTTCCTTCGGTTAGGTTTGCCTGTATCACACGAAAAGAACTCCGCCCTGAAATACTGGCGGAGTTCTTTTCGTGTGTTGGGCCGACTGTATAGCCTTTATAAAGTCCGCCTCATCGAACTTTATAAAGGCTATACAAGTAATGCCAGCCAGAAATAAGAGGAACTTATTGGGTTCCATCTGAGCAAGAAAGCGGTTTCCTATAGGTTCCCGATAATGCAGCTTGGTATAAAACGGGCTATCTCGTTGTTGCTGCCAGTTTCAGCGCCATGCCAATAAACACAACAGAAGCAATACGATTCATGACCGTTTGAGCCATAACAGACTGGTTCAAGCGTTCGCCAATAACTCCAGCCGCCAACGCAACGCCCCCGAAAACAAGAAGCGTGGACAGAATAAACACCGCGCCCAACTGAACAAATTGCGGCAAAAGTGCCCCTCTGGCAGGGTCAATAAATTGGGGCAGGAAGGACAGGAAGAAAATACCCACTTTCGGATTTGTGATATTCATAATCACACCGCGTCGGTAAAGCGGCATAAGAGAGGCTTTTTCCGCTGCGCCGGGTGCAATTGGCTGTGGCTTCGCCCGAAAAGCACCCCAAGCCAGATACAAAAGGTATCCCACACCCAAGGCCTTCACCAATGTGAACGCCAGTTCCGAGGCTTGAAAAATAGCCGTCACACCCAAGGCAACAGCCAGCGTGTGAAAAATGAGCCCCGTACATAACCCTAGAGTAACAACAACCCCTGCTGAGCGGCCTGATACGGCAGACTGGGTCAGCACAAAAATATTATCAGGCCCCGGAGCCAATGCCAGCAAGATCGTGACGGAGAAAAAACCGGCGAGAACATCGAATGGAATCAAGAGAAGCTCCTCAGCTTAGGTGGAACCTAAAACGACTAGGGCCACCTACCACACTTTTTCTTCAAAAATAATGGCAATCTTTGCCCAAAAACTGCTCTCGTTCTTTGCCTCAACTTTTCTTATGTGCGTAGGCTCTTAAAGAGCCTTAAGGGATTCAGCCCGGACATTTTGCCGTTTCTTGGCGCATCCGTTTGTCTTGCGGCACGCCCCTTCATGTGTTCCGCCCAAACACCATTCGTCGAACAGGCCGTTTTCAAAACCCTATAGGATCTCATTTCCCTGCGGTGAAGGTGCCTCAACATTTTAATATAGGTACGCAAACTACCGTACTTTCGGTAGCTCTTGTGCCCGATCCCATCGACCAGAACATACCGATAGGTCCCGTCTTTCAATTTTTGCACGCAAATATTAATCGGCTTCAGGTCGCGGCACAGCACCCTGTCTTTTAGAAGCCTCTTTTTAAACTCCCGTAGAGCGACGCTATGCTTCTTTTGCTCGGAAACGTCATGCTCCTTTGACATTTCATGGAACAATGTCTTGGAGGGGTGCTGCGACGTTTCATCCTTAACCAGCTGGAAAACCGCCCCGCGTCCCCGAGAAGTTTCAACGGAATCATAAAATTGCGCAATTGCGTGAAAATTTAAATGACCACGCTTCTGTTCCAGAAACGAATAGTAGTCCAACTCGGCGCTTGTTCCGAATTGGCCGTGATTGAGACGTTCCCTTGGGCCTGATGTATTCTTATCGACCTTGATACACAGCTCTTTATTGTGCGGGTGATAATAAATGTCACGTATACCGCCCGAGGCGAAATGATCTTCTTCTCTTAGTTGCAGCAATTGCACCCCCTATATCCAGGGTGACCATTACCAATAGGTAACGAGGCTCGCAAGAGAAATGTAACCGGTGAACAACACGCGCAATTACCCTTGTGAAGGGCTCCATGCCTTCCAACGATTTTGACTGACTTTATAATTAAGGCAGGCGGATTTGAGCTTCCGATAGGAAGTCATCTTTTTCTTTCTAATTTTGCCCAGCATGGTGAAAAAAGTCGCCAGTCGGCTATAGCCACGGTATCTGGGATGCCCCATGCCATCAATTACAAAGTACTGATAATCGCCATTCGTCTTCTTTTGCACGCAAACATTGAGGTAGGCGAGGTCCCGGCAAAGAACTCCATCCCTTAACAGCTTTCTTCTGAAGGTTTTAAGGGCTCTAGAATGTTTCGCCTTCTCTTCCTCACTGTGATCTCGAAGCATCTCATGGTAAAGCGTCTTGGAAGGCTCCTGCGTATCTTCATCCCTGATAAGCGCAAATACCGTTCCAACTCCCATATTGGTTTGGACGGTACCGTAGTATGAGGACAGTGCCTTAAAGTCGACTTTACCACGTTTGCTATACATATAAGAGTAGAATGCAGCCTCATGATTTGTCCCGCTTTCTGCCCGCGCCAAGACACCCCTATCGACTTTTATGCACTTTAAATTATCATGGGGATGTATATAGACATCGCGCTTAGTTCCCGATGCCAGCCGATTCCCGTCCTGCAAAATTATCAAAAAAGCCCCCTAATGTCTTAGGGGGCATGGTTACCAAATCGTAACCTAAGGATCAAGATTGGGAATTTATCCGATATAATTGGAAGCGGGCACCGCTTCAGCCTAGGAAATCAGCGTTGCCTCTGTTTTCCCCTTCACTTCCTCCAGAGTTACTCCCGGAGCAAGCTGGATAACTTGCAGGCCGCCTTCAACCACATCAAAGACCCCGAGATCAGTGATGATGCGGTCAACACAGCGAACGCCGGTCAGGGGCAAGCTACATTTTTTCAAAAGTTTTGGGGCTCCTGATTTGCTTGTATGGTCCATAACAACCACCACGCGCTTGACGCCGGCAACCAGATCCATCGCGCCGCCCATTCCTTTAACAAGCTTGCCGGGGATCATCCAGTTGGCCAAATCCCCGTTCTCGGCAACTTCCATAGCCCCAAGAATAGACAGGTCAATATGTCCACCACGGATCATGGCGAAGCTGTCTGCCGAAGAAAAATAGCTGGTCCGTTTCAACTCGGTGATTGTCTGTTTACCGGCATTGATCAGGTCGGCATCAATTTCATCGGCGGTAGGAAACGGCCCCATGCCCAACATTCCGTTTTCCGATTGCAAAGTAACATTCACGCCGTCGGGGATATAGTTGGAAACCAATGTGGGGATTCCGATCCCAAGGTTCACATAGAAACCGTCTTTTAACTCCTCAGCCGCAAGGGCGGCCATTTCATCGCGGGTCCAAGCCATGACTTAAGTCCTCCCTTATCCTTCACGGATTGTGCGTTGCTCAATGCGTTTTTCAAAATTTCCCTGACTGATACGGTCAACAAAAATTCCGGGAGTATGGATCTGATCGGGATCAAGCTTTCCCGTTTCCACCAGCTCCTCAACCTCAACCAGAGTAATCTTGCCAGCTGTTGCCATCATGGGATTGAAATTGCGCGCTGTCTTACGGAATATGAGGTTCCCTTCATGGTCCCCCCTCCACGCTTTTACCAAGGAGATATCAGCGGTCAGCCCGGTTTCCATGATATGGGTTTCACCGTTGAAATCCTTGTGCTCTTTACCTTCCGCAATCAAGGTACCAACACCGGTTTTAGTGTAAAAGCCCGGTATTCCCGCACCCCCTGCCCGGATCCGTTCGGCAAGTGTTCCTTGCGGGTTAAACTCCAGCTCCAGCTCTCCGTTCAGATACTGCTTGGCAAATATTGCGTTTTCTCCCACATAGGAGGAAACCATCTTATCGATCTGCCGTGTTTGCAACATGATGCCGGAGCCAAAATCATCGACACCACAATTATTGGAAATGACTGTCAGTCCCGATACACCTGAATCGCGCAAAGCTATGATAAGATTTTCGGGAATGCCACAGAGGCCAAAGCCACCAACCATCACGGTCATGCCGTCGAAGGGAAGGCCTTCAAGAGCCGCTGCCGCTGACGGGAAAACTTTATTCATTACGATCTCCCAGTAATTTTCACAGTATGCTCTCTGTTGGCATGAGCAAAAAAGAGCGAACAACTTGGAAAAATGCCCCCCATGCGCATTTTTCTGAGTCTCCTATGTAATTTTGATAGCTTAATCCAAGGATGAAACCAAGACTATATTAAAGAAGATAAGTTCTATCTCAGCCTAAACATTTAGTAGGCTTTACTGAGCAAAGCCCTAGTTTCCCTTTCATTGGTGAGTTTCGCCGCATGCCAAGTCATATACTGCCAGCTTTCTCAACCACCAGAATTCTGGCTGCCCCCCTTGGGTGGGCCATATGCTCATCGCCTTCTTGTACATGAAAAATATCCCCCACCTTAAGGTGAAAGGTCTCTTCGCCCTCTTCAGATCTGGTATGCATATCGACCTCGCCATCCAAAACCACAAAGACCTCAGGCCCGTCATTCACATGCCAAATATAGGGTTTATCGGTCCAGTGAAGGCGCAGGCTTGCACACTCCATCTCTTCAATATCCATAGCTGCCCATGCACGATTTCCGGTAAACTCTTTCGCGATTATTTTTCGCATTGATAGCCTCCATTTGCTGTGCAATACACATACCTCCGGCTGTCGGCTGAACCAACTTGCGAACCGACGTAATTACCTGACGTTTCGAGGTTTACTGGTGGACATTAACAAGACTGACAAGCGCATCCTTGCCATACTGGAAAAGAATGCCCGCGCGAGCGCTGCCGCCATAGGACGGGAAATTGGCCTCTCCCGCACTGCAGTTCAGGACCGGATTGGCAAACTGGAGAAGTCGAAGGTCATACAAGGATACCACACAGCAACGAATGCTCATCAGGCCGACCTTATCAGAGCCGTTCTATTCATAGATATTGCAGAGCGCCCCTGCGAGCCGGCTTTGACGTGGCTTTCGTCTTTGGAAGGGGTTTCAGCGGTGTATTCCTTGGCGGGAAATCTCGATGCAATCGCGATCTGTGCTGTACCTTCTATGGACGAGCTCAGCAGACTGAATGATCGAATCGGCTCCAGCCCGCTCATCACCTCAGCCCATAGCCAGATTATTTTAAGTCGGCACGACTAAGGATTATCCAGGTGCTCTCCCTAATAAAATATCGCCATAGGCTAAACTGTAGCTCACCCCACTCTTCATAAAAAGACTTTTTAAAACAATAGACTACAAAAAATACACTAGCAAAATATAGTATTTTTCATTTTGACAAATTAACAGCATGAATTAATTAAATTTTTAACTAAGTAGAAACCATGGTATTTCAGTATTTGCTTAAGTGGTTTTAATCGACACAATAGTTTTAGACTAAAGTACAACGCGCTGAGTAATCCTATGGTAAAGTCCACAGCTCGAAAAATTCTCGTCGTCGAGGATACAAGTTTTTTCGCAAGGGTTATTATGGCTGAACTAAACAAGGCCGGATTTCACGACGTAGATGTTGCCAAAACATTTTCGCAGGCCCAGTCACTTGTAAATAAACCTGATTACAAACCTTTTCTTGCACTTGTAGATCTTACACTTCCAGATGCACCTAACGGAGAAGTTGTGGACCTGACCGTATCCGCTGGTCTACCTACAATAGTCTTTTCCGGCCGGTTTGACGAAGACATCCGCAACACCATTCTTGCCAAAGGCGTAGTGGACTACGTACTCAAAGATGCACCGGCAAGTTTGAGCTATCTTAGCGGCCTTGTAAGGCGTGTTGAACGCAATACACGAACCCGCATTCTTGTTGCGGCGGGGACAAGCGCTCATCGGCAGATATTGAAAGACAGGCTGTCCAAGACATGTTTGCAGGTGGAGACTGCGGCAACCAGTGCTCAAACCCTTGAAATATTGCAGGATGACCCCTCAATTCGTATGGTCCTTCTCGGTCAGAACTTCCCGGACCTTAACGGCTATCAGACCCTAACCAAGATCCGGAAGCTCTATGGTATGAGAGAGCTGGTTATAATCGGAATTGCGGAAGGCCCGTGCCCGGAACTCACAGCCCAGTTCCTGAAGTCCGGAGCCAATGATTTCCTGACTAAATCCAGCACTCCCGAAGAACTGGCATTGCGAGTTGCCCAGAACCTTGACAATCTTGACCATATCCAAAAACTCACTGATCTGGCCAATCGCGACCCGATGACGGGGTTGTTCAATCACCGTTACCTGCATGAAACCATTAAGAGTTTGCATAGATCTCTCCACCAGAGCGGAAAGTCACTCCGTTACGCTATGATTGACATTGACCGCTTTAAACAGGTGAATGATCGCCATGGCCATGGGGCGGGAGATCAACTGATCACCGCCATCGCCCACAGGATCAATAAGCTGATTCCCGATGGAGGGCTTGCTGTACGCATTGGCGGTGATGAGTTTTGCGTGGCTCTGCCCGAAACTACTGAGCAAGATGCCAAGAACTTCCTCAAAAAGCTGCTCGCCTCCATGCCCATCACACCACCGGAAAACCCGACGCTGTTTTCAAATGTCACAATTAGTATTGGGCTTTCTTCCGGTGAAGAAGACAATCTGGCCGCAGCCCTGCGAACTGCCGACCAATGCCTATATGAAGCAAAAGAGAGTGGCCGAAACCGAATTGTTGCAGCCAATCAGGCCGCTCCTAAACACAACGGCCACCATCGACTTCTAGAGCCACACCTGTAATAAACGCCGCTTCATCCGAGGCTAGCCAAAGGGCGGCGCTTGCTATGTCTGAGGGCTGCGAAAGACGGCCCAAGGGAATTCCTGCAGTGAATTCCGCACGTTTTTCCTGCGTATCTTCCCCTAGAAAGAGTGGAAGCATCGGCGTTTCACCGACAACGGGACAGAGCGCATTTACCCTTATATTTTTAGGCCCCAGCTCCGCCGCCATAGATTTTGTGGCTGTGATGGCAAACCCTTTGGAAGCATTATACCATGTGAGCCCCGGCCTTGGACGCAGGCCAGCCGTTGATGCAGTGTTTAAAATAACCCCGCCACCATTTTTTTCCATTTCGGGAATTGCAACCAAAGCCGCCAGATACAGAGCCTTTGCATTCACTGCCATGATCTGGTCAAAAGTTTCTTCTTCAACTTCAAGCAAGCTGCCGTTGCGATGGGAAAAGCCCGCATTGTTGACAAGGATGTCCAGCTTCCCGCTGTGTGCCAGTGCCATGGCGACCATTTCTATTACCTGCTGTTTTTGCGTAACATCCGCCTGAATTGCCCGGGCCCGCGGACCAATACTCTTTGCGGTTTGCTCTGCTGCCGGACCGTTACGGTCAGCAATAATCACTAGGGCCCCTTCGCTGGCAAACCTTTGAGCAATGGCTTTTCCGAATCCGGATGCCGCACCGGTAACAATAGCTGTTTTCCCTTCCAAACGCATGACGTTCCCCCTTTAACGAACTCATCCATGATTAATTACGACCGTTTTAATCGAGGAGAACTCTTTGAGGGCCTCGAACCCCTTCTCCCTGCCATGACCGGACTTTTTAACCCCGCCAAACGGAAGTTCCACGCCTCCCCCCGCGCCATAAGCATTCACGAAGACCTGCCCACACTCAACGGCCCGAACCACCCGCATTGACCGAGCCAGATCCCGCGTCCAGACACCTGCCACCAGCCCGAACGCCGTTGCATTGGCAATCTCAATGGCCTCCTGCTCATCTTTAAACGGGATCATGGCAAGGACGGGACCGAACACCTCTTCCTGTGCCAATGGGTGGTGAGCGGGAACGGGGCCATAAAGGCGAGCGGTTCTATAATATCCTTCCGGAGGGATATCCGGCACCAGAGTTCCTTCAGCTAAAAGCGGCACCCCGTCTTTCTCGGCTTGAGCACAGTAAGCGGCAACACGGCGCGCCTGCGAGGCATTGATCAGCGGGCCGAAGTCCAAGTCCTGTTCATGTGGGCCTGCAACAACGGCCCTGAACTTTGTACGCAGGCGATTACAAGCCTCGTCCCAGAGATTTTCTTGAACAAGAACGCGGCTCCCAGCTGAGCACGTTTGCCCCCCGTTTTGCGTAAGAGCCTTGCTTATGGCAGGTACTGCTGCGTCTAGATCGGCATCCTCAAACAGAATCTGCGGGGACTTTCCTCCCAGTTCCAAGGTGCAACCAATGTGGTTGCGGGCAGCGGCAGATTGAATGAAGGTCCCAACCTCGGGAGAGCCGGTAAACGTGAGAAAGTTGACATCCAGATTATGAGCCAAAGCTGCCCCCGCTTCATCCCCATATCCAGTAACCACATTAAAGACGCCTGCGGGAAAACCCAGCTCGCTCATTATCTCCCCCAGACGAATAACCGAGAGGCAGGCATCTTCAGAGGGTTTAACGACAAGCGTATTCCCCATTGCCAAGGCGGCTCCGGCAATCCGCGAGATAATCTGCAACGGATAGTTCCACGGGATAACAGCTGCAATAACTCCATGAGGCTGGCGCAGGGTGAAGGCACTAAAACCTTCACTCAAGGTCGGTAGGGTTTCTCCGGAAATCTTATCGGCTGCACCACCATAAAATTCAAAATAGCGGATAGCGGCTTTCACATCAGCGCGTGCTTGAGACAGGGGCTTGCCCGTGTCCAGCGCCTCAAGTTCGACAAACTCCTCTTCCCTTTCTGCCAACATACGGGATACATGGGAGAGTAGGCGTCCCCTTTGCGGGGCAGAAAGCCTCGGCCATGCCCCTTGTTTGAAGGCATGTTTTGCCGCAGCTACCGCGCGCCCAACATCAGAGGCACTGCAGCGAGGAATTCTTGCAAAAACCTCCCCATTGGATGGGCTGCGCATACACAAGGTTTCCCCAGAGGTTGCGGATGTTCTTTGCCCACCAATCAATGCCGGATAGTCTTTTATTCGAGTGCACACCTCTTCCACTGACCTCTCCCCCGTCAGTTCCTCCCAGTCGCAAATGAAATGCTACCTCATGGAAAAGGGGCGCGCAACGCCGCGAATAACTACTGAGATTACATCTACAAAATAGGCATGGTAGCCCTCATCCAGACAGATCACTCTCGGCAGCCTGAAGCCGCCGTAACCAGTCTCTTTCATAATAATCCAAGGGCTTATTGGAAAGGTGCTTTGAAAGCAGCTCTAAAGCAACGGGCGATCCAGTTTCAGCTGCCAGCACAAGCTCTTTAAAAGCCTGCTTTCTTTCAGGTAAGCTTATCTCCTCTTCCATCAAGGCAATATAAGCCAGACGGGCCTGAGAATCTGAACTATACTCTTTATTAATGCCATCCCAGAGTTTAACAGTTGCAAGCCTTTGTTCTACCAGTTCTCCGTGGAAGTAAAGATCCGCCAAAAGAAATTGCGCGCTCCGGTAGCCAGCATTTGCAAGTATGTTCAGGTGCATAATCGCCTCTTCCAATACTTCTTCATCACTCTCCGCTTTTTCCACTAGAAGCATGGCCAGCGTAAACTGAAAAGCGTTTTTGTCCCTAGTGTAGAGATTGTCTACTCCTACTCTTAGCAGGTCTTCTTTTTGAACGCCTAATCCTGAATCCCAAACGGAGTGGAACTCCAACAAAGCCAAGAAGGCACCCTCCCAAGCCATTGTTTTAGGTAGGTAGCCTAAGTCTATTCTCCCGTCATCGGGCGCTCTGCTTTTCAAGGACTCCGCTGCTACAAGGGGATTCTTCTCAAAAGCTTCCTGTAAGTGACGTATTCCATCTAGATAACGACCAGTCGCATCTGTTTTCTGCCCTGCATGTCCATCCAGTTGAGTTATTCCAAATAGCACCTGCCCGCGAACATCTCCCTGTTCTGCAGCTTTCATATATAGGTCTACTTGGCTAACTGGCCTCGAACCGGGTACCTTTGTCTTCCCCACTGCCAGAGCCGCTTCTACATCTCCATTAAGCCCTGCCAACTCGTAGAACTCATAGGCTTTATTTTTCTCGCTTTCGCTTCCTTCCTTATAAAACTCAAAGAGCCTTAAGGCTGAAAAAACACTGCCAGCCTTTGCCGCCTTTTCATAGTACTTCAACGCCAGCTTTTCATCATTAAATCCGTTGAAACGGGGATCAAATAGATAGGCATAGTAGGTTAAAGCATCCGCATCACCACTTTCGATGGCTTGCGTCAAATAGGCTTTTATTTCTTTTAAGGTTTGGGGCGATATTCCTCGATCATGATCTACATAAAGTGATGCCAGCCGCACCTGAGCATAGACATCATCAAGTTCGGCTCCCTTACGATAATAACTTTCTGCCGTTTCCAGATTCTTCTCGGTTCCGTAACCATGTTCATATGCAAAGCCGATATACCCATAGGCCTCTGGAATCTCGTTTTTGATACTGTGATAAAGCTCCAATGCTTTTTCCCAGTTTCGTTCTCCATCCACTCCAATTTCATGGAGATATCCAATTGAGAACGTGGCATAGTCACTGCCCAGAGATTCTGCCCGGCGGTAAAGCCACAGCGCCTCTTTCAGATCCACAGGCCCACCACGTCCATTCAGATACATTGTTCCTAAACGTTCAAGCGCGTCTACATTATTAGCCAAGGCAGCTTTGCGATAGTAAAAGCGCGCGAGAGGGAGGTCCAGTTCGTAAAGCGTCCCGAACTGATAAGCACGTGCCAGATGATTAAAGGCGTAGGATATCCCATCTTCGGCAGCTGCTTCAAACAGCTCCCTTGCCTTGTCATCGTTTTGCACGCCCCCCTTTCCATTCAGGTACAGCTCCGCCAGATACGCCTTGGCTTTTCCATCATTGAATTGCTCAATACCTTTTTCATATAACTCGCGGGCTTTGACATATCGCTTGGGGTATTCCTCATGCTTTTCATAAAGTGCACCAAGTGAGGAATAGACATTGGATACCCCACGTTCAGCCGCCTCCTCATGGAGTGCAACGGCTTTATCGAAATCCTTTTGAATACCGTGCCCGTGTGCATAGAGCCACGCAAGCGTAGTCAAGGCCGGGGCGTATCCAGCATCCACTGCACTCTTTGTCCAAAAATAAGTCTGAGAATAATCTTGATTTACCCCGTGTCCGTCCAGATAGAGCAATGCAAGACGAAAGGCCGACCACGGGCTGTTGACTTCCGCCGCGATCCAATAGTTCTTTGCGGCCTTTTCCAGATCCTGTTCTACAAAATCTCCGTATTCATAAAACTCACCCAAAGCTCCTATCGCATAAGGGTTTCCATGCTCTGCCGCCTTTTTAAACCAATGGAATGCCTGTTCCCTATCCCGAGTGACCCCATCACCAAACTCGTAGGATTCAGCCAATGCAAATTGCGCATTGGGGTCTCCCCCCATGGCTGCAGCTTTAATGGCATGAATGTCATTCCAAGCTTCTATTTCATGGGCGGATGTGAGACCTCCCACAGGCCCTTTTGTATCCCACGGCCCTACGCCAGAATCCACTACTGGCCGTTGCGGGGCAGCCTGTGCGGCTGACAAAATAAACACTGATAAAATAAGAGAAAAAACAAAAGGCCTGAGCACGATAACCCCTGAAAATTAATAAAATAACATCTGTAGCCTTTCAACATTCAACTGAAAGGTAAATCCAACTTAAGTTAAATTTTTTACGATCCTAAAGCACGCTGTATTCATTTTTATTCACGCCTCATGCTCTAACTTCTTCATTTTGAGCGTATTGCGTTTGATCAACGTGATGCAATTTTCATAAATAAAGTGCTGGCGTGGTGATATTGGGAAATCCTTGAGCGCGAAGAGTGGTGGCGATTTGCCTGACGTGGGCTTCTTGCATTTTGGCTATTGTCAATGCGCTTCCGCTCACTCCATGGTGCTGATAGGCGTTGAGACGCAGGCGTGTATCATGGCCCAACTCCAGCATAAAGCACCCCAGTTGGTCCAGCTCGCACGCTTTATCGCTTCTATCTGGAATAAGCAGATACCGAATTTCATGGAGTTTTCCCGCAGCCTTTAAAATACGGGCACTTTCCAGAACCCTCTCGTTTCCTTTGCCCGTCAACTCCATATGCAGGTCTTTTGAAAACGCTTTGATATCCAGCATGACGCCATCCGTTACCGGCAAAAGCTCTTTCCAGCCTGCGGCGCCAAGGTGCCCGTTGCTGTCGATAAAACAGGTGAGATTGCGCAGCTTTTCATCTTGCTTTACTGCTGTAAACAGCGCTTTCACAAATTTCAGCTGCACGGTCGCCTCACCGCCAGAAACCGTAATACCGGTCAAAAACGGAAGGTTCTGACGGGCGGTATCTAAAACATCCTCAACACTGTAATGCAGTACCATCGGGTTGGCGCTAATGGGGCAGGCCTTAATGCAAGCATCACACTGGTCGCAATGGGTGGGATCAAAATTGATTTTTCCAGCAACCAGAGACAGCGCCTCCACATGGCATGCAGGAATACACTCTCCGCAATCATTACAAAAATCGATTGTATGCGGATTGTGGCAGGTGGGACAACGAAAGTTGCACCCTTGCAGGAACAGGACGAGCCGGTTTCCCGGTCCGTCTACACAAGAGAAGGTTAGAACCTTACTGACTATAGCTTGGGGTGAGCTCATGCCCGACGACCCTTGGCTTGCGTTCTAAAATGCCTGTGCCCGCTGCGGCTTCTGCCCCCAAAGCGGTGGTATTGACCCGCGACCCCTTGTCCTCGTTGAATTTCTTCACATCCGACAGGCGGATCATATAGCCGGTGACCCGTACCAGATCATTACTGGCAACATTTGCAGTGAACTCTCTAAAACCGGAGGCAAGTGCGCCCTTGCAAAGCTGCAGCATGGCTTCAGGATTATTTTTCACAGTCTCGTCCACCGTGAGAATTTCACTGATACCCGAGGGGTAATAGGCGTGATGAGCTGCCAGCGCTTTAATATGCGTCACCGGATCAGGCTCGGTTCCATATGGAATGCGCATACCCGGGGTACTTTGCTCGTCAATGCTGATTCCAGCTTGAGAGTGCAGCATTGCCTTGCCACGCCATACATCTTGTAAAGGACGCTTTGCGACCTGCTCCGCCAGAAACTTCGAGATTTTATACCCCAGCTCGTTGGCTTGTTCATCAAGGCCGTATTGCCCCGCACGCCCCTCAAGCTGTTGCAGCTGGTTCACCGCTTCGGCCATGGCAAACACACCAAACATGGCGGTGAAGCGATCACGCTCAATCCACCCTTCCTCGACAAGGAAACTGGAGAAGAAATTGGATTGGTTGAACAGGTAGTCAATTCGTACTTCGCTCAAGCGGAAGTTCAAGTCAATATAGCGCGGCAGGACGTTTTCAAAAAAATCAGCCTCGCTCACTGACCGCTTGGCAACCTCTTTCAGATTTATGCGGGTTAAGGTGGAGGCCCCGCCGCAAATCGGCAAGGAGTTATAACAGCTCACAATTCCATAGCCACGCTCGTCAAACTCTGATGCGTGCATGGGATGGTTGCCAATGTGAGGCTTGGAGCATTCCACAATATTGCCCGTTGCCATGGCGATAATTTCCTCAGAGCTGATCTCAGGATCATAAAAGAATGTCAGGTTGGGAGCGACCTGCTTCAGCTCAGCATCGACCTTTAATATGGCGCGACCAACCGGAGTATCCTGCGGCCCAATATTTGCGTGCATAAAGGCATCAGGCAAGGTGCGGTCGAGGTATTGCCAGAAGAGCTTGATTTTCCTGTAGAGATTTTCTTCGCTCACCCCTTGGCAAAATGGCGTGAGAAGATCATCCAGTTTGCCAATGTAGACGGGAAGCGCCGTAACACTTGGAACATGGTGGTAGGCAATCATCAAAGCATTAATTGCTTCATCCAGATCTTGTGGTGGGTCCAGCTCAAGATAGGCACTGCCGTTTCTCAAAATTACACTGTAATCGGGTAGAACATAGCGAGGCTTATAGGGGGCGTGGCCCTCATACATATCGCAGATGACCCGCTCTTCCAGTGCGCGGGCAGTCTGCTCATCAAGAGCTGGATACTCCAGCATATTCTCCGCTTCCAACGAGAGATAACGTGCTTTTTGCGCAGAAGAGAGTGTCGCATCCTCAACAATTGAACGAAGTTTTGTTTTTATATCCGCCATTACTTACTCCACCCTAGGCCTTGAAGGGGGAGGATATGCCAAATTTCAGTGACTAGGAAGTCGATTTTTCCGCTATGACGGCACATGATGCAAGAATGCGCCAGAGTGTCGCATCCACCCAATCATTTCAAGAGTACAAAAAACGGCGCTATAACACGCCCCGTAAACCTCTTAAAAGCTAGCGGCCAACCAGATTTTTTTAGCCCTTCATATAAAAGAAGTTTAGTTTGTTGCCATCAAGGTCTCTGAAATAGGCACCAAAAAAATTCTCTCCCTGCCAAGCCGGGTTGCCTTCATTCTCGGCTCCCAGTTCCAGAGCTTTTCCATGCAACTTCTCTACGGTTTCTGCGGATGGCACTCGCAGCGCAACCATCGTGCCGTTGCCCACGCAGGCTTGCTTTTTATCGAATGGTTTGGTGACGAAAAACGAAGCTTCATTCCCGCCAAAGCCCGACTCGCCAAAGCTCCAGGCAGTTTCATTCTCGCCACTCATAGCTTTTTTGCCGCCAATGTCTTGCAAGAGGGCATCAAAGAAACTTGTTGCCCGCTCAAGATCATTGGTGCCTAACATCACATAGCCAATCATTGTTCCACCCCACTACAGATCTCAATGTTCATGATATGTACGTTCCGCATACCGGATCGTCAACCTTCTCATAAACTCATAAGGGAAACTTGGAGGTAACTCAACCAAAGCTATCAGACAGACTTACGTCTTGCCCACGGCCGCGTTCCCACGGGAACTTCTTTGACCGCTCCAACAGGTTGGCTATAAACGGTGACTTCAGCCAGATTGCCCGCCTCAAGATCTTTTCGCAAGTGCGGGTTATCGAGAGCAAAACTATTAACGCCGCAACGCGTCAGCATGGAGATCTGGTCCAGAATAAACTGGCCACTTGCACGAATCTCTCCGGTAAAGCCCATTTCTTCACGCAAAATACGGGCAGATGAAAAGCCGCGCCCATCTGCAAAACCAGGAAAATCAACAGCAACAAGCTGAAGTGTCTCCAGTTCCTCTTGCAGCTCGCTCACATCATCACCGGGAGATATAATTACACCCAATGAGAGGTGATATTGTTTCAGCTGCCCTTTTTCCTTAAAATAGCGCTGGAAAGAGACAATCACATTTCCATCTACCGGAAGCTGGGCATCGTCTTCCAACACCTCCCACTCATCAGGGAGGATAGAGCCATTCTTATATATTTCACGGGTCATCTTATCTTACTCTTATATGCCGCTACCATCAAACTGCAGGCCGTGTGTTGATAAATGAATACCACACTCTGTTTTATCCTGTCCGCGCCAGCGGCCTGCTCTCGGGTCTTCCCCTTCAGCCACTTTATCGGTGCAGGGCATACATCCAATGGATGGATACCCTTCAGCGACAAGCGGGTGAGGTGGCAAGTTATGCTCACGGGCATATTGCAGAATTTGCGCTGCCGACCAATCAGCCAATGGGTTGACTTTAACCCGTCCCCCCTCAGCCTCGAACCAAGGTAGAATGCTGCGCAGGTCTGACTGGTGACGCTTGCGGCCTGAAACCCAGGCATCGAACCCGCCCAGAGCTCTTTCAAGAGGGACAACCTTTCGAATATGACAGCAAGCGTTTGTATCTTGAAGCCACAGAGCCCCTTTAGGATCATGTTCCGCCAGATCCTTAGGTTCAGGCGTTACGGACCGTACATTGGTCAGACCAAGTTTCTCGGTCAACATATTCCTGTAGTACTTAGTCTCCCCGAACAGCTTCCCCGTATCAATAAAGATAACAGGGATATTTTTGTCGATTTGGGACACCATGTGCAAAAGAACGGAGGAGTCCGCTCCAAAACTGGAGACCAGTGCAATCTGCCCGCCAAACAACTCTTTGATGGCGATACGAAGAATTTCCTGTGCAGGCCTGCCGCCGTATCTGCGATCAAATTCGGCGGCTGTCTCTGCAATCAGTTCTCCTTCAGGCAATGCAAGGGCGGATATACTAGCGACCGCCATATAAGGCCTCCTTGAACGGTTTGTCACCGAGTCTCCTATAGGCATCGATGAAAGCTTCATCATCGGCGTCCCTAAGGTCGATATAGGTCTCGACGACCTTCTCCACGGCATCAACAATCTGATCTGCCGGAAAACCGCGCCCGATAATTTTGCCGATTGATGTATTTTGATCTGCCGATCCACCAAGGGTGATCTGGTAGAGTTCTTCCCCTTTACGGTCCACACCCAAAATACCAATGTGACCGACATGGTGGTGCCCACAGGCATTAATGCAACCAGAGATTTTCAGCTTCAGTTCGCCGATATCGTGCTGACGGTCCAGATCAGCAAACCGCTGGGAGATCTCTTGGGCAACGGGTATGGAGCGTGCATTTGCCAAAGCACAGTAGTCCAGACCGGGGCATGCTATCATATCCGTGATAAGACCCGCATTCGGCTCAGCAAGGCCGTTGGCCGCAAGAACCTTATAGATATGGGGCACATCATCCAGCTTCACATGAGGTAGAACAAGGTTCTGCTCATGAGAGACGCGCAGCTCATCATAGGCGAACCGTTTTGTCAGGTCTGCAATCACATCCATTTGGTCGGCTGTGGCATCTCCCGGTGCGCCGCCAATTGGCTTAAGGGAGATTGTCAGGCTTGTGTAACCCACAGCTTTGTGCGGATGCAGGTTGCGCTCGCAAAAACTTACAAAAGCGCGATTACTTTTCTTTTCAGCCTCAAACGCTTCGCTCAGCTCCGCCAAGCTTTCAAACTTGGGAGGAGCAAAATAGGTATCGATGCGCTCAACTTCGTCACGAGGCAATGTGAGAATGCTGTCCTTAACACGCTCATGCTCTGTCTCAATACTTTGTTTCAGCTCTTCCAGTCCGGTTTCATGAACCAGAATTTTGATGCGTGCTTTATACTTGTTATCTCGCCGTCCAAAGAGGTTATAAACCCGCAAAATTGCTTCACAGTAGGAAAGCAGTTCAGCCTCTGGCAGGAAGTCCCGCACCTTGCGACCAACCATCGGCGTACGTCCAAGGCCACCACCAACAAAAACAGTGAACCCTGTCTCGCCCGCATCGTTTTGAGTAAGCTGCAAGCCAATATCGTGCACCTGAACCGCTGCCCGATCATTAGGCGCACCGGTAATCGCGATTTTGAACTTGCGAGGCAGGAACGTAAACTCAGGATGCAGCGAGGACCATTGACGCAAAATCTCCGCATATACACGCGGGTCGGCAAACTCATCCTTTGCAGCTCCGGCAAAGTGGTCTGCAGTTACATTGCGAATGCAGTTCCCTGAGGTCTGAATGGCATGCATTTCCACTTCTGCCAATTCCTCAAGAATGTCTGGTGTCTGGGACAATGTCGGCCAGTTGAACTGAACATTCTGACGTGTCGTAAAGTGTGCGTATCCCCTGTCGTATTTCCGGGCCACATGCGCCAGCTTGTTCAGCTGCCCGCTGTTCAGCGTTCCATAAGGAATCGCCACACGCAGCATGTAGGCATGCAGCTGGAGATAAAGGCCATTCATGAGGCGCAATGGCTTGAACTGGTCTTCGCTCAAGTCTCCAGACAGGCGTCGGCGAACCTGATCCCGAAACTGGGCAACACGCTGGTCTACAAACTCTTGGTCAAATTCATCGTAGCGGTACATAATAAATCTCGTATTCCTATCAAGCCTCTAGTGGGCTCGCGCCTGTTTGCCCAAATCAACTCGAGTGGTTGGTCCAGTTGCTCGAATTACCTCTTTTAATTTGCTTGGAGATACCGTCCCTTGCCCCTGAACCACATCAATTTCGTAGGCCCCAACAACAAGTTGGTCTACCTCTGCCTTCTCGGCAGCTTTTTTCGCTTGTTCCAATTGCTCTGGGTCATTTAAGAGAACTGCTTGTGAAATCACTTCAACCCAAGCATTGTCATCTCCCAGCCAAACGACTTCTCCGTCCAAAAGACGGTTTGCAGTAATGACTTTCATCGAAAAACTCCTCAAGCGGCGGCAACCGCTTCTTTCTCATTCATAGTTTTTGGAGCAAGCGGAAGAACCTTTTCCAGCGCGGCTCCTCTGACCACGTCTCCAATGATAATCAGGACAGGACCTTCCACTTCTTCACGTTCAGCAAGACGTGGCAGATCTCCCAGATCCCCCAGAAAGATACGTTCTTCCGGCTGGCTCGCATTTTCTATTGCGACAACTCCGGTTGTTTTTTCCAATCCAGCTTTCAAGAGCTGCGTGGCAACACGGGCAGCAACAGTGCGCCCCATATAAACTGCGGTGGTTGTGCCGGTAAGAGTGAGCTGGGCCCAGTCTGGAAGTGTCTCTCCGACTTGATTATGACCTGTTGCAAATACAAGGCTGGAGGCCACACCTCGCAGTGTTAGGGGTATTTGAGCACTGGAGGCTGCTGCAAACGCTGCTGTAATACCGGGCACAATTTCATGATCCACGCCCGCGGCACGCAGTGCCTCCATTTCTTCACCTGCACGGCCAAAGACAAGAGGATCGCCAGCTTTGAGGCGCACAACACGTTGGCCTGCCTTTGCAGCAGTGATAAGCCTCTCGTTGATTTCAACCTGCGAAACCGAATGACTTCCTTTCCGCTTTCCAACGGAAACACGCTGTGCATCTCTGCGGCCCATGGCAACAACGCCCTTAGGCACCAGGGCATCATAAAAAATAATGTCCGCCTCTTGCAAGACCCGCTGTGCACGCAGTGTCAAGAGGTCCTCTGCACCCGGACCCGCTCCAACAATCCAAACATACCCGGAGCTGTCATCTGCTCCGTTTAAAAGACGTTGAGCTTCCAGACGTGCTTTTTCCTCTCGCCCTGCCAGCACATTCGCCGCAATGCTGCCCGAGAAAAAACGAGCCCAAAACCGGCGCTTTTCCTCTCCGCTTTGAAGAAGCTTTGAGGCTGTGGCGCGAAACCCTTCTGCAAGTCTTGCCAGCCTGCCAGCCTCCAAAGGCAGCAACGCCTCGATACTGGCACGAATGTGACGCGCATAAACCGGACCAACACCTGTTGATGTGACAGCCACTGCTATTGGCGCACGATTTACGAGTGCTCCCACGTAAAAATCACAGAGCTCTGGACTATCAACCGCATTGGAAGGGATGCCAGCAGCTTTTCCCGCCTTTACAACGGCCCTGTCAATATCCAGCTCACCCGAGGCTGCAAAAACAAGAACCGCGCCGTTTAAGTGGGCTGCAGTAAACTGTTCACGGATCAACTCAGCACCGCTGCTGGTAACCGCATTCACCAGAGTATCTTCGGGATTTGGGGCAACAACACGAATATGAGCTTGAGTTTCAGAAAGCAGGCGAACTTTTGCAGCCGCCTCATCACCACAGCCGACAACAAGGACAATACGTCCCGCAACCTTGTTAAAGGTGGGAAATACAGCAAGTTTTCTGCTGTCCTTATCTTTGATCGCCTTGGTGAAAGGGCCTTGCATTGGTTTGTTCCTTACACACACCTGTCTCCTGCCCCAAAATTTAGGCTTTTAGCAACAAAAATGGCGGGCACAGAGTTCCAAAGGCACTAAGAAACGTAGAAAAGAATTTCGTTTATCTGGGGAAGTTTAAGGAGATAAATGTTTTACCGTCATAGCAAGCAGATTGGAGAAAATATTCTAACGCAAGCACTTTTGGCACAACCCCAATCGAAGAACACAGGTGTGAAGGTAAAAATATGGAACGAAAACCTAAGAATTATCGGCACTGGCAGTGCAAAACGGTTTGGGTGAAAAGCAAAAGGCGCAGAAAAGAGAAACTCTCCTGCGCCGGAGCGTAAGCCGATTTTGAAGGCATGCAGGGTGGTTATGTAGGTTCACCCCGACCCTGCGGAGCCTAACGAAGGCGCTGCATCACCGAAACATAGTTGGCGACCGCCGCTCCGCCCATATTGAAAATACCGCCAAACTCTGCATCAGGAACCTGAATACCGCCCGCTGTTCCTGTGAGCTGCATGGCTGTCAGAACATGCATGGAGACGCCAGTCGCGCCGATTGGGTGTCCTTTGGACTTCAAACCTCCAGAAGGGTTCACCGGAAGCTTGCCATCCTTTTGGGTCCAGCCCTCCAGTATTGCCGTTGCCCCTTGCCCTTCCGGCACAAGGCCCATGGCTTCATATTCAATAAGCTCGGCAATTGTGAAACAATCATGCGTTTCAACAAAAGAAAGATCGTCCAGTTTAAGCCCCGCACGGGACAAAGCTAGCTGCCACGCATGGGTGCAGCCTTCAAATTTCAAGATATCGCGCTTGGACA
Organism: Pseudovibrio sp. M1P-2-3; assembly: GCF_031501865.1. Taxonomy (NCBI): domain Bacteria; kingdom Pseudomonadati; phylum Pseudomonadota; class Alphaproteobacteria; order Hyphomicrobiales; family Stappiaceae; genus Flexibacterium; species Flexibacterium corallicola. The sequence goes on from NZ_JARRCW010000001.1 coordinate 3,952,883, forward strand.
TGGGAAGAAAATCCTGCGCATGGGCCATACCGCGGAAGGCAACCGCTTTTTTATAGCCAAGCGCTGAATCTGTGTCGGTTAAAACAACAGCCGCCGCACCATCAGACACCAAAGAGCAGTCAGTCCGCTTCAAGGGCCCAGCGACAAAGGGGTTTTTCTCGCTTTCTTTGAGACAGAATTCGAAACCAAGATCCTTACGCATCTGCGCATAGGGATTTTGCACACCGTTTTTGTGGTTTTTGGCCGCAATCATGGCCAACGCTTCTGATTGGTCACCGTACTTTTGAAAATATGCAGCGGCAATTTTGCCAAATACACCAGCAAAACCGGCGGGCGTGTCGCCATCCTCCGGCAAATAGGAGGCTTTGAGAAGGTTCTCACCAATCTGACGGCCAGGAGTGGTTGTCATCTGTTCAACGCCAACAACAAGAATTCGTTTGGCCTGCTTGGCCGCAATCGACTTGGCAGCTTGATGAATGGCGGCGGAGCCTGTGGCACAAGCATTTTCCACCCGAGTGGTGGGCTTGAAGCGCAAATCATCGCTGGCCTGCAATACAAGGCTTGCCGTGAACTCTTGCCTTGAGAACCCCGCATTAAAGTGCCCCAGAACAATTTCATCAATGTCCTTTGGCTCCAGCCCAGCATCAGCAATGGCATCAATCGCCACAGTCTTTACGAGAGTTTCTATCGTCTCTCCTTCAAGCTTTCCAAAGGGGGTGTGAGCCCATCCAACAATTGCAGTCATTCTTTCCTCCCATCGACCTTCTGGAAACTGAGTAGTCTCCAAAGGAAGTTACAATTTCAACTATGATGCTTTCACGGCTTTGCCAGTGTTGCAATTGAACGGAAGTTTGAGTTCTTACACAAGCAAAATCCGCCACAAAAGTCGCCCCACAACTCAACAGAACGCTCCGAGCAGGTGCAAACTCCCAAAATACTAAGCACTTTATATCCAATGAGGTGTTTTTATTAGAAACTTTAGAGGTCTATTCCCTTTCCCGCCCTCTCTATACAACCAAACTACAGGATTATTTTGCGGCAGCGCTCCACATAAAAACTCAGGTAATACGGTGACAGACATTCTTCCCCTTTCAGTTTTTATTATTGCCTGTAATGAAGAGGATAGGATTGCCCATGCAATCAAAAGCGTAGATGAATGGGTGGACGAGATTATTGTTGTCGATAGTGGTTCCAAAGACCAGACACCAAAGATAGCTGGAGAGCATGGGGCAAACGTCTATTACCATCCTTGGGTCGGATACGGACCACAAAAGCGCTATGGTGAAGACCATTGCAGGAACGACTGGATTCTCAACATTGATGCCGATGAAGCCATTACCCCGGCGCTGCGAGACGAAATTCTCTCTCTTTTCAAAAGCTCAGATATCACCACCGCCGACTTCTGGTCGGTGAATATACTCAACGTATGGGCACATGAGCGCAAACCGGCTCCCTATGCCTATGGTTACAAGCAGATTCGGTTATATCGCAAAAGCATTGGACGTTTTTCCCAGTCTCCCGTTCATGATACGGTTCGCCCACCAGAAAACGCCCGCTTGCGGCACCTGAACGCTCCAATGGAACACAGAAGTATCCGCTCTTTGGAGTTTCAAGTAGATAAGATGAACCGTTATTCCAGCGTACAGGTGAAAGACCTGCAAGCCCGCGGCCGTCCTATGCCACGTTATCGCCTTCTAACCGAGCTTCCTCTTGCGTTTTTAAAGGCATACATTTTGCGAAAATATGCCCTTTATGGCTGGTGGGGGGTGATCGTCTCAGTAAACTACGCCCTCTCCAGATATTTGCGCATCGCCAAATCGTTTGAGGCGGATATGCGCACCCGTTCTCCAAGAACACCCTATTCAGGGTAAAGGTGCCAATGAGGCTGCTTCCTCCTGACCCCATTACCATCATCATTCCTGCATTGAATGCAGAGCGCACAATCATACAAGCCCTTCAAAGTGCCCTTACTCAAACATTTGCGCCCTATCAGGTTCTCATAGTTGACGACCAGTCTACCGACAGAACATCCCAGATTGTTCGCAGTTTCCAAGAGCGCCATCCCAATCTGCATTTAATTAGTGGTCCCGGCATAGGGGTGTCAGGAGCTGTAAACGTGGGGGCCAAGATTGTTACAAGCCCTTTGATTGCAAGGCTTGATGCCGATGATATTGCAGAACCAACTCGCTTAGAACGGCAAGCTCAAGCCATGCAAGATCATCCTGACTGGGCTCTTTGCAGCACCTATGTTTCTGTGATTGATACCCACGGGGCCCCACTAGGTAAGATTTTAAAGTCACCGTTGGAACCGGAGAGCATTCGCCATAGCCTTTTGAAGAAAAACTGCCTTTACCAGCCTTCTATCATTTACCGGCGCTGTCTGATTGATGCCGTAGGCGGATACCGCATTTTTTATCGCCGAGCGCAAGATTACGACCTTTACTTACGCTTGATGGAAACCCGAAAAATGGGGTGTATCCCCGAAGTTTTGACCCGTTACCGCATCCACCCCACTCAAGCTACTGGCGATATCGCTAAGACTTACAAGCTGTATGGAGATGCAGCTCTCTTATGTGCTCTGGCAAGACGGCGCGGCTGCCCAGAGCCACATTTCACCCATGAAAATCTGGCGGCCCAAGTTCAGGAGGTCCTGCGCAAAGAACTCCTGCACAGTGACCATTGTGAGCTCTCTGCCTGGACGAGCCGTAGAATGATTACACGGCAGAAAAATGCAGGGTTAGAAATTACAGGCATTAAGCGGTTGGCTCTCAAGACAATTCTCAAGCGTTTTGAGCTGAAAGAAGCTCTAAAAACAGCTCTGCTATAGTACTTCTATTGGAGATTGAGCTAAACTGAGCTTGGAATGCACCCGCTCCAACACCTTGTCGTAGTGGGCACTCACTTTTCGAATATCATAGGTTTCGCAGGCCCACACCCGTCCAGCACTCCCCAGTCCTTTTCGAAGTTCGCCATTGTTAACCAGCAGCTCCAGCGCATCCTTCAGCGCATTCTCATCCCCCGAAGGAATATACAAAGCATGAGGACCCGCCGCCTCTGCAAGCCCGCCTGCCCGCGTCGCGATGACAGCGGCGGCACATGACATCCCCTCAATAACCACTCTGCCAAACCCTTCCCGCTCTCTGGAAGGTACCACCACAATTGAAGCGCAGGACATTCGGGTACGCACGTCAGAATATGAAAGGTTCATCTCAACACTTGCAACCAGACCAGTCGTTTTTAGCAGTGTATTGGTGTGAGCGAGCGCCGTTTGTTCCTCTTCGTTCGTAACCGCTAGGATCAGTTCCACCTTCCAGTCCCCTAGCTTCGCCTTTGCGCAAGCATGTAGAAGATCAAAAAGACCCTTGCTCTCCAAAGCCCGCCCGACATATGTCAGCTTGCGTTGCTTTTTCGCAGACTTCCAGAGGGCCGTATCTATGCCATTAGGGACAATGACCGACTTTCCCCCACATTCAGGATAAGTTCTTTCCAGCTGCTCCCTAACAAAACTGCTCACGCTAATAATAGCGGCAAAGCTTTTGAAGATTCGCCTATAGCGGAACTGGCGCCAAACTCCATCCACTTTTGAAGCGCCATGCCGGTGCAAGATGATTGGCGTTTCCGGAAACGCCTTGGTGACGGCTCTAGCGGTTGGAACATGCTGATGCACCACAATGACATCCGCAGCCACCCGCCTTAATTCCCTAATAAACTGCAGAGAGTTTGTCCGCTCGTTTATGTGACCAACCCTGCAAAACTCAAGTTCGGGGAAAGAGAGGCCTGTTGCCTTTCCTAGAACCACAGTTGAGCCCTTGAAACGGCTATGCAGCGCCAGATCCCTCACACATAAGTCAATGGAGGAAGCCTTCTCGGGAGAGAAGTCCATATTTCTAGGTAAGACAATTGCAACCTTCACGCAAAAACCTGCACTCTTTGTGTTTGTTCAACCTTATTTGAACAGTGAAAGGAATCTTCCCTAAAATTTAAGGGTGAACCGCGCAGTTAAGGCTCGACCAATCAGGAAAGTTTGATATGTAGCGGCAGTCAACCAATGATCAGGCACCCATGACCAAAACCATCGGAATTATCGGAGCAGGCCCAGCAGGTCTTTTTGCAGCAGAGCTTTTAGCTAAACTTGGGTACGAAGTATCCATTTTTGATCGCATGCCCTCCCCTGCCCGCAAGTTTCTTATGGCTGGTCGAGGGGGACTGAACTTGACACATAGCGAACCACTGGATCAGTTTTTATCTCGCTACCACCCGCAAGAAAGCGTCCTGCTGAATGCGATTAAAGGCTTTCCCCCTCAGGCACTACGACACTGGTGCCACGGGTTGGAGCAGCCCACTTTTGAAGGATCCAGTGGGCGGGTGTTTCCTGAAAGTTTCAAGGCCTCTCCTTTGCTTCGCGCCTGGATCAAGCGGCTCAATGATCTCGGTATCCAGGCATTTTACCGTCATAGGTGGCTTTCTTTGAAAGAAGATGGAACCGCCCTCTTTGAAACAGCTGGCGATGCCCGTTTAGCGAAAAAGTTTGATGCCGTACTTCTGGCATTTGGTGGAGGCTCCTGGGGGAAATTGGGTTCAGATGGGAACTGGGTTCGGGAAATAGAGAGTAAAGGCATTAAAGTGTCGAAACTTCGCCCAAGCAACTGCGGTTTTGAAGTCTCCTTTTCTCCCCATTTCACTGAGAGGTTTGCAGGCCTCCCCCTAAAGCGCATTGCTGTGACTTTTGGAAGCCAACGGGTTGAGGGAGAGCTCATGCTTGATAAAACCGGTCTTGAAGGTGGGGCCATTTATGCGTTGTCCACGCCCCTGAGAGATGCCATTGAAACAAGCGGTACAGCTACGCTGAAGATTGATTTAAAACCTGACCTCAGCCTTGAGCAGCTGCACGACAAACTGAACCGCCCGAAGAGGAAGCAGTCTCTTTCCACGTTCCTACGTAAAGCGGCTGGCTTGAAACCCGAGGCGATTGGCCTGCTGCGAGAAACTGGACCGATTCCCACATCACCTCATGAACTGGCACAGAAAATTAAATCCCTTCCGGTTCACTTGAGCGCTCCAAAACCAATCGAGCGGGCAATTTCATCTGCTGGCGGCATCCTGTTCAGCGAAATTGACCATAACTTTATGCTCAAAAATTTACCCGGAGTTTTCATTGCTGGCGAAATGCTGGACTGGGAAGCGCCCACCGGGGGGTATTTGCTACAAGGTGTCTTTGCAACGGCCCATGCTGCTGCACTGGGCATTGATGCCCACCTCAAGTAGGCTTGAGTTTAAAGCGCGAGGTGTGAATAAAAATGAACGAAACGCGCTTTAAAATCCAACTTATACTTTTATCCATTTGCGTCTACCATCAGTGAAAACACAGAGCCATTAAAAAACGGGCACCGGAAGGACCGGTACCCGCTTTCAGCTGAGATATCGCTGATAAGGTGAGAAAGCTCCGCTCATCTGAAGAGGGGCAAAGACGAACTGCTTCCCAAAGGTTGGGGAGACAACGCGCTCCAATAGATCTGCCAATCAACTGCGGCAGCTATGTCTATTACCTAGATCTTTTTCTTAGCATCCAAAGGATGCGCACCTCAGTGTTATTTTTATTATCTGAGGCGCTTATTGTTTTTATTGGCCCAATGTATGCAAGGAAATCATCGGGCATATTCCAGATATGGAACACGTGAACCCTATTAATCTAAATTGGCAAAAAAAAGGCAAAGCTCCACATAATAAAAGTAAATATTTCACCTGACCCTATAGTAAGATCATGTAACAAAAGAAAAATACCTCACTGAATGGCATTCGAATTTTACAGCAACTCAGTTTAATAAATTTCATCAAAAAATCTAATTTAATCTTTGTTTTAGTGCCCCTCCCCTATTTGCTTCCCACCCTCTCCACACCGAAATTTTCCGTAAAGAAATACCTTTCACGAAGAAGTTCAATACTTTAGGTTACCAGAGCGCCTCCATACGCTTGGGTGGGGGACATACAACTTCACAATCCAGATGCACACTGGGGAGGGTGTCCAAATGGAGATGATCGTCAAATTATTTTTACCGCTATCCTTAGCGTTTATTATGTTCTCGCTAGGGATTACTTTGAAGTTTCAGGATTTTGCCAGAGTGGCGATTATGCCGAAAGCGCTTGCAATTGGATTAATTGGACAATTGCTTTTACTGCCCCTTATCGCATTCGGACTTCTTCAACTGTTCCCACTTGGCCCGGCGTTGGCATTGGGCGTGATGATTCTTGCATTTTCACCGGGCGGTGTAACCTCAAATATGCTCACTTATATTGCGGGTGGGTCCGTCGCTCTTTCTGTAACACTGACCGCAGTCAGCAGTGTGCTTTGCGTTGCTACTGTGCCATTTCTTGTGGCGCTGTCGGCTCAGCATTTCCTGAATCAAGACGCATTGCAAGTGGATGTACGTTCCATAGCAGTATCTATGGCATTGCTTACCGCTGCACCGGTTTTAATCGGCCTGCTTTTGAACCATTTCGCAGCAAGGTTTGCGTATAGAATTGCACCGGCAATTTCAAAAATCGCCACGCTTCTCTTAATCATCATAGTGGCTGCGGCCATTGTGACAAACTTGGATCTTCTCATCGAGAACATCCTGTTGCTTGGCCCAATCTTGATTGCCTTGAATGCCATAATGCTTGGTATCGGTTACACATTTGCACGACTTGCAAAGTTAAACCATCCAGACAGCACCGCCATCGCCCTTGAAACAGGGCTCCAGAACGGAACTTTGGGCATCACTGTAGGCTCAATGGTTCTGGCCGGATCTGGCGCACTGCCTGCCACCAGTCTTGCCTCCGGTATCTATGTTATCACGATGTATTTTTGTACACTTCCGTTCATTTACTGGATACGCCGGGGAGCCAGACAACAGAGCTCTTTAAAAGAGGCGCGGCAAAACAGCTAGGAAAGAATTAGTGGATGAACTGGTTCTTTTGAAAGTTCCAGTTCATCTTGCCTAGATGTTCAAAAACAAACTGCAGCAAATGGTGCCAGCATGATAAATATGATTACTGAAATATAATCGGTGATTACCGGATTATTACTTTCTTAACTGAGACTTTATTTTTTGAAAAATGATTTATACATTTAGGTATCCATATTCCAAGAGTCATCTAGGCCTGCTCTAGGGAAATTATTCTTATAAAAATACCTTTCACCAGAAATTTTGATGGAAAAAGACATATATTATTATACCGAAGCACTATGAAACTCTTGGATACAGCAGAAATATACGAAGACCACCCCAAACATTTAAAGATAGTCTATTTCTTTTTTTCCAGTTATGACCTATCAAAGAGTTTGGAACACTAAGCTCCAACGGGCTGTTATTCGATTCCCGGTTAAGAATGTGACGGAAACGTACTCCTTTCCCGCTTTGATTACATTGCTCGCTTGCAACGTTCCGCTCTAAGCGGATTTTTTTTGACTATAGGGAAGAGGACATTTCCCATGCGCCAAGATGGCACACTTAAGTTCTTCAACCATGACCGTGGTTTTGGTTTCATTACACCTAAAGATGGCGGCAAAGACGTTTTCGTTCACATTACAGCTTTTGAGCGCTCAAGCATCGCTGTTCCTGCAGAAGGCGCTTCGCTCTCTTTCGTTGCAGAAGACGACAGCCGCGGTCGCGGCAAACAAGCTACACAGATTGAACTGGACTAATCTGTTGCCTGTTTAATTGAGAAGCAGACAAAGTTTCTTTGTCTGCTTTTTTTATACCTGCGTTTCCCAAGCGCAACCTTTCTGTTTTGTCATCATTCAGGCCGGTTGGTTTTCTTCCTTCACGCGCCACTATTCCTGTGTACTATTGGAAACATAAACACCCATAGACACAGAAGAGTTTCATGAGACGCAGAGATTTTCTTTCAAAAACCGGAAAGTTGGGCGCAGCCGCAGGAGCCTCAGCACTTGCTTCTCCAGCTTTGGCTTCAGGAACTTTAAACCTAAAACTCGTTGGAGCCTTCCCCCGTGGGTTTCCAGGAGTTGGTACTTCTGCCGAGCGCTTGGCAAAACGTATCGAGGCCCTTTCCGATGGCAAGCTCACCATTAATTACTATGGGGGAGGAGAGCTGGTTCCGCCCTTCGAGGTCTTTTCAGCTGTTTCCTCAGGGGTGGCCGACATCGGTCATAATGCCCCCTACTATCAAGTGGGCGTGGTCCGCTCTACCATGTATTTTACCGCCATCCCATACGGTCTCGACGCTACTGAGCAAGCTGGATGGATTTATTATGGCGACGGGCAAAAGCTCTGGAATGAAGCCTATGCACCCCATGGGGTGCTCCCGTTTTATGCCGGAAATTCGGGAGCGCAAGCCGGAGGCTGGTTCAAGAAACCTATCACATCCATTGATGACCTCATTGGCCTGAAAATGCGGATTGCCGGACTTGGCGGCGATATTTTGCGTAAGCTGGGTGTCGCGACCGTGGTGACACCGCCCGCTGAAATTTATCCTGCGTTGCAGTCCGGTGCCGTGGATGCTGCAGAATTTGTCGGGCCGTGGAATGACCTTGCGCTCGGGCTTTATCGTGCTGCCCCCAACTATTATGCACCAGCATTTCACGAACCCGGTGGCGGTTTGGAGATGATCGTCAACCAAAACAGGTTTGAGACCCTCTCCCCCTTTCTTCAAAATGTTCTCAAAAGTGCAGCACAAGCCGAGGCGGAAGCTATTACAAGCGAATTCCGATATTACAACACGCGCGCAATGAAGACCTTGAGAGATAAGGGCATTACAGTTTCCGCCTTCCCCAAAGACGTGGTGGAGGCCATTGGTCAGGCAACAAAGGAGGTACTCCAAGAGTATCCGGGAGAACCCGCCCTCAATCAGAAAATACATGCTTCCTACATGGAGTTCCTGAAAGAATGCACGTCCTACGCCCCTAAGTTTGAGGGGCAACTCTATAAGGATCGGGAAATCGTTTGGGCCAATAGCTAGCGCCTGCAAGCGGCGATTATAACTCGCCTGTACTGGCTCGGAGTCATCACCCCTTACGAACTCCGAGCCTCCCATGCAAAAGAACTTTCCCAAAATTTCCACGTAAGCAGTGCCGTTCACTCTCAAAGCACCCATAAACAGTAATAGGGTTTGACGCTGGCTCTAAAGGCAAGCATAAGGTCCCCCATGCAGGACATGGATGTAATTATTATTGGCGCAGGCGCCGCAGGGCTTATGTGTGCCATAGAAGCAGGCAAAAGAGGCCGTACGGTTCTCGTGATTGATCACGCTAGCAAACCCGCGGAAAAAATCCGTATCTCAGGTGGGGGGCGCTGCAACTTTACGAATTTGAACAGTTCTCCCAAAAGTTTCCTTGGCCAGAACCCCCGCTTCTGCATCTCTGCCCTGAAGCGTTTTACCCAGCAGGACTTCTTGGCTCTGGTGGACTCCTTCGGCATATCCTGGCATGAGAAAACACTCGGGCAACTGTTTTGTGATGATAAATCCAAACAGATCATCGAGATGCTGCTGAGCTTGTGTGAGCAAGCCAATGTTAAAATTGCGCTAGAAACCAAAGTGGAACACACCCTCAAAGAAGAGCACGGTTTTCGTATAAGCACCAGCAAAGGGCCTGTTAGATGCCAGTCTCTCGTCATTGCAACAGGCGGTCCATCCATTCCCAAAATGGGCGCTACCGGCTTTGGCTATGAACTGGCGAAAAAATTCGGCATACCTGTAGTTTCCCCGCTGCCTGCCCTTGTTCCGCTCACCTTTGGCGATGACATGAAACACAAATGCAGCCATTTGGCAGGTGTTTCCGTCGACGCTCTCGTTTCCTACGGAAAAATCTCATTCAGAGAAGGTCTCCTTTTCACCCATAGAGGACTTTCCGGACCGTCAATTCTGCAAATTTCTTCCTACTGGAGGGAAGGAACCGAAATCAAAATTAACCTCCTTCCAACCGACAATGTTTTTGAGCTTCTCAAAGAACAAAGAGCACAGCAGCCGCGTAGAGAAATTCAAACAGCCCTGTGTGACGTCCTTCCCAAGCGCCTCGTAAACCTAATTTGCGATGAACTAAGCCTTAAAGGGCGGCTTGCTGATCACTCCGATAAAGTCCTGCGAAAGCTTTCTGAGCGAGTTCATAACTGGCAGATCAAACCGGTCGGGACAGAAGGATACCGGACCGCCGAAGTCACCCGCGGCGGCGTCGACACAAACGCCCTCTCTTCCAAAACAATGGAGAGTAAAGACGTTGGCGGGTTATACTTCATAGGAGAAGTTGTTGACGTCACAGGACATTTGGGCGGCTTTAACTTCCAATGGGCCTGGTCATCAGGATACACAGCAGGCCAGTTTGTTTAAATTGTGCATGTATAATAAAGTTTGTAGATAAGACCGATCATCCAAACAAAAAGAACATGCACTTACGCAAGAACTTACCAATAGATCTGACCGCATTTTCTGGAGGTTTGTGGGCGACGATCAGGTCTTTTAGGGGGCGTTGCGGTTTGATGGTGAAAGGCTCTAGCAAAAGGCTGAGCGGGTCGGTTTGAGAATTGCACCCGAAAGAGCCTTGGGCATCCATTCCAATTATATCCTCTGGGGGGACTGCGGTTGCTTCACTCTCACTGTTTCCCACGGCCCATAAAGTCCCGCCCATCCCCGAGAGGATAAGTGTTCCTGGCCCTGACGCTTCTGCGTAAACCAAGCGGCGTTGCAAAAATGCGGTCAGGCGGGCGCTGAACAGCCTTCTAAAATGTATCCCGTCTGAAAAGGCTTCCAATCGACTTGGCTGAAAGATGAAACCTGCGCCTTCAGGCAATGTGATTTTCGCGACGTCAAAATCATGCCCATGACGCCCCAAAATCACCTCTTCTGGATCGGTACCCTCGTAGACATACCAACTCAGTTTTCTTGCCAGTAAACGTGAAAAAAACAATTGGCTTGGCCGGAAAATCCAGGAGACGCGTTGATGGTCATCCCAGTTAATGGCACTCCGGCGGGCTGCATACCAGGTTTCGCCTTTTAATTCGATCTTGATGGTACGCTTTTCAGAGGAAAGGGGTGCACAAACAGGCGGGGAGACAGCTCCATCCATGTGCTCCATATTAAGATACAACCCGCCACCACCAGGCGCAAAAACAAGGCGAGCAAAGATATAAAGATAAAACTTCAACAGGGCGAAGAGAATAAGGACTATCCCGGTCCAACGCAGACCTGTCCAGAAGACGAACGTCCAGTAGACGGACTGTTTGGCTTTTGCCTCAATGGGGTTGAGGTGCCGATTAAGGAAAACGTTCGTTCCTAGACGTGTGCTTTTCCCGAGGTTTTCCGCTTGTGCCTGAAAATGGTTCGCATTGTGCTCCCAGTTATTTTTAAACTCGTCGCGCTGATTTTCATAGGCTGCGTGCAAGGGCATCTGGACAGCGCGCTTCACTTCAATGCTTGCACATTCACCTATATTAAAGGGCCATCTATAAAATTTACAGGCAGCAGGAACTTGAAATCGACACCTTAAAGTTTCCGGAAAAACCTCCTCAGGGGCTGGACTGCACTGACTGTTCCCATCGCCAAAAAGAGCTTTAGCTGTAGCCTCTTTGCCTGCCAGACCAGTTTCCTCGACCACTTGTATTGCACTGTCTACTTTGGCCTGAAGTTTTTCCTTTAAGCGCTGCACATAAACGGAAATACTATCATAGGCACTTAGCTCAAGGTCGTACGCATAAGGTGGAGCCGGGCACAACAGACCAGAGATCAATGGCAAGGAGAGTGCTGACCCATGTGTTTTCTCAGGGGCAGAACGGCTTAGGACATAGTGTCTTCCGTTTTGCGCAGGAACAGAGAATACATCCTCTTTCTCTGCTTCGATTGCGTATATACCTCCTTGCTCGGAACCGCAGCCATAGAGCACCAACCGCTCCCTCGTGTCCCCAAAGTCAAAACCAATAGCAGCAAGTACAATAAGAGGAAGGGTGATTACGAATGCCCATAAAGCAAGTTTGATGGCGTGAAGCACCCCCAGTTTTCGGAATACCGCATAAACGTCAGATACAATGACACGAAACAGCCAACCAGACATTGTGCTCAGACCAAGCCCCAGAACTAAGACACCCGGCAATGGATCCGGCTGGCGAACAACCAGCAGCATTACTGCCAAAGCAATTAAAAAGACAGCTATAGCGAAGATCTGCCGGGCCTGCGTGCCTATAAGAAATCCAAGAGCTGCTCCCAATGGCGCGAAGAGGCTGATGGTCATAGCACTTCCCCTTAGTTAAGACGGCAGAACTGCACAACATAATAGGGGGGCATGTTGTTGTGGGGTTTACTGCCACCTGTCGCGCTCGTTTCGGGGGATTGATCTTTTTGCCCGAATTGACTTGCGGTGGTGTCGTCGTGCTTTGGGGATCTAATTCCGCTTGAATACCCATATCTATGAGTGTGCGATGGCATCTCATTGACAGTAAGTTTATGCGTCTCTGTGCCGCTTGGGATATCTCCAACAGCCCTTGGCGTGAGATCCGCTCCAGCGCCAGCTCCCAGTGGCATACGCCCAGCAAGCCCATCAACAGGGGACCAACCCGGCGGGCAGACCTGCGGCTTTCCACCCACCTCAAAAGTCTTCGCAAAAGCGACAATCGCGCCTTTAGGAACCGGAAGGTCGGAGCGAAACCCGAAAAAAACAGGCGAGACAGCAAGAATTAGTGAAGGAAGCACTCCACAAGCAAGTACCATAGAATTTGATCGGGAGACTAAGAAAGTACCAGCTAAAAACAAAATGCCGAAGACAACGGCTATAGCAGGCGTTGTAAGAAAATGACTTGCGTATCGTATCGGTGCTGGCGACCCTGTGCCAATCATATAATCATAGATAACAATGATAAGAGCAATAATAGAAATTAGAGAAATGCAAACTAATATAAAATGTGATGGTCTATGATACTGTTTAGGCATTCTATTAATTCTTTTACACTTGAAGTAAATTTACCAATACTGCCGAGACGGCTGAGATAATATAACTAGTTAATCTCAAAGTTGCTATTTATGTCAAATATAAATAGATATTTTATTGCTGAATTTTCTTGTAGAGCACGCGCAAATTGCTAACAGATAAAATCGCAGGTTGCCGTAAAATATGAACGCAGGTTGTCGACATACCTCACGAGGGACAACATCTAACTCCCTTCAAGTCCAAATCTTTTTGCTAATAAAAGAGAGAGAAATATTATCAATAATTGTCTTTCACATGTACACGAATACTGATAAGCCACTTGGAACCAAGTATGGTTAGGAAACCTATAATAACAAAAAGAATGGCATCCTATGAAGTACTATGGATTCGAGAAGCTCTCTCCAGACAATAGCTTTCACCCATCTGTTCGAAGTCCTGTTCACTCGCCGCATTTATTGAAACTTTCTTGCTTTAGTTTCAGATGAACCCACAAGGCTTCGAAAGGTAAAAATTGTGTCTATTCCTAGAAAATTTCAACCTCAAGTCTTCTGGAGTACCTTGTGCAGCATCGTCGTTCTTGTTCTAACTGCCGTTATCTGGCCCAAAGCCTCCGACACATTTTATAAAACGATCCAGACCTGGATCGAGATCAATGTGGGATGGCTCTACATTTTGAGCGTCGCAATTTTTCTCATTTTCATTCTCTTCATCATGGTCAGCCGCTTCGGGGATATCAAGCTTGGGCCCGACCATTCCGAGCCCGACTACAGCTATTTGAGCTGGTTTGCCATGCTCTTTTCCGCCGGCATGGGGATCGGGCTTGTATTTTTTGGCGTGGCAGAGCCAATCATGCATTTTTTATCTCCCCCAGAAGGGTCCCCTGAAACGGTAATGGCCGCCCGTGAAGCCATGAGAATTACAATGTTTCACTGGGGCTTACATGCATGGGCCATTTACAGCGTTGTTGCCCTGTCTCTTGCCTATTTCACATACCGGCATCAACTTCCCCTATTACCACGCTCCGCGCTCTACCCCTTGCTTGGAGACCGTATTTATGGGCCTATTGGGCACTTCATTGATACATTTGCAGCTTTGGGAACTCTTTTTGGTGTCTCGACCTCTTTGGGTTACGGCGCAATTCAAGTTAATTCCGGCCTGAACTTTCTTGTAGGCCTCCCCGTATCCACCACAGTGCAAGTGGGGATCATTGTTGTAATTGCCTCGCTGGCCACGCTCTCTGTGTTTTCCGGCCTAGACAGAGGCGTCAAACGTCTGAGTGAAGTGAACCTCACGCTTGCCTTCTTCTTGATGCTATTGGTCTTGATAGCCGGTCCAACAGTCTTACTTCTTCAGACTTTGGTACAAAATACCGGCTCGTATCTGTCGGATCTCGTCCATAAAACATTTAATCTTTATGCATATGAGCGCAATGATGACTGGCTTGGAGGCTGGACCCTTTTGTACTGGGGCTGGTGGATTTCATGGTCACCTTTTGTCGGAACCTTTATTGCCCGCGTTTCAAGAGGGCGAACCATTCGTGAATTTTTGATAGGTACAATGTTCGTTCCAACGGGCCTTAGCCTTCTCTGGTTCACCATTTTTGGCAATAGCGGCATTGAACTTATTCTCCACCAAGGCGCCTCGGCTCTGTCCGAAACGGTCTCCTCCGATACGTCCCTAGCGCTCTTCAAGTTCTTTGAATACCTACCATTTACCCAGATTCTATCGACAATCGGAGTATGTCTGGTTGTTGTCTTTTTTATCACCTCCTCCGATTCAGGCTCCCTTGTTATTGACAGCCTAACCTCTGGCGGTGCGGTAAGCTCTCCTGTCTGGCAAAGGGTTTTCTGGGCACTTCTTCAAGGGCTCGTTGCGCTGGTTCTGCTTTGGGCTGGAGGTCTGGACGCGCTTCAAACCGCAACAATCGTGAGCGCCCTTCCCTTTCTTATTATTATGCTTGCCATGTGTGTGAGCCTTTACATTGCCCTTCAAGATGACGCCTTGAGAATGCGCAATGCTCAAATGCACCACACAACCGTTCAATACGCTAAGTCTACCATTGACTGGCAGGCTCGTGTGCGTTCCCTCAACTTCCAAGTCGATAAAAAAGATGCAGAAAAGTTCATAGGGGAAGTCGCCAAACCCGCTTTCGAAAAAGTTCGAGACGAATTCCTCAAGCAAGGCTTCCAAGTCGAGCTGACACAAAACGCTTCGCTTGAGCTGGAAGTCCATCAGGCGTCCGAAACCGCTTTCATCTACGGCTTGAGAAGGCGCTACTTTTCCAGCTCCATGACAGTAGGCCCCGGCAGCCTTATCGAAGAGCCTGAAGAGGAAAACGATGGCGTCAGCGAGTATTACCGCGTGGAAGTCTACCTCAACCAAGGAGGACAGGACTATGACGTCTTTGGATATACCGAAGAACAACTGATAGCTGACATTGTCACCCAGTATGAACGCTATCTACAATATCTGCACCTATCCCACGCAGAACTCCAGCCATAGGCGGCTGCACCCAACTCAAAATCTGCCCTAGCAAAAGATAGGGACTCAGACCTTTTCAAGTCAGGCGCCTTGTAGGTTGGCTATTTTTTTACGAAATTCGTCGATCATCTCAGGTTAACCAGAGCTCATTTCATTTTCGCCGCAACACTCAGCCAGCAAGCACAGTGTGCGAAACAAAAAGAGGAGTGTTGACCATGCCCAAACCATACCCCAGAGTTTTTTCCCACATAGGACTATCAGTTCCTGACCTGGAAGCTGCTGTGACTTTCTACACAGATGTAATGGGGTGGTACCGCATTATGGAGCCCACCCAGATCCTAGAGGATGACACCGCTATCGGGCAGATGTGTTGCGATGTTTTTGGCAAAGGGTGGGAGTACTTTCGCATTGCGCATCTTTCGACGGGAGATCGCGTTGGTGTCGAGCTGTTTGAATTCAAAAATCAGAAAAACCCGGAAAATAACTTCGAGTACTGGAAAACAGGAATTTTCCATTACTGCGTTCAAGACCCGGACGTGGAAGGCCTTGCAGATAAAATTGTTGCAGCTGGAGGTAAAAAGCGCATGAAGCAACCGCGTTACTACTACCCCGGAGAAAAACCCTACCGCATGATTTACATGGAAGACCCGTTTGGAAATATCATAGAAATCTATAGCCATAGCTATGAACTTCACTATTCCTTGGGGGCATACAAATAAACCTCAGCCTCAAAGAGATATTCATAGGCTTGTTAACCATAGGACTTTAAAGTCAAAGGCTGTAAGCTATTTACTTGCATTGGATATAAGGAATTAAAGGAAAATAAATGGCGGAGAGACAGGGATTCGAACCCTGGAGACGGTTCCCCGCCTACACACTTTCCAGGCGTGCGCCTTCGACCACTCGGCCACCTCTCCGCTCAACATCACTGTACAGCAACGTTGTGTGAGGGGCGGTATATAAAAGACTTTTGCTCAGCACAAGGCATAAAATAAAAATATTTCAGCTAATCCCCAGACTCCGGTTTTATAAAATGCATCAATTCAGGAATAGAAAAGGTTTGGTTCTTATTCTCCACTCTTCACAAAAGGTGCAACACTCACCATTATGGTGTTCTATGCAGGTTACTAATTTGAATCGGTCCTCAGTAGGGGCAACCGAAACCGTATGGGGACTGTAGCCATGTTCAGCTTTTTCTTACGCGGTCTAGGACTGTGGATGGTCGCCGCGGCGCTTGTGTCGTTTATAATTGATTGTACCAAGAGTATTGCTGCTTCCGCTTGGACGACAACGCCTTTGGGGCAGATTTGGTTTGAAATATCACCAAGTAGCCTGAATGGACTGCAAGCTGGAATCCAACGAAATCTATCACCCTTTTTGTGGGATCCGGTGGCGCAGACAATCTTGCTGATGCCCCCTTGGACAATACTCGGGCCTCTCGGACTCTTGTGTTTATGGTTTGGAGATCGCAAGCGCAGGGTACAATCTACTTTGATATAATCTATATCCAGCATTTCTTCCCGTTTGGCCTCCTCTGGCCTATATTCATATAAAGAGGAGATAACCATGTCATTTATGAAAATGCTGAGCGACAAAATGACCATACAAAATAAAGACAGAGCCTTAACCGGCCGCTCCGATCCCATCACAACTCCTGGAAACCATTTTGTAACCGGTGCCCCGTTAAGCCCGCCATATCCAAAGGGCTATTTGCTCCTAGATGTTGGGCTGGGCTGCTTCTGGGGCGCAGAGCGCTTGTTTTGGGAAACCCCTGGAGTTTATGTCACCGGCGTAGGTTACGCGGGCGGCTCCACCCCTAACCCGACCTATCAAGAAGTTTGCACCGGACAAACGGGACACACTGAAGTTGTTCGCATCGTTTATGATCCCCAAACGATATCCTTGGAGGCTTTACTTCGCGTTTTTTGGGAAAATCATGACCCGACCCAAGGTATGCGACAGGGCAATGATGTGGGCACCCAATACCGCTCAGCCCTATACGCTCATAACCAAGAAGATCTGGAACTTTTCAGGAAAAGTGCGCAGGCCTATAAAGACGCTTTGAGCGCATCCAAAAACCACGGCCAAGCATCGCCGATTACAACAGAAATAAAAATGGCTTCAAATTTCTACTGGGCGGAGGACTACCATCAACAGTATTTGGCCAAAAATCCAGATGGTTACTGCGGTATAAAAGGGACAGGTGTCAGCTGCCCGATCTCTTTTTCATAGTCTTAAGCATGCCCCTAAATTGCCTCTCAAGAACTTAAAATCATCGCAAATGTTTTTGAGGGGCGACACATCTAAGATGGGTTTTGTATCCTACATCGCTCAAATTATGCAGTTTGAGCGCTGACCATTTTCATAGAAAAACGCCAGATTACAACTGTTTCTGGTCAAAGCGGCTTGCAACCTCAAACGACAACCCAATAAAATCTACAGGGCAATTGCCAATCGATCCCGCTATGTATAAGCGTGCATCCCATCAGACAAGCTTGATATCTGCCCCCTCACCCACTTTTGAGCAAACGCGGCCGGAATTTACCGGTCTTAAATGGTGCAACAGATTCTTGCATTGTACTATTTTTTATAACAAGTCACAGGTATTAAGTAATTACACCTATCTTAAGAAATGGCGGAAAACAGCCAAAATTGATAAACACTCCAATTTCGTTATCCAAAAAATGTTTGATAAATTTGTATTCATGAAAGTTTGAGGTGTTGTGTGAAACCTATTTTCCTTTTACGTTAATGCAGAAGTTCTCAGCAATTGAAGCCAGAAAACACAATGCAAATTGACCAAATCGCCAATCAACTGTCTGCTATTAGTACAGCGCTTGAAGATGCCAGTATCGAAGCCTATGGAGATCTTTCTCCCAGTGCTGTTGCTGCATTGCTCGCAATGAGGCGTGCTCCGTCAATTTCTATTGGTGCAATCGCGCTCGAAGTCAAACTGTCCCACTCTGCAACAGTCCGCCTTGTTGACCGTCTGGAAAAAGACTGGCTCGTTCGCCGCCAAAGACGGCGTGGACGGGAAGTGATGGTTGAATTAACAGCTCGGGGAAAGCGGAAAGCTGCAGAACTCGCAGAAGCTCGGCAAAAAGCAGCCTGCCAGCTCTTTGGCAGCATTGCTGAAACCGATTTAGAAAATCTTCATAAGCTCTTCAGCACTATTCTATCTGGTCTCAATAAACCTGCTTGTGCCCGTTTTTGTCTGGACAACCCAATTGTCGCGCAAAAAGAGCCAGAACCTGCCTAGCTAGAAGATATATAACTCGTGCTCTTGCGGGCCAGACTACGATCACAGCTTCTGCTCATATCTCCTCACCTAGTGCTTCAGCGATATTTGCTGGTGAAGACATATAGGCAGCCTAGTGATATTCCGATTCAGCTTTGGTAAGAACAGCAAAACAATCGCCTGAGAGATTATGTTGCATGGCCGAACCTCTAAGCGGCACTGTTCTTCTTGTTGACAGAATTGGAAATACAGCTGCCCGCCTCTATCAAGAACCATCACAAATCCTCACCTGTCGATCTCTTGAGGAAGTCCCTGCCTATTTGGCGCGCCTAGAGGCTTTACGCAAGCAAGGCGCTCATCTTGCTGGCTACTTTTCCTATGAATTTGGAATGGCGTTTGAAGAGAAACTCCGCTCAACCTACAAGCTGTTAAACTCGCAGGACCTCGCCTGGTTCGGTGTCTATGAGGCACCCAAACTCCTTTCGCGACAACAGCAGGACCAGTGGTTGGAGAGTTTCGGCTCAACCGGCACCCCCTCACATGTCGAAATTGAGGGATTCGATCTGAGCGAAGAGGAGTACGCGCAAGCTTTCTCCAAAACGCAATCTCATTTGAAGCAAGGTGATGTCTACCAGATTAACCTGACAATGCGCACTGGCGCACACCTCAGCGGTAATCCAGTCAACCTCTTCAACCACTTGCTGTTTCAGCAACCCGTTAGCTATGCTGCCTATATTAAAACAGAGCGCCAAACCGTTCTTTCCATCTCCCCAGAGTTGTTTCTGGAAAGGCGAGGCCAAAAGCTAACAACACGGCCCATGAAAGGAACCGCACCACGAGGGCGGACCCCTACTGAAGATATGGCTGCGAAACAGTGGCTGCGCAAGGATCAGAAGTCCCGCGCGGAAAACACCATGATTTTGGATTTGATGCGAAATGATCTGTCGCGCATTACGAAAGCTGGATCCGTTCAGGTGGAACAACTGTGTCATGTGGAGACATACAGAAGCATTTTACAAATGACCTCCACCACCAGTGGACTTCTAAGTGAAGGGGCGGAGCTGCCTCAAATTATGGAGCAGCTCTTCCCGTGCGGGTCTATAACCGGTGCGCCAAAACTTCGGGCAATGGAGATCATCAAGGAATTGGAGGCTTCTGAAAGAGGCATCTATACCGGCTCGATTGGTTACATCGATCCGTCCGGAGACTTTACCTTTAATGTGGCTATTCGTACGCTTGTAATTAATGGAGACGGGGCTGGTGTAATAGGGGCTGGATCTGGCGTCGTCTACGATTCCGGGTCCGCGCCCGAATATGAAGAGTGCAAGCTTAAGCTTGGTTTTTTTCAGCAAAAAGAAGGCCCCTTTACTCTTTTTGAAACACTGGCTTGGACCAAAGAGTACGGGTACCTCTTGGAACAACGTCACTTGAAACGCTTGAGAGACAGCGCCGAGTACTTTGGGTTTCCTTTTGATATGAACGAGGCCTTTAAAAGGCTTAATACAGAATTAGAAGCGTTCTCAAGCCCTATGCGCGTTCGAATAGATTTGGACCATCTGGGCAAGCTCTCTGTTTCATGCTCGCCGCTTCCTTCCCGTTTCGAAGCAGAACCGGTCAAGGTGATTTTGGCAAGCGAACGGGTAAACTCGAGTGACCGTTTCTTATTTCACAAAACCTCTCGCCGCTCGTTCTATGATAAACTCCGCCTGCGCTACCAAAAGCAAACAGAGTGCTTTGAGGTTCTCTTTCAAAATGAGCGAAGTTTCCTAACAGAAGGGAGTTTCACCAATCTTTTCATTGAGAGAGATGGAGTACTCCTGACGCCTCGATTAACCCATGGCCTTCTAGCTGGAACATTTCGTGCTGCCCTTCTCGAAAAAGCTCTTGCTTTTGAAGCTGACCTGACGCTTCAAGACCTACTAGAGGCAGATCGCCTGTTTATTGGTAACAGCGTTCGTGGACTGATGAGTGCGCAGTTGACGCTGATGGATGAGACTAAGGAGCGGGGTAACAGTTTAACACCTATGCCTGCTCCCATTTATTAAGTGTCAGCAGTGGCCAGAGTGCTTGCAGGCGTTTTCCCTTTTCCTCATAGGTCGCCTTATTCTGAAGAGCGTAATTGGGCACCAAGACCATACGGAAAATATTTTGCAGGCCAAAAGGTGCATGTACGACAACTTCACCATGCTCATTCAATTTGACCGCAACTGAATGTGTGGTTGATGCATAATACAATAAAGATTGAGTGGCATGAGAGAGCTTAGGGTAACTTTGCCCAAACCTTTGTGGATACCATAAATGTACACGGGCCTGATTTTTCACTTCCACTGGAATAGATAATCGGGAGGTCTCTTGTTCAAAATGCTTAACGACCAAATCTTCCGCCGCATAGGACGCATCACGATCATCAAAGTAAATCAGGTCAATATCCTTAACACCATAGTTCTGCGGCTTGCCACAAAGAGCATTCCATAGGTTCTGATAGATTCCCCCTGAAACAAGCCATGCATCTGGCAAGGTCATTGAGCGCGCAAGCTTGAGAACCTCCCAAAGATCCTCGTTGGCTAGAACAACAGCTTTTACAAAGGCCTCAAGCTCTCTATCCCGCGCACCAAGATAGCAGCGGGAACCATAGGGTGGTATACGATAGATCTCTCTTGCTTTGACCTGAGTATTTTCTAGAATCATGATTCGCTAAGCCACTTGTTTTGATGTCTCCTGCATTATGGCTTTTGTTCTTGCTTTGTTCAATTCATTCATCCCACCTTCCCCTAGTTCTCAGGGGCATATCTATTTGAAAGTTGTCCAATGAATATTTCCTTTGAATGGGGCCTTAGTGGCTTCGACTATTATCAAGACAGGTCCGATCTTCTTATCATCGTGGACACTCTTTGCTTTTCGACTTCAGTGACCGTTGCTTTAAGTCGCGGAGCTCTGGTCCTTCCGTTTGCTTTGAACCAAAGAGACCGAGCCGAGCAAGAAGCAAAAACCCGCGGAGCCATTCTCGCCAGAAAACGAAGTGAGAGAACATACAGCCTCTCTCCCCATAGTCTGCTTGAGTTACCAGAAGGTGCCAAACTGGTTCTCCCCTCCCCCAACGGGTCCCATATAGCGGCTAGAGCAAATGAAACTTCAACAATCTTGCTGGGGTGTTTGCGAAACGCCAGAGCCGTTAGTAACTACGTGCGCGAGCACTATCAGGGAAAGGCCGTAACGCTCATCGCAGCAGGAGAACGCTGGCCAGATGGATCCCTCCGCCCAGCCCTAGAGGATTTGCTTGGGTGTGGGGCCATTCTTTCAAGGCTGGAAGGAGACTTTTCCTCAGAAGCAACACTTGCCAGCCACGCTTTCAGAAGCGCACGGATAAATCTTTCAACACTTATCTCAACATCTATCAGCGGCCGCGAGTTGATTGAACATGATTTCCAAGAGGATGTACGCATCAGCTTGGAACTTAACGAATCCGAACACATCCCAATACTCAAAGAAGGGTGGTTTAAAACTGCTGTACCTACTGCGTAATTCACCCGACCCCTCATTAATTCAAAAAATTAGACGAACGAGCTAAATATAATACTTGAAGCGCAGTGGTTTTCGGGTTCTAAGGTGGCTCCGAAAGTATTTTCGGATTCTTATTGGAGGCACCTATGGTGACCGCTAACAAATTGACACTTCGCCGACCGGATGACTGGCACCTTCATCTTCGGGACGGCGCAATGCTCAATTCAGTTCTCCCCTATTCCAGCCATGACTTCGCCCGCGCAATTATAATGCCGAACCTCGTTCCGCCCGTGGTTCGCGCAAGTGACGCTGCCGCCTACAAAGAACGGATCCTCTCAGCAGTACCCGAAGGCCATGACTTCTCTCCTTTGATGACGTTGTACCTTACGGAGACAACCGAAGCTGATGACGTCGAGCAAGCTGCAAAATCTGGTTTGATAAGCGCTGTAAAGCTTTATCCGGCAGGTGCGACAACCAATTCAGATAATGGTGTGCGGGACTTTGACAAAGTTTCAGGTGTTCTGGAGCGAATGGCAGAGATCGGTCTTCCCCTGCTTGTCCACGGAGAAGTCACTGACTTCGATGTAGATATTTTTGATCGAGAGGCAGTATTCATAGAACGTATTCTTGAACCGCTGCGCACACGCCTTCCAGATTTGAAAATTGTGATGGAGCATATCACAACGAAAGAAGGGGCTGACTACGTAAAGAGCGGAAACGAGAAGCTCGGAGCGACAATTACAACGCATCACCTGATTATCAACCGGAACGACATTCTGGTGGGCGGTATTAAGCCAGATTACTACTGCCTGCCGGTTGCCAAGCGTGAAGAGCACCGCCAAGCGCTTGTCAGCCTTGCAACTTCCGGCCATTCCCGCGTGTTCCTTGGAACAGATTCCGCCCCCCATACGCAGACTAACAAATACTCCTGTTGTGGATGTGCTGGGATCTTTACCAGTATCAATAGTATTTCCTGTCTGGCCCATGTTTTTGAAAACAAAAATGCACTCGACAAACTGGAAGCTTTCACTTCCCTTAACGGCGCTGCATTTTATGGCTTAGCCCCAAACACGAAAATGCTAACTCTAATTAAAGAGACAGCCCCGATAACACTTTCCAAACAAATCTGGACTGAAGACGGTCCTGTCACAGTCTTTGACCCCGGATTTGATCTTTTCTGGCGAGTCGAACCCTAAGACACATTCCGCAATCTCCAAAAAACCGAAGGAACCCCAAAATGTTCTCAAATTCTTTTCCTGAAAAAGAAGTAATGGCGGAACTGACAGCAAAGATGTTGATGGAAATTAATGCCATCCACTTTCGGCCGGAAGAACCGTTCAAGCTGACGTCCGGCCTTGCCAGCCCTGTCTATATCGACTGCCGCAAGCTCATTTCTTACCCGCGCATTCGTAACGCCCTTATGGACTTCGCCACAGCTACAATTCTTGAAGACATTGGCTTTGAGCAAGTGGATGCTGTTGCTGGAGGGGAAACCGCCGGCATTCCGTTTGCTGCTTGGATTGCAGATAAAATGCACGCCCCCATGCAGTATGTGCGTAAGAAGCCAAAAGGGTTTGGCCGTGACGCTCAAATCGAGGGGCATCTGGAAGAAGGGAGCCGCGTCCTTTTGGTGGAAGACCTCACGACGGATGGAGGCTCCAAAGTAAAGTTCTGTGAAGCCCTTCGTACCGCAGGCGCGGAAGTAACTGACACCTTTGTTGTCTTTTACTACGACATTTTCCCGGAAACCAAAGACAAGCTGAAGGAACACGGCTTGAACCTGCACTACTTGTGCACTTGGCGCGATGTGCTTAAAGTTTGCAGAAAGAACAACTACTTTGATGAGAAGACCTTGGGAGAGGTTGAGAGTTTCCTCAACAACCCTCTCGAGTGGTCAAGCAAAAACGGTGGCATTTCAACCACCTCTATCTAATCATCGTAGTTGAACACATTCATTTAAAAGAAAGGCGCGAACATTCTTCTTCGCGCCTTTTTTCTAACCTGAAGGATGTGAGCCTGAGTACTATGCTTTATTCCGTATATTTTCTTCCGAAAATCGTCGTTCACTTTTAGGAGGTCACTTAAAGACCTGTAAACAGCCCGATGATTACGGCGTTGGTGAGGTCAATAAAGAACCCGCAAACCAGTGGAACAATTAAAAAGGCTTTATGAGAGGCTCCGTATTTCTGGGCGACCGACGTCATATTAAGAACAGCAGTCGCGGTGGAGCCCAGCGCAATCCCCCCAAATCCTGCGGACACAACCGTGGCATCATAATCTTTGCCCATAAATCGAAATACAATGAACAGGGCATAAAGTACTGCCAGCAGGATTTGGAGTGACATAACAAGGGCCACAAATCCAATGGACTGCCACACAGACAACAGGTCCATGCTCATGAGTGCCATACTCAAAAAGCCGCCCAGACTTATATCCGAAATCAAGGCAATACCTTTATTGCGCTTTCTGCGGTCAACTTTGGGAGCGATCAGCAAACCAACATTATTAATAATGATGCCAGCCACCAGAACGGGAACAAACAAAGGAATAACAACACCAGAGGACGTCAGCGCCTGATGGAGGAACCAACCCAGTGTAACTGCAATATTGATTAGGAAAATGGCCCTCAAAACATTGTAGTAATGAAAGTCCCCTTTCTGGTCCGCGTCATAGACCTCGCCGACCTCAAGGTTGGCGTCTCCCGTACCGCGAATTTTATGTTTGTAGATCAGCCGCTGCGCAATTGGCCCTCCGATAAGGCAGGCCGAGATCATGCCGACCGTGTTACACGCAATTCCTATTTCCGTTGCATTTTCAATACCTAACTGGCTTTCAAAGATTGGAGCCCATGCTACCGTTGTCCCCACCCCCCCAACAAGGGAAACCGAGCCTGCCACGACACCCAAGACCGGGTCCAGCCCATACGCAACTGCAGCTCCAATGCCCACTAGATTTTGCAGGAAGATAAACACAGTCGAAATGATGATTAGAATAACGAGTGGCACCCCACCAGTTGCCAAATCAGTAATCTTTGCCCTCAGTCCAATTGCCGCGAAAAAGTAGACAAGCAGAAAGTCCCTTGGTTCACTCGCAAAAGTGATCTTAAAATTAAAAAATATTGTCAGCAAAGCAATGATGATTGCACACAACAGCCCCCCGGCCAAGGGATCCGGAATACTGAATTTCCTAAGAAAAACTGACTTTTGGCTAAGATAGCGTCCTACAAATAAAACCATAATAGCAAGGTTGAAAGTAATGAAATCATTTGCAGCATATTCCATTACCACTCTCCCTCGTTTTCACCACTTGAGACACAAGTTATGATGAAAATTTGCATCTTACAGCCACAATATACTATCGGTTACTTCAACGCCCGTTAATATACATAAAATAATCAAAGTAAAAATCATCGGATCACCCCTTATACTATTAGGTAAATTTTAAGAACACTTGCCATTTTTGTGCAAATCGCTTCTAAAATTACGTAGGGTAATTTATAATAGAGCCTCAAAAACCGGCCTATGGTCCAACTCTATTCTGGAGTGCTTCTCTTCACTTGATTTTGAGGCTGGAAAATAACAACGCTGCGACAAGCAGCGGACAGATGAAAAGGGTAAGAACCTTGAAACGCCTTATTCTTCTATCAATCTTCACTGCATTTCTCACGGTTGGCGTTTTCCAGCATACCGCTTCAGCCGAGCAAACCGCCTATGCCAATGTGACAGTAAATATCCGTGAAGGTGCGGGAACAAAGTACCCCATTCTTGGTCAAGTACCCGCAGGGGGACGTGTTTCCGTCTATGAGTGCCTACAATCTTCCAGCTGGTGTGAAATCCAGTATTACAACACTCGCGGCTGGGTTACCGGATCAACTCTGTCTTTTAGTGGCGGATCCGGCTCAAACAACTACTACTATGGAGATGACGGACTCTACCCTTGGGGACTTGGGTTATGGTGGGGAGACTACGGCAACTATTACCCCTATCATTACTACCACCCCTATCACCCTTACCACCCCATTTACAGCCGTTGTGGTAGGGGCAGTCCTTATTTCCCGCCACCCTATTGGTGTCATGATCGCCGCCATCCGTGGAATGACTATAGGCACCCATATGATCGTGCGCGGGCACGCAATTGGTACAATCACCATAGTCACGACCACAACCACCCTCTGCATCCCCATCACCCCTTCTATCATAACGGACACCGTAATTGGGAGGGACGTCCCCCCCATATGGAAGGTTTCCGTCCTGAAGGCTTTGGCGGAGGGCACTTCGGCGGCTTTGGCGGCGGCGGCCACTTCGGCGGTGGAGGCTTTGGCGGCGGCGGAGGGCACTTCGGTGGCGGTGGTCACTTTGGTGGCGGGGGACATGGAGGAGGACGCCGTTAATTCTCCACCTCTCACTCCTATCTGATTACTCTAGGGCTTCTGCTTTTTGCAGGGGCCCTTCCCTTTTTAGGCCTATTTGCAATTCCACTCATATTCCAATATAGCCCGACCAGTGGTCTTCAAGCACAAACACGAAAAGCAATCCGGATTTAAGCATGGCTGATATAAACGACGAAGTACTGGCTGAGGCCTATAACCGTGCACTATCCTTGGAAAAGCAAGGAAAGCTTGAAGAAGCGGCACAAGCTTACGCTCAAGTACTAGAGCTTGACCCGGAAGACCACGGCGGTGCAGCTATTCGCCTTGCCAGCATGGGACTTGGCTCAACTCCCGCAAAGGCACCGGACGCTTATGTGAGCACTTTGTTCGACCAGCATGCGGAAGTCTTTGATAGTATATTGGTGGAGCAACTAGGGTACGCAGTACCCATGATGGTTCGGGACAAATTATCCAAGCATTACCAAAAGCCTTTCAAAAAACTTCTGGACCTTGGATGCGGCACGGGGCTTTCAGCCGAAGCACTCGATGGCATGGCCGCTCACAAGACCGGTGTAGATATTTCCGAGGGCATGGTGGAAGTTGCCTATGACAAGGAAGTCTACGAAGACCTTTATGTGAGTGAAGCAGTCGCCTTTCTCCAGCAAAAGGAAGAGACCCGTTGGGACCTTATTGTAGCGACGGACGTTATCCCTTACATGGGCGACCTTGCCGAGTTTTTTACCGGTGTGAGTGACAATTTGGAAAAAGATGGTGTCTTTGCATTTTCCAGTGAAACTCTTTCTAGCGGCACCTCTGAAACGGAAGCGTTTAAGGTCGGAGATTTCCAGCGCTTTGCCCACTCTGAAGACTACATTAAACGCGAACTCAAACAGAACAGTTTCGAACTTTTAGAGATGGAACCAATTATAGTTCGCTACGAACAGGGTAACCCTGTACCAGGCCATTTAGTTCTTTGCGTAAATTCATAAAGACCAACAACCTCTGGTGGCTCCAAAGCTTAAGCTTTCTTTCGCTTGTATGCATTGAGCGCCGCCAGTGCTAAAGCTTGGGGGACAGGTTTTCCATAGAAATAGCCCTGTCCAATATCACACCCCAAATCCCTCAGAGCCTCGACAGTTCGAGCATCTTCTATCCCCTCAGCCAAAGTTGCTATTCTCAAATTCCTCCCCAGCTCGAAAATCGTATTCAAAATAGACTGAGAATCCTGACTATCGAACATTGACTTTATAAAGCTGCGATCGATTTTGATCCGGTCAAACGGAAAACTTCGAAGAGAGCTGAGAGATGAATACCCTGTTCCAAAATCATCCAACGCGATTTTAATGCCCATTTTCTTGAGGGCATGCAGACGCATTTTGGTTTCATAGCCTTCATCCAGAACAACACTTTCTGTTATCTCCAACTCCAGACGCGAGGCCGGAAACCCAGTTTCCTTGAGGACCTGGTGCATAATCAGAAGGAAATTATCACTTTCCAGTTGCTTGGGGGAAACATTGACTGCCAGCTGAACGTGATTGGGCCAGCGGATGGCATAAAGGCAGGACTCTCTTAATACCCATTCACCAAGGTAGGACATCATGCCTGTTTCTTCGGCGATGGGAATAAATTCGGAAGGGGGCACAAACCCTCTCAAAGGATGACGCCAGCGCATCAAAGCCTCAAACCCCACAATTTCATTCGTTGAAAAGGAAACTTGCGGCTGAAAGTAAACTTCAAATTCCTCAAAAGTAACCGCGTTTTGCAAATCCAGAATCAGGGCATGTCTGTACTCGACCTTTTCCCTGAGATCCTCTTTGAAGAAACGGAATGTATCACGCCCCATTCCCTTGGCTTCATAAAGAGCAAGGTCTACATCACGCATAATTTTGTCCGGTTCGAGCCCTCCCCCTTCACATGCAACAAGGCCGATACTTGTACTCAAACGCAGCTCATTTCCCTGTATCTTAAAAGGGGTGGATATGGCGTCTATAATCTTTACCGCAAGGCCTTCCAGTGTTCTGACACTGACAGGTGGCTCGATTAAAATCGCGAACTCATCCCCCCCCAAACGTGCAACCGTTTCATTGCCCGTTACAAGTCCTTGTAATAACTTTGCAACTCTCTTGAGAACATCGTCACCTACGCCATGACCAAGTGTGTCATTGATTGTTTTAAACTCATCAAGGTCCAGAATAAGAACGCCAAAACTTTTCTCATACTGCTCAGAAAAATGTACACGCTCAATCAATGCCTTTTGATAGGAGTAGCGGTTCAAAAGGCCTGTCATAGCATCATGCGTTGCAAGATACTCCATTCGCTCCGCGGCCCTGCTACGCTCCGATACATCCTCAAATATGGTAACCCACCCCCCATCTCCCAACGGCTCTCGAGTTGCAAACACAA
This sequence comes from Pseudovibrio sp. M1P-2-3, assembly GCF_031501865.1. Classification (NCBI taxonomy): domain Bacteria; kingdom Pseudomonadati; phylum Pseudomonadota; class Alphaproteobacteria; order Hyphomicrobiales; family Stappiaceae; genus Flexibacterium; species Flexibacterium corallicola. The sequence goes on from NZ_JARRCW010000001.1 coordinate 3,981,785, forward strand.
CAATGCCACCTTTTAAGTCAAAAGATTGCATTGTCCGGCGAGTGGATGACCAAAACTCCTCCTGATCCCACTGTTCACAGTCACTGGTACTGCTGGCTTTCTCCTTTATTCCCTTGAGAACAGCCGCCCATTGCATCCCCGGCCGCACAACACCTTCTTGCAGGTTAAACAGTTTTGAAAGCGCATCATTTGCAACAATTACATTTCTGTTCTGGTCGACCATAACCAGACCATGAGACATATTATTAATTGCAGCATCAAAATAGAGATTTTGTCGGGAAAGCTCCTGTTCGCGCTTTTCTAGTTGCGACGTTTTCTCACCGACTTTCTGTCTCAAGGACGCACGTTCTTGAGACCTTTTTTGCAGAACTTGCACGGAGCGTGCAATATCTCCAACCTCATCTCCCCGTCGAATACCTGTCACTTGCCGGCTATAGTTGCCACCCGCTATTTCTGAGACAGTTTCGGTCAACCGTTGCAAGGGACCTGCCACATGGCGAGCGAGCAAGAGTGACCCTAACAGTATGACACTTGAGGCAAATCCCCCCAAAATGAGCAATTGATTGAGTGTATCTCTTTTTGATGTTTCAGCCACCTGCTCCAGACGGTTTTGCACTTCAAGCAAGATACTATCCGGTCGGGACGTACAAACCCGCAGAAAGTCCGGACCAGCTCCACATAAGGCGAAGACACCGTTGCTGTGGAAGAGCTGGCCATTATTCAAGATAGGGCTGGAGGCATTTATCTGGGCTTTGAAATTTGTCTCCATAACTTCAGAGGAACTATCGAATATGGCCACCCCAACTTTTTCCGAGTTTGAGAGCGTATAGAGGTTGGTATTCCCCGGTCGGAGCCACGATTGCCCAATCAACACGGCCCTTTTGGATCCTGAACTTCCGACCATGGGAGTTGCCGAAATAACGGAAAGACCGGAACTGCGAGAGGGAGGCAAAATTCCTCTGGCCTGCGAGGCTGGTAGGAAAATGGTCTTCACTGGCGGTGCTTTTGAAACTTTGGCTGCCAATAAACTTTTCAAGTCCTCCTGAGTAAAAGGCGACTGATCAAAAGCAGACTGGGCAACTTGAGCACTGACAGAAAAAGATGAGTACCCGAGAACTTTGCCGTTCTCATTGACAATAACTAGATTATCCAACCCTGCGAAGCTGGCTGCAGTTCTCAGCAGCCTTTTTATATTGGTTGGATTACTTTGCCACAGCGCTGCTTGGATATCACCTCGGGCGGCGATCTCCAGAACACGGTCAGAGTAATTCTCTATCGCAGTGCGAATATGGGAGTTCACATGACGGATATCCCGCTCCAAAAACGAAGTAAATTGTTCTTTGGAGATTATCTCAATCTGACGCGTTTGCTTTTCCAGATTTGCATCCAATTGATATACGACGATGACCATGGTCAATACGAATGCGAGTGTCATAGACAAAACGCTAATGAGAGCCAGCTTAAACGACAAAGAGCTGAAAGGTCTTATCACGGTCCTGCCCATGCTCACTCACACCTGATGATAAAAGCAACCAGATAGGCAGACCATATAAATTTGGCCTTTTTATCAGTTGCTGTTTGGTCAGACCACTTTAGAAAGTTTCCCTCTTTTTTCCTTTATGCTGGCTCGGTTAAGTCTAAAAGCTTCAAAAATATCCTATTAATTTTCAGTAGGAAGCGGACCTAAAGCTTTTAAAATTTCGTCCATTAAATAAACAAAAAATACATTGTGCAACGCAGCATCATTACCCAACCAACAACAAGTACTATTAAAATTAAACTTTCAAAGTTTGAAATAAAAAACGAAAAACAAAAGTAGCTGCATCCTTTAGTATTATTGCCTTAATCAACATCTACAATATACTTGAGACTCTACGTAATCTTATAGCCATTTCTGGGGAGACGTGGGAAGCAGATTACCATTTATAAAAAACAGTAATACTATGGGGAGGAAGCATGGTAAAACTAGAAAGAACTTTAGGTAGAAGAAAATTCTTAAAAGCAACCGCAGCAACCGGCGTGGTTCTGGCTGCACCCACTATTCTCACCCGTCACGCTTGGGCAGACACCAACTTCCAAAATGACCCTTCAAAATCAGGTGAGGTTGTCTTCGGTTTTAATGTGCCGCAGACCGGCCCCTACGCAGATGAAGGGGCTGATGAACTGCGCGCTTTTCAGTTGGCAGTCAAACATTTGAATGGTGAGGGTGATGGGGGAATGCTCACCACATTCTCTTCCAAGGTCCTAAAAGGAAATGGCGTTCTTGGTAACAAAGTCAACTTCGTGACCGGCGATACGCAAACCAAATCTGATGCGGCTCGCGCCTCTGCCAAACGTATGATTGAAAAAGACGGCGTCATCATGTGGTCTGGAGGGTCTTCTTCAGGTGTTGCCATTGCCCAACAGTCTCTTGCTCAAGAGATGGGGGTTGTGTTCATGTGCGGCCTGACCCATTCCAACGACACTACTGGGAAAGATCGCCGCCGCTATGGCTTCCGCCATTTCTTTAACGCGTATATGTCCGGTGCGGCCCTTGGTCCCGTTCTGCAAAAGGCAATGGGCGGCGAGCGAAGAGCTTACCACCTCACAGCAGATTATACATGGGGGTGGACACAGGAAGAATCCATTGCCAACACCACGGAGGGTTTGGGCTGGGAAACAGTCAATAAGGTTCGTACGCCTCTGGGCGCCGGAGACTTCTCCCAATACATCGCTCCAGTCCTCAATTCCGGCGCTGATGTTCTGATCTTGAACCACTACGGTAAAGACATGATCAACTCGCTGACGCAAGCCGTTCAGTTTGGCCTTCGTGACAAACAGGTCAACGGTAAGAACTTCGAGATCATTGTACCGTTGTACTCACGCTTGATGGCCCAAGGAGCGGGCGAGAACGTAAAAGGTATATACGGCACAACAAACTGGAACTGGTCGTTGCAAGATGAAGGCTCGAAAGCCTTTGTCAGGTCCTTTGGACAGGAATACGGATTTCCGCCATCACAGGCAGCTCACACCTGCTATGTTCAAACCCTGCTTTATGCAGATGCTTGCGAACGCGCTGGAACGTTCTACCCTCCTGAGGTCATTCGGGCATTGGAAGACTTTGAGTTTGATGGAATGGGTAATGGCCAAACGCTTTATCGCGGCGCCGACCACCAATGCTTTAAAGACGTATTGGTCGTGAAAGGTAACGAAAATGCGACCTCCCAGTTTGACTTACTGGAGGTCGTGGAAGTTACACCAGCATCACAAGTAACCTATGATCCGTCTATCTTTGGCGGCGAACTAGGTCCCTACGACGCTTAACTCCTTTCCAGAACATCGAATACCAAACCTCGCGCCAGCTGGCGCGGGGAGCGGGATAAGTGTGCCGAACGCATAACTCATCTGTGGTGCGCGTGTCGGAATTGCTAACTTTTGTGAGACGGGTTCAATATGGACGCCATCGTACTTCAAATCCTGAACGGTCTGGATAAGGGCGGAGCCTATGCTCTCATTGCTCTTGGTTTGACCCTCATCTTCGGAACACTGGGCGTTGTAAACTTCGCCCACGGGGCTATCTTCATGCTTGGCGCCTTTTGTGCCGTTGCATTTAATCAGTTTCTTAGTCTAGAAAAAGTGACCATTGACCCCACCCAAACCACTGCTTGGGGAACCCCGTTAGAGATCAGGGAGCCCTATGTAGAGGCCTACCTTGGCGAGTTTGGGGTGCAGCTGGTCAACTATTCAGTCCCGGTCTCCATTCTTCTTGCCATTCCCGTAATGCTTGTGATTGGCTTTTCCCTGGAACGGGGTTTAATCCGTTTCTTTTACAAGCGCCCCCACGCGGACCAAATTCTGGTCACCTTCGGGTTGGCAATTGTTTTGCAGGAGATTATCAAGGCTTCCTTTGGTGCCAATCCTATTCCTCAATCTGCCCCGGATGCGGTGCGCGGTGCGATTGACCTCGGGACCATGCTGGGATTTGACGCCGGTTCGGTTGTCTACCCCCGGTGGCGTATTGTCTACTTCCTCTTTTCGCTCGGTATTATTGGCGCAGTCTTTTCGTTCCTTAAGTTTACCACCTACGGCATGGTCATTCGGGCTGGTATGGCCGATCGGGAAACCGTTGGTTTCCTAGGTATCAATATTGAGCGCCGGTTCACCTTCGTTTTTGCCATTGCAACTATTGTGGCTGGACTGGCGGGTGTCATGTACACACCAATCCTTCCACCCGACTATCATATGGGAATGGACTTTCTGGTCCTTTCTTTTGTTGTTGTAGTGGTGGGCGGTATGGGTTCACTTCCCGGCGCTGTTACTGCAGGTTTTTTGCTTGGAGTACTGCAAAGCTTTGCCAGTATGAACGAAATCAAAACCATACTCCCAGGCATTGACCAGATCATCATCTACCTTGTTGCCGTTACTATTCTTCTTGTCAGGCCCCGAGGCCTTATGGGTCGCAAGGGTGTGATGGAGGAATAAGCTATGCAAACCATTTCCAACTCAAAAACCAACGATTTCATAGTTTTCATCGGATTCTGCATTGCTGTAGCCAGTATGCCTTTGTGGCTTGCACCCTTGGGCGCAGGGTACCCTGACCTTCTGCAAAAATTTGCAATATTCGGGTTGTTCGCAATGGGGTTCAATATTTTGTTCGGCCTCACTGGGTACTTGTCTTTTGGTCACGCCGTGTTCTTGGGTGTCGGCTCTTATGCTGCCGTCTGGAGCTTTAAGCTTCTTGGCATGAATCCTCTGCCAGCACTTCTATTCTCCATCGTATTTTCCAGCTTGTTTGCCTTAGCAATTGGTTTCGTATCCCTTCGCCGCTCTGGAATTTACTTCTCGATCCTCACGTTGGCTTTCGCCCAGATGTGCTACAACCTCGCCTATTCAGTCCTAACCCCGATCACCAATGGTGAAACCGGATTGCGTGTGCTTAAAAGTGATCCACGTCTGTTCGACCAACATGGCGACAACACAGGGCCTCTCATTTCCAATTTATTCGGGATTGAACTGACAGGGTATGCAGGCTTCTACTTCTGCGCAGCTTTGCTAGTTATTGGCTTTTATATTTCCCAACGTTTATTCCGCTCCCCCTTCGGCTTGCTCTTAAAAGCGGTTAAATCCAATCAAAACCGGATGCTGTATACGGGCCTGAACTCTCGCCCTTATACACTTGCCGCCTTCATCATCTCCGGCATCTACGCAGGTGTTGCAGGTTACCTGCTCGCCGTGACCGACCCCCTTGCCGGTGCGGAGCGCATGCAATGGACCGCCTCCGGCGAAGTGGTATTGATGACAATTTTAGGTGGAGCTGGAACATTGATCGGTCCAATCCTTGGGGCGGGTCTCATCAAGTACTTTGAAAATATCTTTTCCGCCTACAACGACCAAACCCTACACTCCATTTTTGCGTTCCTGCCCGACTCTTTAGAGGGGACGATGGTCAGCCTTGCAAGCCTCTTTGTAGGAGAAGGATGGCACCTGACACTAGGTTTGATGTTCCTCATTATCGTTGTCTATTTACCCGGCGGCATCATGGAAGGCATTAATCGTATGGCAGGCCTTTTCAAACTCTCCTCTGCTTCCAAAAAACCTAATGATGAGGACACCCGCCCGCGTCAAACAAAAGCTGCGGAATAGGAGACTTCCATGGAAATTTTGAACGTAAAAGGCGTAAACAAAAGCTTTGGTGGCTTGAAAGCACTCAATGACGTGAATCTCTCCATACAGCAAGGGGACGTCCACGCGATTATAGGGCCCAACGGGGCAGGAAAATCAACTTTACTCAATTGCTTTGTGGGGAGGTTAAAGCCCGATACAGGTTCTGTAACGTTTAACGGAAAAAGCATCATCGGCCTGAAGCCCTTTGAAATCAACCAGACCGGTGTCTCCCGTGTTTTCCAAACTCCCGAGATTTTCGAGGATCTCAACCTTTTGGAAAACGTAATGATTCCAACATTTTCCAAGCGAGATGGGGCCTTTACTCTCAACCTGTGGCATCGTGTTGACGGGCAGGCCGAAGTTCGAGACAGAGCCCTTTCCCTTCTGGAAGATGTGGGGCTGGCGGAAAAGAAAGACAGCATTGCTGGCTCTTTGTCCCGCGGTGACAAACGCAGGCTCGAGCTTGCCATGTGCCTCGTTCAAGACCCTGAACTTCTGCTGCTGGATGAACCAACAGCCGGTATGTCTCGCGCTGACACAAACAACACAATTGACCTTCTTCAACGTATTGGGGAACGAGGGATCACAAAGATTGTTATTGAACACGACATGCACGTGGTGTTCTCGCTTGCAAAGAAAATAAGTGTACTGGCCCAAGGGACAGTCATTGCAGAGGGTAAGCCGGAGGACATTAAAGGAGATCCGCGTGTCCAAGAGGCCTATTTGGGAGGGACCCAGCTATGAGTATGCTAGAAAACCAGTTCGGAAACGGCGTCGCTCCTTCTGTTGCTCCAAAGAAAGCCAAGGGCGGGGCTCCTGCGTTTTTCTCTGCTTGGGATCTTCATGCCTACTATGGAGAAAGCTACATTGTGCAAGGGGTGAGCTTTGACATTCGTGAAGGCGAGATTCTTGCACTTCTTGGCAGGAACGGCGCTGGAAAAACGTCAACTTTGCGCACAATTGCAAGGGCGTCCGATCCGCAGCTGACACACGGGGAAATCTGGCTGGATCACAAGCCCCTTCACAATATGGAGAATTATCAAGCCGCTAGAAGCGGCGTGCAGTTGGTGCAGGAAGACAGACGGATCATTCAAGGCCTTACCGTTGAGGAGAATTTGCAACTTGCACAGATTTCTGAACCTCTTGGATGGTCAATTGAACGTATTTATGACCACTTCCCGCGACTCGCCGAACGCGCAAAACAGGAGGCTGTTACGCTGTCTGGTGGGGAACAGCAAATGCTGGCACTGGCCCGCGCACTGGCTCGGGACGTAAAGCTCTTGCTTCTGGACGAGCCCTATGAGGGGCTGGCTCCGATAATTGTGCAAGAAATCGAGAAGATCTTGATCAACGTGAGAGAGCTCGGAATCACAACAATCATTGTAGAGCAAAATGCCGTTGCTGCTTTGCACCTGTCCGACAGGGCCGTCATTTTGGACATGGGTGAAGTTGTGTTCGATGGAACGGCTCAGGAAGTTCTGGACAATGAAGGTCTTCGTCAAACCTATCTTGCAATTTAATTTCTAGTTTCCTTTTGGGCCCATGACGTATTGAGGGGGGACCCTTGCGCTCCGAATGCAAGATCCTCCCTTACCCGATTCCCCGACAAAAACACCTCATAACTTACAGGCTCTCGAGGGTAGTCTGGAATACCCCGAAACCGTCTCTGCCATGTCTCCAAATAAAGGGGGCTGAAATCATAGGTTTCCGTGAGGATCCTGTCTTTTTCTTTTTCCAAAAAACGTGGAGTGACTTGACGCCAGTCTTCTACGATAGACACCGGTAAGCGCTTGAAAAGGGAATTAAGCGGGGAGGACTGGACTATGGGAACGGACCCCAAGAGAATGGCTTCCCATGTTCGATGGCAGTCCATTCCAGCTCCGAATGGGCTGAGGGTAAAAAGGTACCTGCTGTTTCTGGTCCAGCTTTCAAATCTTGCAAGACGATGTTTTTCAAAATGAACGGCAGTTTTATCCAGCGAATTGACGACTTCGGTACGTTTCCCGTTCTTAATGGAGTGCTGCCAGTTACAATAGGCCAGTACAGACTTGTCTTCCAGACGCGGGGCGCTACCCCGAACGGAAACCAGACTGCGCTCTTGATCCACCGGCGTTTGAAACCGCCCCCAAGGATGACGCGCTCTTAACGTGAGTGTGTGATAATCTAGGCCCAAAGGAATTGCATATATTTTCTCATGCCGCATTGCCAGATTTTGTGCAAACCAGTTTTCCAGAAAAGGGCTTTCTATCAACTTGCGGAGTTGATGTTTGGGCAAAATCTCCCGATTGACAGTCAAAATGCTATCCCCTGTGACTAGGGTAAAGCGCTTTTTCAGGTTGGGAAGGTGTTGCGTAACAAATGCCTCCAGAGCATTTGTGCAGACGTAAATGGATTCCCCTTCCCGAAAACTCTTGAGAAAGCTCCTATCAATATTCCCAGAGGTCGAGACTGGATTGCGATTATGAAAATCACAACTTTTGAGCAGACCCCGGCTTCCCACATACCTGCATTGCGCTTCATTATGTTTGCTTGACCAAAAACGATAGATACGGCTACGTAGAAATGACATTCTTCTCCCCTTTGGGAACGATCCTAGGTCTTTAGAGACACTTGCCTATCCTGATATATTCGGCTCTTAAAGTTGCAGGGCGGGGTGTCCAAAGTGAACCAACCTTTCACTGCATCAAACTGTGTTCTGCCCGTGGCTCAGTTTCAAGGACGGCTTGCTTTTATTCTTACTATTGACTTTCTCCCACCCTTATTCCGGTTTATCTGTGTCCCCTTCATTTTTTTGCAACGTGGATGTATTTCGAGCAATTTCCATCTCCGGCCTCCAGCCAGCTTTTTCCCGCATCCACTGGAAAACAGCATAAAGAGTAGGAATCAAAAAAATACCAACAGAAAAAGAAACAACCATCCCCGAGAGAACCGGAACACCAACTGCAACCATTGCCCCTGCGCCGGGGCCATCTGCAATACAAAGAGGAACAAGACCAGCCGAGAAGGCAAGAGAGGTCATCATTACCGGACGAAAGCGCAGCCGCGCCCCTTCGACGGCTGAGTCATACAAGCTGTACCCAGCCATTCGTTTCTCCAGCGAGAACTCATTCATGAGAATTGCATTCTTTCCGGCCAACGCAATCAGGATAACCAGCCCGATCTGAGCATAAAGGTCAAAACTCAAATCGAAAATCCAGAGGCTTGCGACTGCGCCGGTAATGGCAGGTGCAACGGAAAGTAGTACGGGGATCGGCGTATTCCAGCTTTCATAAAGAGCAACCAGAAACAAATAGGCAAAAAGAAATGCCAGTCCAAGAACAATACCAGTCTGCCCCGCAGCCTCTTTTTGTTCAAGCGCAATACCCGTCCATTCATAGGCATAGCCTTTCGGTAAATCCTTCGCCGCAATCTTCTCCATATCAGCCATTGCCTGCCCCAATCCATAGCCTGGAGCAGCATTGCCATTGAAACTCACCGCACGGTAGTTATTGTAACGCGTTATACTGTTAGCCCCGCGTGTTAACTGGGTGGTCACCACTGTTGAAAGCTCGACCATCTCCCCCGAGTTGCTCCGCACATTTATGGAATTGATGTCCTCTATTTGTGATCGGTATTTTTGTTCGGCTTGAAGGCGAACTGTCCACGTTCGCCCATAAAGGTTGAAATCATTAACATAATAACCTCCAAGAACGGCCTGAAGAGCGTTGAAAACGCTGGAGACATCCAACCCTAGTATCTGGGCCTTTTCTCTGTTCAGCTCCACATGGACCTGAGGCGTACTCGCTTCGAAGGTGGTAAAGAATCCCGCGATCCTTGGGTCTTTACTTGCCGCAAGCATAAGCGAGCGGGAAACGGCTGCCATTTTGGCAGGGTCCTGTCCTTGAAGGGCTTCCATAATAAACTCAAAGCCGCCAACAGTACCTAGCCCATCGATTGCAGGTGGGTTTACAGCAAAAAAGCTCCCCTCCGGGATGACAGCAAGAGCCTTGAGAAGGCGGCCAACAACCGCCGCAGAAGACAACTCCCGGCTTTTGCGTTCACTATAATCCTTCAGCTTGACAAATGTTGCACCAGAGTTGGGAGAGGTTCCGCCACCTGCAAGAAGATTGAAGCCTGCAATTGTTGTCGAGCTATGAACCCCAGGGTCATTTAAAATAATTGCGTTTGCTTTCTCCATTGCCGCTTCGGTGCGATTGAGCGATGCCCCAGGAGGTAAGTTTGCTAAAACCATGATGTAGCCTTTGTCCTCATCAGGGACAAAACCATCAGGTGTAATACTCACAAACCAATAGGCCATTAAGCCAAAGACAAGCACAGCGGGAACAGAGAGGATAGAGAGCCTGCCAATTTTCTTAATTGTTCCTGCATAGCCCGCGCCAATGCTGTCGATGAAGCCTGTGACTTTGGCCATAAAGCCTTTGTGCCCACTGTCTTCTTTGTGCATTAAAATGGCGCAGAGCGCAGGCGACAACGTGAGAGCGTTCACAGCCGACAGTACCATCGCGGCAGAAATTGTTACAGCAAACTCACGAAACAAAACACCCGATGACCCCGGAAGGAAAGCAACCGGAACAAAGACTGAAAGCAAAACAAATGTGATTGCCAGAACGGGGCCTGCAATTTCAGCAACTGCTTTGCTGGTTGCCTGAGCAGGCGTGAGGTCCGGTTCCTCATGCATTACTCTTTCCACATTCTCCACCACAATAATCGCATCGTCCACCACAATCCCGATGGCCAGAACCAGCGCCAGCAGAGAGATTGTATTCGCGGAAAACCCCAGAATATAAGCCACGGCCAAAGCACCTATAATCGACACGGGCACAGCGATGAGCGGAATAAGGGTGGGCCGCATACGCCCCAGAAAAACGAAGACAACGATCGTTACAAGAACAAAGGCTTCCAGCAGAGTGCTGATCACCTTGGAGATCATCTCGTTAACAAAGAACGAGGTGTCAAAGATGGATGTATATGTGAAGTCCTCAGGAAAGCGCTCGGAAAGCTGTTTGATTTTCTGATTGACTTGCTCTGCAACAGACACGGCATTGGCACCGGGGCTCAAGTAAATGCCGACTGTAGCGGCAGGGCGCCCCTGATACTCGGCATTATAATCAAAGGAAGCCGCACTTAGTTCTATGCGTGCCACATCCTTGAGCCGGACAACTGATCCGTCCGTATTCGCCTTCAAAATTATGTTGTCAAAATCTTCAACCGTTTCCAATCGGCCACGCGCCGTTACTGTGAACTGAAGTTGCTGCTCTTGCGAAACAGGTGCGGCCCCCACCCGCCCCACAGCTGCTTGTTTATTTTGTGTCTCAATTGCTGAAATTACATCCGCCGCAGTAAGGCCTAAAGAACGCAGCTTCTCGGGATTGACCCAAATACGCATGGAATAGTCACGGGCACCGAAGACAACCGCATCTCCAACACCCGAAATGCGTTTGATTTCGTCGATTATATTTATGGTTACGTAGTTGGAAACAAACAGGCCACTGTGTGTTTGATCTGGAGAATAAAACGAAAACACCTGTAGCATATCGCCGGCCCGCTTTTGAACCGTCACACCAAGGTCTCGCACTTCCTGAGGAAGTTTGGATTCCACGGCGCTTACTCTGTTTTGAACATTAACCGCCGCAATATCCGGATCAACGGTCAAGTCAAAAAACACTGTGAGAGAATAAGAGCCATCACTGGATGATGTTGATTTCATGTAGCGCATGCCATCAACACCGTTCACGGACCCCTCAATTGGTTGCCCTACGCTTTCTTCAACTGTCAGCGCATCTGCGCCAAGATACGTTGCTGATACCTGAACAGTGGGAGGGGCTATTGTTGGATACTGGGATACGGGAATAGCATAGATCGAAATCAACCCGACAATGACAATCAATATGGAAATGACAAGTGCCAGTCTCGGGCGGCGGATGAATACATCATAAATCATGGTTTATTGACCCGCTATTTTCGCAGTGACCTTGATACCCGGCCTGACTTTTTGAATACCTGCCGTAATCACCGCGTCTCCTTCTTTGAGGCCACTGGCAACAACAACTTTTCCGTCTTGCTGATTGGAGATAATGATACGCCGCTGTTCGACCGTATTCTCTTTATTGACCAGAAGAACAAAGGGGCCTTCCTGATCAACAAGCAGCGCTGTTTGAGGGACTGTTAAAACAGGAACGGCATTTTTCACGGAAACAATGACATCCACTAGTTGGCTATCAAACAGGGAAAAGTTCTTATTGGGAAACAGCGCGTGGACAGTGACGGTATCTGTACCCGGATTTGCCTGAGCATCAATGTACTCCATTTCACCCGGCTGATCATAAGTTGAGCCATCACTCAAACGGAGCCGAATGAGGAGTTTATCTGCCTTATTCACCTTATGTCTTTGCGCCCACAAAATAACATCCTGAGGCACCGCAAAAGCAACGCGCATCGGGTCTAGAGCTGTGACAGTTGCCAATGTACCACTGTCAGCAGTCACATAGGCCCCTTCTTTGTATCGTGCCGCCCCTACTTTTCCAGCCATAGGAGCTTTAATCTGAGTGTAGCTTAGATCAAGGTTTGCAAGCTCCAGTTCAGAGTTGCGTTGTTCCACAACAGCTTGGGCTTCCTGCAAATTCGCCTTTGCCACATCCAGCTCTGAAACTGAAATCGCATTACGGGCCACCAGTTGCTGCTTGCGTTTAAACTCAATGTTTGCAAGGTCATACTTGGCTTTGGCGCTATTCAAGTTTGCTTGAGCTTGGTCTACTTTATATTTGTAGGGCCCCGGCTCAATGACAAACAAAACCTCATCAGCTTTGACCAGTTGCCCATCTTTGAACTCCAGAGGCTGAAGGAACCCGCCAACGCGCGCAATGAGATCCACCTTGGCCACGGATTCAGTGCGGCCCGCATATATTCTTTCGTTATTGAGGGTTTCCATCTTAGCCTGCTCAACTATGACAGCAGGCGTTGGCTGTTGTTGGCCTTGTGCTGATATTGGGGAGCTTGAGAGTAAAAGCGATATCACCAGCAGTTGGAAGACAAGAGTTCGAATTAGAGAAATATTGGAAATATAAATTTTTGCTGTCATTTCTCTCTCTCACACTAGCTGCTGAGAGACAACCTTACCTAAGGGTAGTAACTGTTTTCTTGATAGATCAACTAAAGTAACCAAAACTATTTTATTCACAAGATAAAAGATATAATTTTCATATCTCTACACCCTGCCTTGATGGCCTCAAATATTCCTCTATTACTTTTAAAGATAAATTGATGAAATATTTAGAGCACCATGCGAAATCACCTCAGAACGCTTAGAAAATACACCAATGAATTATATAATGGACGTAGTTCAAGATCTCGCATCTGGCGATTCAGCCTCTTATGTTTCGACCTGATCACCATTGGGTACTTTATTCTGAGTGCAACCGTGTTACTTGATACCCACTTCTACTGGGTAGATTACGCAATAGGTCTTGTACTTTTGTTGGACTACGTTGCCCGTTTGAGTATCGCGCCCCGCCCAAAGGCATTCTTTTTGAAGTGGACGATGCTTGCAGACCTTCTTGTCATTTTATCCTTGTTTTCATCTGCATTTATCGAAAACCTTGGTTTCCTTCGTGTCATCCGCATGCTCCGCTTATTGCGCTCGCATCACATCCTGCGAGAACTCAGAGAGGCCTCCAGCTGGTTCCGGCGAAACGAGGAAATAATAGGGTCTGCCCTGAATTTGGCAGTGTTTATTTTCACTGTTACGGCCGTCGTGTTCGTGTTGGAAAATGACATAAACCCCAACATCACCACTTACATGGATGCACTTTACTTCACCGTAACCACGCTCACAACAACTGGATATGGAGACATCACTCTTTCTGACACCACGGGACGTACAGTTACAATCGCGATCATGATTTTCGGGGTGGCGCTGTTTTTGAGGCTTATTCAAGCCATTTTTCGCCCAGCAAAGGTGAAATACGGCTGCCAGACATGTGGACTTTCACGGCACGATCCTGATGCCGTACACTGTAAACACTGTGGTGAGACTATTCGAATTCCAACAGAAGGCGATTGGAAGTAACTCAATTTCAACTCACCCATTGTATCTTTGAAACAGTTCTCAGAGCAGGAATGGTCCTACCCAGAAACTGCGAAGGTCCAACAAGAAGACTTCTGAGATTTTCCCTAGGAGCAGGCCCCACAATTATGCTCTACGCATATTTAAAGGCCTGTTCTTTCCTATGGTGTACAGGGAAGAGGAGCAGCCTTGGGAATTCATTTGCGGGTGGTCGCCTGTACCATTTTCACTCTACTGATGATTGAAACCGCGCGCGGGTCGCAGCAAAAAAGTATCTGCGGCGATAAAGTTTCCTGCACCATATCAACCGGTCAATACCGTATATATTTCCCTAAAAGTTGGAACCACCAAACTCAGCTTGGCGCAATCTACTATCTTCATGGCTGGAATGGAACGGCGCTCAGCACCATTTCCAATAGGGCCCTGCGCTCCATTGCAGATAAACATAAGGTCGCATTGGTCGCCCCGCAAGGCAAAAACGGTTCATGGTCCTTCCCTGGCTCCCCAAGCCAAGATCGCGACGAATTCCAGTTTTTCAAGGAGTTAAGAGAGGACCTGCTGCGAAGGTTTCCCATTGATTCGGAAAGAATTATGATCTCCGGTTTTTCTATGGGAGCCTCAATGGCCTGGTATTTGGCATGCTACCAAGGAGAACTCTATTCAGGTTTTGCCCCAGTTGCTGGCGCTTTTTGGAAACCAATACCAAAGCAGTGCCCCAGCCGATTAAACTTCCTTTCCCATATTCATGGCATTGCAGACAAAACCGTTCCCATTGCCGGACGGCCCATTGGAAAGCATTGGACACAAGCTAACTTATACGAAAGTCTAGATGTCTGGAAGCGGCAGGCGGGATTTGAAGACGTAATACCTCATAGTTCGCGGCAAGGACGACTGACATGTAAAGAGTGGTCAAATAAAACTCAGGAGTTGGAACTTTGCTTACATAGTGGAAGTCACTCCATTGAAATTAAATGGGTTTCACAAGCTTGGGTAAAATTGACCAAGGAGAAAAACTGGAAATAAACTTTTGTTCTCGTGTCGGGTTTCCATCACAAATGCTATTTTTTTAAAATTTAAATTTCGCTATTTCCAATAACTTATGATTAAATTCGCATCGGTAATAACTACAGGAATAAAAACCTATAGTAAAATATAAACTATTTCTGCATATGGATGGATGTTTTGGTTGCAACTGATTTAACGCCGCCTTCAAATACTGGCTCTCTTGATGGGCTTGTTGTACTTGATCTTACACGTATTCTTGCCGGCCCCACGTGCACGCAACTTCTTGGCGATCTTGGAGCTGAAGTTATTAAGATCGAACGCCCAGTCAAGGGGGATGACACCCGTGCTTGGGGACCTCCGTTTTTGCAAGATGAGCACGGCAACGATATGCAGGAAAGTGCCTATTATCTTTGTGCCAACCGGAATAAAAGCTCTGTTGCAGTAGACATTGCTACCAAGGAAGGCGTTCAAATTATCAAAAACCTTGCCAAGAATGCAGATATTCTTGTCGAGAATTTTAAAGTTGGTGATCTGGAAAAACGTGGTCTGAGCTATCAGGACCTAAAACAGGTCAACCCCAAACTCGTATACTGTTCTATTACTGGTTTTGGCCAAACCGGTCCCTACGCAAAACGGGCGGGCTATGATTTTCTCGCGCAAGGCATGGGCGGTATTATGGCCTTAACAGGTTTTCCTGAGGAAGAAGGGGGACAGCCCACAAAGATCGGCGTAGGCGTAACAGATGTGATGTGCGGTATGTATGCGGCAACGGCCATTCTGGCCGCCATTCATTCCAGACAAAGCACCGGTAACGGGCAACACATTGACATATCCCTTTTGGACAGTCAGGTGGCTTGGCTCATCAATCAAGGAACATCCTACTTAACCTCCGGGGACGTCCCTGGCCGCATTGGAAACAGCCACCCAACAATTGTCCCTTACCAGACGTTCAATGCCTCAGATAAGCCTTTTATTATCGCAGTAGGAAACGATGGGCAGTTCGAACGTCTGTGCCAAATTGCCGGTGCTCCAGAGCTGGCTTCCGATGCCCGCTTTAAACACAACTTTGACAGGGTTCGCAATCGCAAGGAGTTAATCCCCTTACTTAAAGAACTCACTCCGCAAATGACATCTGAAGAGTGGATCTCAAAGCTTGAAGACGTTGGAGTTCCGTGCGGACCTGTGAATACTATGGATGAAGTTTTCGAAAATCCGCAGATTCAACACCGTGGCATGAAGCTGGAAATGGAATACCCAAGTGCCAAGGAAGGGCATGTCAACCTAATCTCCAATCCAATCAAGCTGAGTGGAACGCCGGTCCAATATCGAAAGGCACCTCCTAAACTAGGGGCTGACACTCTCGAAACCCTATTGCAACATACAAAGCTCAATCCAGAAGAAATTGAAAATCTGGCTAAACAAGGAATTCTTGATTTGGGTGGGGATTAATGATCCGAGGTGCCGATTTAATTGCTCAAAAATTGCATGGAGCAGGTTGTCTCTATGCATTTGGCATTCCAGGTGGCGAAGTTTTAGCCTTAATGGACGCACTCGGTAAATCAGGCATCAAGTTCATTCTCACCAAACATGAAAACTCCGGTGGCTTTATGGGAGAAGGCGTTTGGCATGCCATGCGAAACAACGGGGCAAATGCCCCCGCCATTCTTCTTGCAACATTAGGCCCCGGAGTAGCCAATGCAATCAATGTCATAGCAAATGCACTTCAAGATAAAGTCCCAATAATTTTCCTTAGTGGATGTGTAGAGGGCGCAACGGCCCAGACCTATACCCACCAGATATTTGATCACCGCCAATTACTATCTCCACTCGTGAAAGCCAGTTATCGGGCAGAACAAGGCTCCTTAAACACCTTGATGGACAAGGCAATCCACCTTGCAACCTCGGGAGAACCCGGACCTGTTCATATTGATGTTCCTATCTCCATTGCCGAAGGACAAACAACTGAAATAGTTGTGCCATCCACTCCGGTACCTTCCACCTTTGGCCTGCCCTTTGCAGCAGACTTGGATAAAGCCCGCCACGCGTTAAAGGCCTCCAGACGCCCTTTAATGATAGCGGGTGTTGACGCAGTAAACAGTGGTGCGGGAGATTGTATTTCCCAAGTCTGCAAGACTTACCAAATACCACTCATTACTACATATAAGGGAAAGGGGCTGATGGACGAAAATCACCCATTGTCTATGGGGGGAGCGGGTTTATCTCCCAAAGCAGATGAAGCTTTGCTGCCTTTAATTGAGGAAGCTGATCTGGTTCTTCTGGTGGGGTACGACCCAATTGAAATGCGCATCAACTGGCGGGATCCATGGCCAGCAAGCAAGGTGGTTGTTGAGATAAGCCCCTTTGATCGCCTGCACGGAATGCACAGTGTAAGCCACTCACTCAAAGGCGATATTGCCACATCACTGGTCTTTCTAACCCAAAACACTTTCTATTGCGCGCAATGGCCTGACGAAAGTCTTGGGAATGCTAAAACAAAATTATCTACTGCATTTAAAGCGGAAGAAAAGGGATGGGGTCCTGCAACAATATTTCATGAGCTGCGCCGCGTTATGCCGAAAGAAACGGTAATCACTGCTGACAGCGGTGCCCATCGCATACTGGTAAGCCAGATCTGGGCATGTGAGCGCCCTCGAACAGCCCTGCAAAGCTCGGCCTTATGCACAATGGCTTGTGCACTGCCCATAGGTGCCGGTTATAAGCTGGCAGCACCCGAAGTACCTGTTCTTGTCTTTGTCGGCGACGCGGGTCTGGAGATGGGTTTGGGAGAACTTGCTACATTGCGAGATCAGAAACTACCTGTCATCATTTGCGTTCTGGTAGACACCAGCTTGGCATTAATTGAGAAAAAGCAACGGGCATGTCATCTTGATAATCTGGGTGTGGATTTTGAAGAAACGGACTTTGCCGCTCTAGCAGATGTTTATGGCGGGTACGGTGCCCGCATCCAAGATGCATCTACACTACGAACCGAAGCGCAAAAAGCGTTAACCAGAAACTCTTTCACAATCCTTGCCTGCAAAATCGACAGGCAAAGCTATGACAACAGGCTCTAAAGTTTCACTGATAGCCAATGAATTCACGCAGTAAGCTATTTCCCAGTTTGAGTTGCTCTATCCGCAATACTTTGAAAAATCTGGTCCAACTCTTCTGCAACCGCTTCCAGTTCCGCTCCCCCGCTATTTCTAATATAGGGTGAGAAAACATAGCTCGGGGGCTTCCAGCTTAACGTCCCTGTACCATTTAAATTTTCGGTTACATAAAAGCGAATGGGCGCCTCGATTCCAGCCGCTAATGAGGTCTTGAGAACCCTTAGAGCAAAGTCATTGCGGAAAACGCCTATTACATAATTCCCTGGTATCGTAGCCCCTTGTTTTTCAGCTCCCATAGAGGCGCTCGCCTGCGTGACAATATGCATATCTTCTTGGGCCACGGCATTTCTCAACTCAAGAAGAAGATCGTTGAACTGCATTGACGACTTTATAACACGCCACCCGGGCTGACGATCCAAATCATTTTGTGCTTTAGCACCCTCACCCAAATACATTACAACAATAAGAGCTGCCAAGAATACGCGATAAAAGTGATATTTGTACCTCAAATCCAAGTCTCCAGTTCAGAGCCAGTTTCACCATAGCAACTCTAAAATGAAACTTTTTTAAAATTATCATTCCGGTTATGCAAATAATATAAAATATCTACCTATATAATTTGCAATATTACCACTTACTGAATTTTAAATAGATTACTTTGAAAGAACTATTCAATATTACTTTACTTGACGTTTATTAAAACCAAAGAAATTAATAGAAGAAAAGGGATACCCCAAAAGCAAAGGGTACTCTTTGTACTTATGGTTCAAGTTTTAGGCATCGACTGGCATTTTCCAGAGCGATGAGGGCATCAACCCAAGAAAGGGTTAGAAATGCGTTACACTGATCAGTTTGGTTATCAACTTACCATATCTGACAAAAGCCGCTTAAGCTCTTGGAATAAAACTATATTGGCCTTTCTGGCACATAGCTCTAAAACGCCTCAACATATGACAGCCACACTCCAGCCCCCTGTTACTTTCGCTTTGGGCCATGCTACTCTTGGCTTCTTTAACCTGCTCCTCGCCCGTAAAGAACTCATAGAAGTCGCCAGTCTGTCATTGCAAAATGCGGAAAAGGCAGCAAAAGAAGAAGCCCTCACAGACCGCGAAACTTGCTATATAGCGGCATTGAGAGACTGGCTCCAAGGCCATCCCAGCGGGGCTGCTGACAGGCTCGACATATGCCTCAAAGATTTCCCCCGCGATGCCCTACTTTTGAAAATGGTGCACGCCATCAGGTTTGTTCTAGGTCAGCCAAGCAAAATGCGGCAATCCATTGAACAAGCGTTGCCTTCCTATGACCAAAACCATCCTGCATGGGGGTACGTAAAAGGGTGTTATGCGTTTACCCTTGAAGAAACAGGAGACTATTTGCTCGCCGAGCATATGGGCCGCGAAGCCGTTGAAGTTGCACCCGATGACGCTTGGGGGCTGCACGCCGTTGCGCATGTTTATGATATGACTGGAAAGCCCTCTGAAGGTATTAAATGGCTGGATACCCACCGAAACAGCTGGATACACTGCAATAACTTTGGATACCACGTTTGGTGGCATCAGGCCCTCATGTACCTAGACAATAACGATAATGACAGAGTCTTGGACCTCTATGACGAACGAGTTCGCATAGATAAGACAGATGACTATCGTGATATTTCCAATGCGGCCTCTCTCTTGGTACGCCTTGAAATCGCGGGTGTACCTACAGGAAACCGCTGGGAGGAACTCGCGGTTTTCTCTGAGAACCGTATCGATGATGCCTGTAATGTTTTTGCAGATTTGCATTACATGATGTGTTTACTAGGAGCTAATCACCTCAAAAGTGCCAGTAGCCTAACCGCTCGAATGGCTTACACCGCCAAGCACGACAAAACGGATATGGCGCAAATTACCGCTTCTACTGGATTACCAATTGCAACAGGCTTGGCAGCGTATCGGGATGGCAATTACTTTTCTGCCTACCATAATTTAATGCACGCCCGCACAACACTGATTGATATTGGTGGAAGCCACGCTCAAAGGGACGTTTTTGAACGGCTCACAATTGAAGCGGCGTTGAGGTCGGGTCTCTCTTTGGAAGCAAAATCCCTATTGAATGAACGTAAAAAACTGCGCTCCACTTCAGACCGATATGCCGAAAGTCGCTTTACTTTGGCAGAACGCATGTCTCATGCATCCAGCATAATGCAGGATGAAACACTTCGAGAGAAACTAGGTTAGCAGACAGGTAATTCTACTATAAATTTCGTCAGTTGGTGTTTAGGTTATTTGAAAGGAATTGCTCCAACGGTGAATCAGCTTTCTCCCCACGCTCCCACAGTATCCTCTGTCGCCCGCCAACGTGACCCGCGATTGGACTTCTTTCGTGGTATCGCGATGTTTGTCATCTTTATCGCACACCTTCCCAATAATGACTGGACACTATGGATTCCCGCCCGCTTTGGCTTCTCCGACGCAACCGAAATATTCGTTTTTTGCTCAGGCATGGCTTCTGCAATCGCGTTTGGAGGTGTTTTTGAGAAGCGAGGGTACGCTTTAGGATGCATGCGTGTCTCTCACCGGGTCTGGCAAATTTACTGGTCGCACATTTGCCTGTTTCTCGCATTGGCTGGTCTTTTAGCGTTCATCCAGATCAACGGCTGGGTCGAGTTTGATTATGTTGGACGCCTCAATCTATGGAACTTTTTTCAAGACCCTATTTTTAACCTTCCCGGACTTCTAAGCCTTTCCTATGTACCCAACTATTTTGACATTTTGCCCATGTATATGGTCATTCTGCTCCTCATGCCCCTCGTTATCATCACCCATGATAAAGCGGGAAACAAGGGGGCTATATTCCTCTGTCTTGCTCTTTGGATGCTGGCAAACCTTCACTTCCTTGATCTACCTGCCGAGCCATGGTCGGACCGCCCCTGGTTCTTTAACCCCTTTGGCTGGCAGCTATTGTTTTTTACTGGATTTGCCTGGATGAGAGGTTGGATTCCACCCCCTGTTCGCTCCCCTAGATTGTTAGCGCTATGCCTTATTTTGGTATTCGCAGCGGTCCCTTTTTCATATTTTAGAATTTTCCGACATTATCCAGATTTTCTGGAGATGGCTCGCACCATTAGTCCGTTAACGGCCAAAACAGAATTTGGCATCTTTCGGTACATACACTTCCTATGCTTAGCCTACCTTAGCTGGATGGCGGTAGGGATTGCCGGAAACCGTCTGATATCCAGTGGATTATGGGGCAAAGTCGTTCTGATTATTCAGAGAGTTGGGCAGCAGTCTCTCGCAGTTTTTCTTGCCAGTTTGTTTCTGGCCCAGTTGATTGCGATTGCGCGTGACACGCTGTTTGGCTTTCCTGCAAATATACTGGCAACAATTACAGCAAACCTCATCGGTTTCCTCGGCTTGATTGGGGTGGCATACTTGGCAAAATTCTATAAATCTTTACCTTGGAAGCAAACCAGTGGCAGAGCTAGGCAGCTTTAGAGCGCATTCCGTTTGATTGAGTTCAATCAAACGGCAAGAATTATAGTCTTGAGCCTTTATACTGAAACATATCCAGCTGCCTTGAAGTAATTCCAACACTCTTGGGGTGTGAACAGATCGCATATGTCACCCAGAGCCTTTATCAAGGTCTCAAAGGTTCTGGCTTTCATTCTGCGTAGGTGTGCTTTGAGCTTGGAAAACGCCATTTCGATAGGATTGAGATCAGGAGAATAGGGCGGCAGAAAAAGGAACCAACACCCGCTTTGTCTGAGGGCCCTTGCGGCTTCTGGAACTTTGTGTGTGGACAGGTTATCCAGAATGACCACCGTTTTAGGGTGCAAGCATGGAGCCAGTTGTGTCGTGATATAAGTGGTGAATGCCTTGCCATTCATGGCCCCGTCCAGAACCCAGGGCGCAATGAGTCCCTCGTGGGTCAAACCGGCGATAAAGGTCTGGTTCTGCCAGCGTCCAAACGGCGCTGTGTCAAGGGCTCGTTCCCCTTTAAAGGCTCGGCCTCGCAGCCGGGTTAAATTCGTTTTAACACTGGTTTCATCGAGAAACACCAGTCTCTCAGGCAGATCACGCATTATAGGCTGACGGGTGTGGCGCCATTCATCTCTGGCATTTTGTACATGGAGTTTGCCACGCTCGGTTGCCACCAACGATTTTTTTTATAGGTGTAGCCAAGACGGCGCAAAGCCTTGGAGACGGAAGTATGGTGAACCCTCACTCCCTCAGCCATGAAAAGTGCATCACATAACTCCATCAACGTGATATCTCCGTCTTGATTGACCAGCTCGCGCAAGAAGGAGAGGTAGGGCTCCAATTTTCCGCCTCCCTTTGGGCGCCCTGTCCTGACCGGGATTAAACTCTGCCCCTCCCGAACTTTACGGGCCAAGCGAGATCCTGATGCTGGAGAGATCAGCAGGCGGCGTGCTGCTTCACGCCCGCTCATCCCGGATAAAATGAGCCTTTTAAAGCGAAGGCGTAAATCAAGTGAAAGTGGCCGGCCCATGTGATCTCCTCCCTAAAAGGAGTGAATCACAAATCAACCTGATTGGGAATCCCCAATCGATTCAGCGTTGCGCCTCATTGCTTTAGCTCAAACTAAATAAGTTAGAGTGCAGAGCGTGAACGCAAATGAACGCAAAGTGCTCTAAACCGCCTTCCGACTTTGCGGCTCATCCGGTAACTCCAACGACATCCCCATATCCCCAATAGAGCTCAAACCTTCTATTTCTACTGGTGGGTCGCTTTCCTCCGGAATTCGCCAAAGTGCCCAACGCGTAACCCAGCTCCCAATCATTGGGGAGCTTGTAAAAACTGCAAACGGCACAACAAGCAAGGGGCCAGCAATTATTGGAATAAGAGGCCAAAACTGCCAAAGACCATTTGAAAGAGCCCATCCGCTACCAAGCACACCAAATAAAAACTGCGGCCAGAACTTGACTATCGACTTCCCCCAGGAAAGTGAAACGATTGATCTAACTTGGCCCCTCCACCCACACTTCCCACCAAAAATCAAAGTCGTAATAAAAACGGTGTGAGCCACGGCCATAATCGGCGCAAGCATTGAGGAAAAGAGAATTTGCGTAAATGCGCTCGAAATAAATCGAACCCCACCTCCAAACGCTTTTCGTTGTTCCTTTTTGCTTGCCACAAAAATCAAGGAGCTGAGTATGGGAGAAAAAACCATAGTCATCACACTGATGAACACGATTGTTCCAAACAAAGGATTATAGTGAATTGGCTGGGACGTAACATAGGGCGAGACAGCACCCAAAGCCAAAAATAAAATCCATGCGGGCGAGCAAGTGAACATTAAAATTGCCAGAACAAGTTGCAGTCGACCAATAGGCTTAAGACTAGGCAAGCCAAGTAGCTTCAAGTACTGTAGGTTTCCGTGGCACCACCGTAAATCTCTATCTATAAATCCAAGCAGGTTGGTGGGATTTTCTTCGTAACTCCCCCCTTCAGCTGTCCATACGCGAACATCATACCCACCGCGAGACATAAGGGTTGCTTCAAGTTGATCATGGCTTAAGACAGGACCAGATAGCGGTCCATTACCTCCAATCTCCGGTAGAAAGCAGTGTTCCATAAATGGTTTTAAACGCAATATGGCGTTGTGCCCCCAATATGGACCACATGGGCCTTGCCACCATGCTGTTCCAAGAGAATAGGAATGCATACCAAGGCGCATTCCCCATTGAAAAGCACGCGTAAACAGACTTCTACTTGAAAGGCCAACCGCCAGAGTTTGCAATATTCCCAACCGAGGGTTGGCCATCATCTTATGAGTAAGACTTCTCAAAGTAGCTGCAGACATAAAACTATCCGCATCTAATGTAACGGCAAATTCGTGCCTGTGGCCCCACCTCCGGCAAAAGTCCTGAATATTTCCTGCCTTAAAGCCGGTATTATCGGGTCTGTGACGATAGGTTATAACCGCCTGCCCCGCCCAACGTTCTTTTAGCTCATTCACAAGCTCTTTTTCTTGAAGCAAGATATCTGGCTCAGAGCTGTCGCTTAGCACATAAAGAGAATAGCCATAGAGACAACCTTCCTGTCTCAGGTCTATCAGCATTGCCTCAAGCTTTTTTGCAACTTCAGTAAACTCTTCATTCCGCACGCACGAAAGTAAAGCCGTACCTAAAGGTTTTAGAATCGTTGTTTCATCTCCCATCTGGATCGGACACACACTTTGCTCGGGATGATGATGAAAAAGCATGAGCCATAAACCCAAAACAGCATGCCAAAAGCCAATCACGATCCATGGAAGGGTAAGCGTAAAGCTGCCAATCATTAAAAGTTTTATAAATGAGAAGCCTTCACTCTCCAATGTCGAAAACATTAGAGTAATCAACACAATTATAGTCAAACTTACGAGGCTTCCAAACACCCAGCGCCTGCGTGACAAAACTACATCCTCATCGGAGCCAGCACCAAACTGCAAAAGGCTTGAAAGCTTTAAGAGAAATTCAGGGAGATACCTCGCCTTTTTAGTCATGATCTTCCTTAAATATGACTGTTTGAAGCCCTAGTGAAAATCATCCTATCTTCAATCTGTGACCTTTCACTAAAGTGACTACGAAAGTATTTTCCAGTGACAAAGACAGTATTCCCATCACGTACGACTCGATCACTTTGGTATACAAGAAATCAAACACTTGAAATATTTAGTGAAAAGCTTAGCGAAGATTCTGGTAACTGTATTCAGTTAAAAACGGTAGCAAGTGGCATAAGTACTGGAACCGAAGCTCTGGTTTATAACGGGATGATTCCAGAAAGCGAATATGAACGGATGCGGGCACCGTTTCAGGCAGGAAACTTTCCATTCCCTGTAAAATATGGATACAGCCTCGTTGCACAGCCAATCCTTACCAACCCTAGCGCCTCAGATCACGCATATGTATTTGCACTCCACCCCCATCAGGAGCACGTGGCTCTAACACCAGATCAATTCATCCCTGTCCCCACTCAAGTCCCTCCACTTCGGGCAACACTTGCAGCGAATATGGAAACTGCACTCAACGCAGTTTGGGATGCCCAGCCGTTACCCGCCACAAACATCGCAATTGTTGGCGCCGGTACAATCGGATGTTTGATTGCCTACCTCTGTGCATCCAACGTGGGGGCTAATGTCACACTCATCGACATAAAACCTACTCGGGAAAAATACGCAAAAGCACTTGGATGTTCATTTGCGGATGAACGAACACCCCTAAAAGATCAGGATCTGGTCTTTCATTGCAGTGCCAGTGCCGCAGGGCTGGAGCACGCACTTATTCTAGCAGGTCAGGAAGCTCTTATAGTAGAATGCTCTTGGTTTGGAGCGCTCAAACCCGAAGTTCCACTTGGTCAATCATTCCACTCAAAGCGGTTGAAAATTTTCTCTTCCCAAGTTGGGAGCGTCGCCCTTCCCATGCGGTCTAGGCGAACAAGACGGCAGCGCCTCATGAACGCGATGACACTGCTGAAAGATCCTGCTCTCGATATATTACTGGCACCTGCACTATACTTTGATGAGGTCCCTCAAAAGATCAGTTCAGTTCTGTCTGGAAAGCTGGACATTGTTTTTCAACCAATCTCCTATACTCCCTATAATAGAGAGGGCACAGAATGTACTCAATAGAAGTCCATGACCACATGATGATCGCTCATAGCTTCAAAGGTGAGCTTTTTGGTCCTGCTCAAGCTTTGCACGGCGCAACATTGGAAATCTATGTGACTGTTATTGCAAAAGAGCTTGACCAGTATGGTGTTGTTGCAGATTTTGATCGGGCGAAGACAGTTTTACATAACATCATAGCTCCCTTGAACTATAAAAACCTTGATGACTTACCGCAGTTTTCCGGCAAAAATACCACTACAGAGTTTTTATGCGGGTATATTTTCCAGTCTATCAATGGTGCCATTAACCTTCATCAACTTGGCCGCCCTCCAGAAGAACTCTCCAGACTACGAGTAACCATTGAAGAATCTCGCAACGCCAAGGCGTCTTTCGAGGCTCCAATAAACTTTTCAACGCCCAATGCAAAATGAACGAAATCTCTATTTTGCAATTCCCGGTAATATCGAAAGTGCCAGTGGCGGGTACCACTACAACCGCCGTATGATTGCGGGTTTGAAGGGGCTGGGCTGGAAAGTTGAGCACCTTCCTCTTCAAGGTAACTACCCTTTTTGTGAACTGGAGGACAGAAACAAAGCCAAAACTATTTTTAGTTCTCTTGCCTCTGGTAGTCTTGTGCTGGTAGATGGCCTAGCTTTCGGCGTATTGCCAAAAGTTGCCAAGGAAAACAAAGAGCGACTTCGCATGTTGGCTCTTGTTCACCACCCTTTATTCATGGAGACAGGCCTATCCCCCCCAGTATCAGAGGCACTGCGAGGACTTGAACAGGCAACACTCCGGAATGTGCGCCATATTATTGTAACCAGCCCTCAAACTGCACAAACACTAGTAGATGCCTTTTCCATTCCTTCAAGCAAAATCCATGTTGTACTTCCCGGCACGGATAGGCCAGCACAGCACACAAAACCTCTAAAAAAGCGCGGTTGCATCCGCCTATTGTGTGTGGCCTCCTTGATACCGCGAAAGGGGCAATTACTTCTCCTAGAGGCCCTAAAAGGACTGAGTAGCCTTAATTGGAGACTGGATCTTGTTGGAGAGACAGCTTTTGACAGGTCCTATACGGATAAGGTCATCAAAGCCATTCATCAGTTCTCATTGGAACGCAAAATAACTATACATGGTGTTGTTCCTCACAAAGAACTTACCAGCTTTTACCAAAATGCCGACATCTTCGTGTTACCCAGCTTTTATGAGGGATATGGGATGGCGTTTACGGAAGCTCTTGCGCACGAGCTGCCGATTATTGCTAGTGGAGAGGGAGCAGTCAAAGATACGCTACCGTTAGGGTCCTATATCTATGTAGCTCCAAACAATTCCAGTGAACTTATCAGCTCTTTACGTTTTTTGATTCAGGAACCCAAAGCACGCCAAGCCATGGCAAAAAAGGCTAGGGACTCTGTCAAGTTACTGCCTAGTTGGAAAAACTCTGCACAAAGTCTGGCCGCCATACTGGAGGACGTCAATGAATAAATTTTCTAGGGAATGGCTTAGATTACGCCACGACATTGATTTGAGAGCCCGCAACAAAACGGTAGAAGCAACCTTTTTAACCCACATGGAAAAAGTATCTCCCGCAGGCACTCCTTTAAAGCTTTTAGACTTGGGCGCGGGGACCGGAGCGACTGTTGCAGCTCTGGCACCTGAAATTTCAGAAGCACAAGACTGGACCCTATTAGACAATGACCGTGCTCTTCTCGAAGAGCTGCGGGTCAACCAAGCCGAACTCGTGAAAGAGGGAGGGCAGCTTCACCTACACATACTTGAGATGGACCTGAACACGGACGAGGCCTTTGACAAGTTCCAGCAACATTCAGCCGTTACCACCTCAGCTCTTCTGGATTTAACGAGTGCTAAATGGATAGATAAGCTTACTGCCACTCTGGTGCACAACTCCCTGCCTTTTTACGCAGCCTTGAGTTTTGATGGGCGAGTGGCCTTGTCCCCTGCACACCCTAAAGATGATGAAATTATTAAAGCGTTCCATTTAAGCCAGAAACTGGACAAGGGCTTCGGGCCGGCACTGGGAAAAGAGGCTAACTCCTACGCAATGAATACTCTCGAGGCCGCAGGGTTTCGAATAATTGAAGGCTTCTCTGATTGGCTCTGTCAAAAGGGAGAGAAAGAGCTTCAAAAAGAACTAGTACTGGGATGGGCCCAAGCTGCACAACTGGCAGGCTTGCCTGTAGACAAAGTTCACCATTGGCAAGATGCGCGCATAACCATGATTAATCGCGGAGAGAGCCAGCTATCAGTCGGTCATGTTGACTTTGCCGCGTTTCCGCCCGAACCAAGCTGAGGCTTATATAAAAGACGTAAAGACAAGCAGGGCAGATAATCTGCCCTGCAATTACTTAAAGCCTTAGGCAAACATGAAGTCATTAGTGCCGAGCACTGCAGCATCCACATCTGTTAGCAGGATAGAACCGCTATCAAAGGAAATCAAAGCGTCAGATCCTTCGTCAGTGATTGTCAGATCAGCGAATGAAGATGCACCGCTTTCAAACTCGATGAAATCAAGACCATCAGTAAAGTCAACGATCTCATCATCACCAGCGTTGGCATTAAACACAAAAGTATCTGAGCCACTGCCACCTTCAAGAATGTTGTCGGCAGCATTACCGATGAGAATGTCATCACCACTACCGGCAATCGCGTTCTCAATCACGGTATCACGAGCGATAGCAAGGTTACCGGTCAAGCCATTGACACTAGAATAGGTCTCTTCTTCAAGGGAAATAACCTGATCTGCCCGCACAGAGCTGTAATCAATAGTATCTACGCCGCCATTATCAATGATGGTGTAAGCAGCTGGGTTCAGATCCACAATATCGTCATAATACCCACCTGCGGTAGAGTTCTCTCCATAAACGGTATTTCCGATTCGCAGATCTGTTGCTGTGCCGTAGAGTTCCTGCATTGCCAAAATATCAGCAATCATTGGAGTTGCCAGATATGCGTAGCTGGCATCAACGGCAGTGTTTTCATTCTGCGAGAAGTAAGACATGACCGAACCCTGCCACGAATCGTTGGAATAGTGGTTATCTACTCCATAGTCGGCAGAACCGTTATAGTTACCCGCATGGCCAAGACCCATGGCGTGACCGATTTCGTGTACATAAGTCTGGAAAGAATAACTATCCAGAGTTGTACCCTGTGAATTTAGCCAGCTGGTGGAAACGTTCACAAAGGAAGACGTAATTGTGCTTCCTGAAACTTCTGAAGTTGAGTAGGCACCACTGTCACTGTCATCAAACGTGATTTGGGCGGACCCGTTTACAGCCTGAAAATTAATACCTGTAACCATGCTCCAAGCATTCAGGGCCTCTGTCGCCAGATACTGACCACTGCTATTCAGTGCATTGATATTTACGGTGATTGTATCACCAGCTTCCACATCGAAAGAACGTCCTGAACGGCCGTTTGATTCCCAATAACCATCCGTCAACTGATCCGCAATTTGATCATTTGTAAAGGCATTAGGATCAACTGGGTCTGTTGGATCTACAGGATCCGTGTCCCCCTCGGCTGTCACGGAGACAGTATAATCTCCAGAGTAAGACGTGTTGTAGGAACTTGCGCCAATATAGAAAGTGCCAGATTCCGTCGCTGTGTATTCAATCACAGAGTTTCGGCCTGATCCACCATCATCATCTTCAGCAACCTGCTGCCCACTCGGGCTGTAAAGATACAGATAGGTATCACTCACAGCATCACTGCCGTACCCTTCCATAGAGATCGTATAAGTTTTGCCAGCTTCCATCTCGATAGCAATGGCATCACGATCCCCAGAACTACTTAAGCTGCCACTAAACGTGTCTCCAGCTTCGATGCTATAGGGGGTAGAAGTGCTATATGGGGCATCGCTGCCCTCTTGAATTAATTGTGCTTCATTATGAGTTCCGTCGGGGCGAATGTGCCGATTTATCATTTTAATCCCTTATTTAATTAAATTTCTTTTTATCCGTCTAGAATTTCCAAGCATTACTAATTGTAGAGCTTGAAGTTCATATCCTTGCCAAACTACATCCGCCAACGCACTTATACTTTAGATTATATATTTTAAATGTATATTATAATATTTCAATATTCTTTATTATTAGAGCATATTATGCCTATTGTATCGATTGAAAAGTTACAATTTAGCACAATAAACTTGATTATTTTACTCAATATAAGGAATACGGACCCAAGAGGAATGACCATCCCTTATCACAGTTAGTCTAGGTCCAAGTCCAACAGTACATCACACCCCAAATGAAACCAATTCGCCTTTGGGCGCATGGCATCATCCAGCTTTTCAATAGGTGGTAATTTAATGCCCGAAGGTCCAGCACCAATAATCAATGGAGCCACCATCAGGTGAAGGTGGTCCAATAATCCTTCACTGAGAAACCGAGAGAGTGTCCAAGCCCCCCCTTCTATAAGAATATTGCGAAACTCGCCCAAAGCATGGCAAATATCACCGCAGCTAATGACCCCGTCCCCATTGGTTGCCACCGTAATATGTTCAACACCATCAGGTAGGTTTATATCCACATTCTGACCCGTCACCACAATACGCCGCACTGTTGCATCATGAAGTAACTTTGTCTCGAACGGCAGGCGCCCCTTTGGGTCAATGATGATTTTTGCAGGGCTTTTTCCCTCAACCCGACGGACAGTAAGCTGCGGATTGTCACAGATCGCGGTGCTTACACCAATAACAACACCATCACATAATGCCCTCAAGCAGTGCAGATGATCTAGTGCCTCGGGGCAATTAATATAAAAGGAGTGCCCCGCCTCAGTTGCTATTCTACCATCTACAGATTGCCCCAGTTGACCCACTAGCGTTTGCTGTTTCGACCCACAAAGCTTATTGAATATTGAAGGGTACCCGCCAACTTCATAGTTTCGGTTACCTGCTCGGGCCTTCAAAATCTCTCGCCACACTTCCACAGGCATAGAGCCACTAATGAGACGACGAGAAGACTCTACTAGGTTCATAGGGAGACCCCCTGACATCAGATAGTTTTCCAAGCACCCATTCCGTGGGTTAATCTAGTGGTAGCCGAGCAAGAGGAGCCTGTCGAGGCTAGGTTTCAAGGGGGATACTCAATGAGTGATCACAGGTCGAAAGTACAGCACCGCTCCGAAGAACGCGCAGCACAGCTAACTCCCTATTCTTCCCCTCATAAATGGTTTCACTGGATTACAGTCATTGCTGTTTTTTTAATGGTACCCGCCGGCATTGCCATGGCGTACATGGAAAGTGGCCCCACGCAAAATGCACTATTCGATTTTCACCGGTCGGTAGGGGTTTTCCTGCTCTTTTTTACAGCAATACGTCTGATTTACAGAGTGTTTGATGTGCCTCCACCACTTCCTGCTTCCATTCCATTTTGGCAAAAAGCTCTTGCACAGCTTACACAGTCCGCACTGTATTTCATATTAATCGCCAACCCGTTACTGGGTTGGTATGCAACGTCTGCATATGGCGCGAAAATTAATATTTTCGGACTATTCACACTCCCTTCAATTGCCAGCAAGAATCGGGAAATCGCAAGTACCTTGTTCGATTATCATGAAGCACTGGGTTTAATTTTGTGCGCCTTGGTTGCTCTTCATATTTTGGGTTCCATTTATCATTTGGTCATTGCCAAAGATGGTGTTTTCGAACGCATGAGTTTCATCAAACGGTGATCATAGAACCCGATTATGAACCCAACGTTCAACGCTTTTTGTATTTATTGCAATCTCAGCTGGAGGCAGATTGGGTCGCTGAATCATGTAGACTGGAAGGCTCAGTACACGGGCTGCCTCTAACTTAGCTGCAGCTCCTTTACCTCCACTATTTTTGCAAAGAACTGCATCTACCTGATAATAGCGCAGCATATCAATTTCTGCGTCAACATTGCGGCTTGGGCGGGATATCAAAAGTTTACCGTCGGGCAGGACCACATCAGGATCCGGTTGCTCAATCATTCGCATTAAGAACCATAAGTCTTTACGTTGGTTAAGGACCTCCACCTCCTTACGGCCAATAGCTGCAAAAAACTTTCTATTAGAAGGGAGCATTGCGAGAGCGGCTTCCAGACTTTCCACTTCATGCCACTTATCTCCTGCCTGCGGCTTCCAAGAGGGCCGCTCATATCGAAGCAGAGGTACGTTCTCCAACCCTGCTACTTCTGCAGCGTTCTCACTCATTTGCCGGGCAAATGGATGTGTTGCATCGATAATCCCATCAATCTTGTTTTGTGTAATAAACGTACGAAGCCCATTAACGCCCCCAAAACCACCCGAACGTGTTGGCACGGCTAATTGAGATGGGGTACGCGTTATGCCAGCAAGAGATGCAATTACATTTATCTTTCGATGCTTCGAAAGGGACATTGCAATTTGAGTAGCATCCTGTGTACCAGCTAACAAAAGGAGGTTCTTCTTCATATTTTATAATCCAGTCCCAATGATTGTGCTTTTAAGGAAAAAAGGGGGCGTGCCCAATACGATTTCCTTGCCGATCAATGACAAAAATCTCCAAATTCACAGGAGCTCCGCGCAGAATTTCAAGTGCAGCTTTCTGTGCTGCCAGCGCAATATATTCACCGAAGGTAACTTCATGGTCCTGACAAAGCTCCAGAACCTGCTTTACAGTATTTGCGGAGCTCACCTGAGTATGGAATTCCTCAGATACAGACGAACAGTCAAGCATCTGGGCTAGCCGTTGAAAATCAACCCCACTTCGGGCCGAGTGCAGATCCATCGCGCCTTGAGCCAGCTTCACAAGCTTTGCAGGCCCTCCAGCCAGCACCAACTTCGGAACAGGGTGAGCACGCAAGTATTTTAGCAAACCACCTGCAAAATCCCCCATATCCAAGTAGGCGCTTTCAGGTAAGTCTGGGTATACCCCCTTCAATGCATCTTCCGATGTTGCCCCTGTGGCAGCTGCCACCATCTGCTGACCGGTAGCCCGAGCAACATCCACACCCCGGTGGATGGAGGCAATCCACGCAGCACAAGAAAAAGGCCGTACAATTCCCGTAGTTCCAAGAACTGATAGTCCCCCCAAAATACCAAGACGTGGATTCATAGTTTTTTGTGCCAATTTCTCACCATCCGCGATGGAGATCTCGACTTCAACATCCAGTGGCGTGTTATGGGTCTTGGCGATTTCCTCTAACTCTCTTGCTATGATTTCCCTTGGTCTGGGGTTTATAGCGGGTTCTCCAACAGGAATGGGCAGCCCCGGCTTTGTAACCGTTCCAACCCCTTTTCCTGCTTTAAAAAGCAAACCGGAACCAATGGGTAAAAGCTTCAGGCGGGAGGTAATCAGCGCCCCGTGAGTTACATCAGGATCATCACCTGCATCCTTGATAATGGAGGAACTCGCCCATCCTTCCCCCACCTCTTCGGCAGCCAGAGCAAAGGCAGGAGTTTCACCGCGAGGCAGCGTAATTTGTACAGGGTCAGCAAACTCCCCCGATAGCAATTTCTGGTAGGAAGATTTAGCCGCCGCCGCCGCGCAAGCGCCCGTAGTCCAACCTCTGCGCAGTTCTTTTCGCTCTGATCCCGTCATCCGCGCAGTATAGCCCACATGATTTCATGGTGCGAACCCATACACATAGTTATGATCACTTTTTCAGCCCTTAACCCAAGAGCTTACTTGGCGCTGTCTATTTGCAAGAGTATGATTACCACATGTCTCAGTTAAACGATGTTCAGTCAAAAATGCAGCTTTCATTCTATGATTTCCCTCAGTTTCTAGAGGGCAGCGTCTGGCTTACGGGCGCTGGCCCTGGAGACCCCGGACTCCTCACGTTGCATGCAGTACGCGCATTACAGCAAGCAGATGTCATTGTATACGACGCTCTCGTGGATAAACGCATTTTGGAATTCGCTAAGCCCGAGGCCCAAATTGAGTACGCAGGAAAGCGGGGCGGCAAGCCCTCCCCCAAACAACGAGACATTTCTTTAAAGCTCATAGAGCTGGCAAAATCAGGTAAGCGCGTTTTACGCCTAAAGGGTGGAGACCCGTTCGTATTCGGACGGGGAGGAGAAGAAGCTCTCATGCTGGTGGAGGCGAATGTTCCATTTCGCATTATTCCCGGTATAACCGCAGGAATAGGCGGATTGGCCTATGCTGGAATCCCTGCCACTCATAGGGGTATCAACCAAACCGTCACCTTTCTGACAGGACATGATCAAAACGGCGTAGCTCCCGATCAAATCGATTGGGATGCCCTAGCGAAGTCTTCACCTGTTATCGTTATGTATATGGCCATGAAACATCTTGGCTCTATAAGCGAGAAGCTGATTGCTGGTGGCCGCAAAGCCCACGAACCGGTTGCCATCGTTTGTAATGCATCTTTGCCTACTCAAAGCGTGAGTGAAACAACCCTTGGCAGCTGTGCATTCGATGCTCAAAGACTGAAATTAGTTCCGCCAGCCCTCGTGGTTTTGGGGGATGTTGTTCGACTTCGAGCTGGCCTTGACTGGCTTGGCCTTTCAAAAGGGCGGGAACTCAGCCCGAACCCGCTTGGAGACACTATAGAGCAGTTGGCACAATGACTATCGCGCGAGGCCTTATGATTGCGGCTCCCTCTTCCGGAGCTGGAAAAACAACAGTGACCCTCGCGCTGTTGCGCGCACTGCGAAACCGGGGCGTTTCCGTCTCCTCCGCTAAGTCAGGTCCAGATTATATCGATCCGGTTTTCCATTCAAAAGCAAGCGGGAGCCCATGCATAAATTTGGATGTCTGGGCAATGCCGGACCTCTTACTGG
Organism: Pseudovibrio sp. M1P-2-3; assembly: GCF_031501865.1. NCBI lineage: Bacteria > Pseudomonadati > Pseudomonadota > Alphaproteobacteria > Hyphomicrobiales > Stappiaceae > Flexibacterium > Flexibacterium corallicola. The sequence continues at coordinate 4,015,973 of NZ_JARRCW010000001.1, forward strand.
CCTCTCTAGCAACACAACAAAGTTCCAACAAAGAACTGCTTATTATTGAGGCTGCAATGGGACTTTTCGACGGCGCTGCCGATGGCACCGGCTCAGCCGCCGATCTGGCAAACAAACTAAGTCTTCCTGTTGTTTTGGTTGTCGACTGCTCAAAACAAGCTCAATCAGTAGCAGCCTTGGTCCATGGCTTTAGCAGTTTCCGCAGGAGACCGAAAACTGTCGGCATCATCCTCAACAGAGTTGGGTCTGCTCGCCACGAACACTTACTAAGACGTGCTCTGGCTCCACTCAATATTCCTGTTATAGGAGCCCTCTATAAATCAAAGGAGCTTTGTGTTCCGGAGCGCCACTTGGGGTTGGTGCAAGCCAATGAAAGAGAAGATCTGGAAGAGTTTCTTGAAACAGCAGGGACCCTTGCAGCAAAGCAAATTGAGCTTGGTTCTTTAACGGCACTGGCCCGTCCGGTTGCAGTTCCTGCTTTGGAGAACAAATCCCTACCAGATCCACATATTCTGCCCCCCTTTGGACAGCGTATCGCAATTGCAAGAGATATTGCTTTCGCCTTTTGCTACCCGCACCTACTAGATACCTGGCAAGCCCACGGAGCAACCTTGAGCTTTTTCTCCCCTCTTGCCAACGAAGCTCCGGAAACCGGCGTAGATGCCGTCTACCTGCCTGGTGGATACCCCGAGCTTCACGGCCAGCAACTGGCCCATGCAGGCAACTTTAAACAAGGAGTGCACAGCGCGGCAAATAATGGCACCTTTATTTTTGGCGAGTGCGGCGGTTACATGACCCTTGGTGAAAGTCTTATCGATAAAAACGGGGAAACCCACGAGATGCTGGGTCTTTTACCGTTGGAAACAAGCTTTGCAACACGCAGGTTGCACATTGGATACCGTAAGCTCAAACAGATCTCGGACCCTGTTAGTAACGCCAGTCCCTTACCGTGGGCCTGTGACCTTTCAGCCCACGAATTCCATTATGCCTCCATCGTCCGCGAGGGCGAAGCAAGTCGCCTGTTTACAGCAAGCGATGCGGAAGACAACGCTCTCACAGACATGGGCCTGCGGCGGGGAACCATTATGGGTTCCTTCGCCCACATCATTTCCAGACGACCTTCTGAGGTTTAGACGCTTTTCTCTTTTGCCTTAGGCCGCAGAACATGTACGCAGTTGGGATCATAAAGGGCGCTGTCACGGAACTCTTTTCCTGCCTTAAGGGCAGGTCCCACAAAGATCAGGGCCGTGCGGGTAATCTTTGACGAGCGGACCTTGCCGCGTATATCCTCCAAAGTGCCATGTATGAACGCTTCATCAGGCCAGCCCACACGGTAAGCCACAATTACCGGACAATCCTCACCGTAGAGCGGGGCAAGCTGGCGGTGGATTTCACCGAGATTACGCACGCTCAAGTGAATAGCCAGTGTAGCACCAGACTGCCCGAGCGTTGCAAGGTCCTCCCCCTCTGGCATGCTGGAAGACTGCATTGCTGTGCGAGTGATGATGATGCTTTGGGCAATTTCAGGGATCGTTAGCTCGGTTTTAAGCGCCGCAGCGGCGGCAGCAAATGCAGGCACACCGGGGGTCACATCATAATCAATTCCCAACGCATCAAGGCGGCGCATCTGTTCAGCCGTTGCCCCGTAAATGGAAGGATCGCCCGAATGAACCCGTGCCACGTCCAGCCCCTTTTCGTGGGCAGCTTTGATCTCCTCGATAATCTCATCAAGGTGCAGCGGGGCAGTGTCCACTACATGCGCCCCATCCGGTGCAGCTTTGACAATTGCTTCGGGAACAAGCGAGCCCGCATAAAGGCAAACTGGGCACTTTTCGATAAGCTTCAGACCGCGAACAGTTATAAGCTCAGGATCTCCCGGACCTGCTCCGATAAAATGAACCGTCATTACCAGTTGCCCTTCTTTTCACCGCGCGGCGCATCAATGCGCTTGGCATAGCCACGGGGGGTATAAACAAAATTGGAGGAGACACCATCGCCGCCCTGTCTGGACTGGGAACAGCCCACCATGACAGTTGTCAGCATGTCCACATCATCCACCTTGAGTTCTGAAAGTGTCGTGATGCGGATAGACTGGGTTTCCCGCCCAATATTGGAACCAAGCACCACCGGCGTATCCTTTGGGCGATGCTGGAGAAGCAGATCCCGCGCATAGGCAAGCTGTGTGCGGCGGCGTTTGGAAACTGGATTATAAAACCCGATCACAAAATCCCCTTCCGCAGCTCCCTTGAGGCGTTGCTGAATAGTCTCCCAAGGGGTGAGAAGGTCAGAGAGAGAGATAGCGCAGAAGTCATGACCCAGCGGTGCGCCGATCAGATTACTCAAGGCAACCATTGCAGATATACCGGGAGCAGAAGCTACTTCCACACGGCGTGCGCCATCACTCACACCGCCGTTGTCTTCAGAGCGGTCCAGCAGTTCATAAACCAGCGCGCCCATGGCATAGATACCAGAATCGCCAGAGCAAACCAGCGCCACTTTGCGTCCCTTTGCTGCCTGTTCAAGTGCAAAACGGACCCGATCCTCCTCCGCACCAAGCGGGAAAGCATGGCGCTCCTTGCCAGCAATTAGGTGGGAAACCAGATCTAGATAAAGACCATAGCCCACAACCTCATCGGCTTCACTGATCCATCGGGATGCCTCAGGGGCACGCCAGCTTTCTTTACCCGGTCCAATGCCAATCACATGCAATCTTCCACGAGCGCGGCCAAACTCTTCTGCATTCAAGGGTAATGGTGCCCTAGCAATGGCAACGGTGGCATTTTTCGTCTTTTGCTTTGCCAGAACAAGCGTGCCAGAGCCGCCAACAGCAGCAAGGGCAGAGCCTTCACTCACCCCATGACAACTGACTTCCGCAAACACCACATCAGACGGGTTTGCAAGGCGCGGAGTTTGCTCTTCCAGTTCACTTGCTGAAAATACCCGAAACGGCAGACTCAGCTTTTGTGCAAGCTGGTTGATGGCTCTTTCATCGGCTTTTAGGTCAATACTGGTGATGGCGGCAACGCTGCCTAAAGCAATGCCCGCATTTTCAAGGGCACCGATCACCAGCTCTTCCAATTCCTGCAGAGCGCAGCCACGGGCACAGCCTACACCCACCACATGGGTTTTCGGATGATAAACCAGCTTTGAGCCGCTACCATTTTGAGCTTTTTCACTGGCAATAATTTCCAGCTCGCCCTGCTCAGAAAGTGTCAAACCGCTTTCTTTAACCCAAGGAATGTCCCCACTCACCTTTATCGCTTTGCCCGCAAGGCTTGATGCCATGAAGCTTTTGGCATCCTCCGGGTTTCCAAGGCTCCAGCCGAGAGGTGGCTCATCCAGTGCCAGACCGAAGGCCGTATCACCTGCTGTCGTTATTGCTGCATGTCCTTCCAGAAAATTAGCCAGCTCACGAGCCAAATCATTGGCCCCGTGATGCCCACCCAGAAGCGGCACCACGCTCGCGCCATTTTCAGAAACAGCCAGCATTGGCGGCTCACGCATTTTGTCATCCAGAACGGGACTGACGGCGCGGATCAATATGCCCGCCGCACACACACCGATGATCGGAGTTCCTGCCTCAAACAACTCCTGAACACGTTCACTCACACTGGAAAAATGTTGGTCATAGCCCACGTTGGGCTGACCGCCGTCTTTGGTGAACCCGTGTACCAGACTTCCCGCCAGATTTGTCTGGATCCTGCGGGCAACGGGCAGCGCAACGGGGTTTACGACAAGAATTGCTGGGGAAGCGACCATGCTTCGGACCCCCTATAAATTAAGATCATTGAAAAATATGGTGCCTTGGCATCTTCAACGGCAGAGAGCGGAAGAACCTTCATTTCCGGCAGGCTAGCGCGTTCCACATAACCGGCGCTTTCGCTCAGGCCTATCTCTTTCAGCAGCGCTTTGAGCCGTGGCAAGTGACGGCCGACTTTCATAATAACCGTCGCTTCACTGGCATTAAGCAAATCCTTTATACGCTCGTTCTCAAGCGGGCCGGGAATAACGGTGAGGACATCATTGCGCGAAGCAGTGGGCCGCCCCAGTGCGGCACCGCAGGCCATAATGGAGGAAACACCTGGTACAATCTCGCAGGGAAAGCGATCCACAAGGCGTTCATAAAGATACATAAAGGAGCCATAGAGAAACGGGTCGCCCTCGCACAGCACATGCACGTCCTCGCCCGTTTGTAAAACTTCAGCAATTTCCTTTGCTGCCCGCTCATAAACCTCAATGGCCGGAAAACGGTCCGTTTTCATAGGCATGGGCATGGGAATTTCCCGCAGGCCCTCGCGAATGTAGTCCTTTGCAATGGAGCGGGCAAAGCTGGGTGTATCAATAGCCGATGGATAAGCGATCGTGCTCGCATTTGTAATGAGCCGGTGGGCTTTAAGCGTCAACAACTCCGGATCTCCGGGGCCAAGTCCAATGCCGTAAAGTGTGCCTGTCATTTTTTCCTAATATTCCATTGTGTCACCTGCATCAACGGCCGCCATCCAGATAGGCTACCTACAGGTGAAATGCGCGAGACGTTAAGACGGCCTAGCTCCCCACCAAGGCGCTGCCAAGCACTCATGAGAACCTGCTCACCTTCCAAAGTCACCGCATTGGCAACCAACCGCCCACCGGGTTTCAAGCGCTCATAGCAAGCCTCAATCTGATTGGGTGCTGTGAGGCCGCCACCAATGAAAATGGCATCAGGATCCGGCAGGTCCTCCAGCGCTTCAGGGGCCTGTTTATCCACGAGTTGAAGATGGGGAACACCAAGGTTTTGTGCGTTCACACAAGCCATGTCCAGCCGCTTGGCGTTGGGCTCCAGCCCGATGGCAGTAGTTCCTTTTGCAGCGCGAAGCCACTCAATAGCAATGGAACCGCATCCTGCCCCCACATCCCAAAGGAGCTGATGGGGAACCGGCATGAGTTTTGCCAGAGTAACCGCTCGCACCTCGCGCTTGGTCAGCTTGCCATCATGGCGGAAAGTATCATCCTCCAGTCCGGCAAGGTTTGGTCTCAAAGGCGTGTTGGAGACAGCGCTTACATGAATGGCAACAGTGTTCAAATCGGTGGCTTTGTGGGCATAGGTCTCGGCAATACTGCCGGTGAGTTTTTCTGAAGGGCCACCAAGATGCTCAAGAACCGTCAGTTGGCTCTCACCATAGCCCTCATCAACTAAAAGGTCCGCAATAATCTCCGGTGTTTTGCCATTGGAGGTGAGTGCCAGAATACGCGCACCGGGATAGAGCGAGCGGCGCAGACTATCCAGCGGACGGCCATGCAGGGAGATACATTCCGTATCCTGTAAGCGCCAACCCATTTTGCTGGCTGCCAGCGAGAACGCCGAGCTGTGAGGCAAAATGGTAAACTCGCTCGCATCAAAGTGCTTCACCAATGTAGAACCAACACCAAACCACATAGGATCACCGGTTGCCAGAACAATGGTTTTCTTGCCCCGCTGCGCAATCAACTCTTCAACCGCCTTGGCAAAAGGGGAAGTCCAGTTTTTTTTCTCACACCGCAAATCCGGGATAAGCGAGAGGTGCCGCGCCCCGCCGTAAACCACCGAAGCGTCGTCCAGAGTTTCTTTCGTGCGCTGTGCCAAGCCCTCCCAGCCATCTTCTCCTATGCCAATTATCGTCAGCCACGGCTCTTGTGCGCTCATGCACTTTTCTCCCCATACGTATTTTCTTCCGGCAAGCCCGCGGCCATAGCGTTGACCGCAGCCGCTGCTATTGCTGAGCCCCCGCGCCGCCCCAACAGCGTGACAAATGGAATACCGAGCGTGCTTTGTACTAAGGCCTCTTTGGATTCAGCCGCCCCCACAAAACCGACTGGGAAACCAAGTATGGCCGCAGGCTTTGGAAAGCCCTGGGCGATCAGGTCCAGTAGGTGAAACAAAGCCGTAGGTGCATTGCCGAAGACGGCCACCGCCCCTTTAAGGTGCGGCTCCCACAACTCCACAGCAGCTGCACTTCTGGTATTGCCGATACGCTTTGCCAATTCTGGAACTGCTGGATCATTCAAAGTGCAAATGACCTCATTTTCACAAGGCAGGTAGCGGCGGATGATGCCATGAGCGGTCATTTCAACATCTGTGAGAATTTTTGCGCCGTTTGCCAGCGCGGAAAAAGCGGCTTGCTGAATATCATCGGAAAACGCCATATCCTGCGGAATGTCTGTCATTCCGCATGCGTGGATCAGGCGAATTGCCAGCGGGTGAAGCGGCAGTGGCAGTTCATCCAGCCGCGCCTCGCTTCGAACGGTATTGAAGGACTGGCGGTAAATAGCCGTCGGGTCCTTCTCATAGCTAAAACCCGATTGGGTCATCGCCTGTGCCTATCCTTGGTTTTTACCAGTTTCCTTCAACATGCTTTTCGGCCCCAACGGGTGGTCCGCATAGGGATAAGGATGATGATGGTGGTCATGATCATGGCTATGATCGTGGGATTGCCCGTGATCATGGCTATGCCCGTGATGGTGGTGATGGTGATCCACCGCCCCCTTTGAATCGCACTCGCCTGTACAGGTAGTCTCGCACAAGTGGCACTCGGCCTCATCGCCCAGTCCTTCCACATGGTGATGGTGACTTTCCTGCGGCAACCCGATTTCCGCCTCGAATCCCAGAACCTGCTCGCGGTATTTGCATAACTGGCAGTTCATGGTGTTTTCACCTTCAAGAATTTCGCGCACGCGCTCTTCCATGGTGTCCAGAACCTGTGGGTGATCGTTGAGGTATCCAGCCTTGATAAACTGGATTTCCGGATAACGTGCGGCAACTTCATCTGCAAAGTTGTAGATGCGCTGGACCAGAACGCCCGTAAACAGGAAGTACGGGAACACGATAATGCGTTTGTAGCCAAGCTTGACCGCATGTTCCAGCCCCGGTTCTACCAAGGGGAACGTTACGCCGGAATAGCAGGTCTCCGCCCAGCCAAAGCCCATACCTTCCCAAAGAAGACGGGTGACCTTGGAAACGTTAGAGTTGGCATCAGGGTCAGATGCCCCGCGCCCGACCACCATAAGCAAGGTTTCTTCAGGCTTTACATCGCCCTCAGCAGCATCAATGGCTTCCTGAATGCGTTCACCGGCAGCGCGTACCATACGCATATCCACTGCCAGTTCACGGCCATAATCGATTTTCACGTCCGAGTGTTTTGCTTGATAGGTGTTCAGCACAGATGGAATATCGTTTTTGGCGTGACCAGCCGCAAACAGCATACCGGGAACGGCAAGAATGCGGGTACAGCCCTGCTCGCGCAAGTTATCCAGCCCAGAATGTATGACCGGATTGGCAAACTCCAGATACCCATAGTCCACCGGTAAATGAGGGAAGCGCGCGCGCATCCCCTCCGCCAGTCTGGCAAACTCACCAACAGCCCCGCGGTTGCGGCTGCCGTGACCGCAGACCATGATACCCAGTTTTTCCTTGTTTCCCTGCAACATTACACTGCCTCTGGCTGCTCGTCGCCGTGTTGAGTTTCACCCTTGATCTCTTGGTGAGATTCGTCTTCACAACTACGTTTCTTGCGTGAGGCATAAACAACAGCACCTGCAAGCGCAGCAGCGCCAACAACCAACCCAATACCAATCCAATGAGCATGGCCGGCAACTTCAGCCACATGCCCTCCATGAGCACTGGCCCCTGTGCCGCTCGCAACCAAAGCTGCGGTCGCGGAGGTCAATATAATACGTTTCATGTCATCTCCTTGACTTTGAGGCTACGCACAAGTCACATTTGTGCAAGCCAACAATGCTGGAGACGTCTGGAAGAGAAGATAAAAATGATCACACTAAACAGAAAATCCTGAGTAGCTTTTTCACATTTCCTCTGACAGCTCTGGACTAGGCCCCCGAATTGGGTCAGCCACCACCAGAATAACTTTCAGTCCGTCTCGGGACGCCGTCCAATAACGAGATGCAAGCTATCCGAGCAAGAGATCCCGCGCAAGGAGGTTTTCTTCGCAAAAGACTATTCTTTTGTTTATCTTACGCATGCAGCAAAAATGGCTACGTTTCAACACTCGGGAAATTTGAGGTACCGCTCTTCCATATACACCGCCTTTCTGAAAAGATGCATTAGAAACTGATTATACTTCGAGGTATTATGATGAAGAAGTCCCTTATCCTAACTGTCGTTGCACCCGATAGAACCGGTTTAGTGGGAGAACTTTCTGCCATTATAGCAAAGCATGGAGCAAACTGGATCGACAGTTCAATGGTACGCCTTGGAGGTCACTTTGCAGGCGTGTTACGGATCAGTATTGATGCGGAGGATCTTAAGCAACTGCGCCTTGCTTTATTGCGCTTGGAAGACAAAGGTTTCACAATCAGTTTGTATGAAGAGGGTAAACAGCAGTCTCTCCCTGAGGGCGCTCAGGCTCAAATCTCCATTCTGGGACAAGATCAACCGGGCATGCTCAGCCGCATCTCCGGAATTTTAGCCTACCACCATGTTAGCATCAATGAGCTTACCTCATGTGTAGAACCTGGTTCAATGAGCGGGGAATTGATGTTTAAAGCAACTGCAACTATTATATTGCCTATAAAGCTTTCTGCTGAACAGCTTATCTCGGACCTAGAGAAAATCGCAGGCGATATCATGATCGAGCTGGACTATCTACAATAAGGCAGATTGCGAATAATCACAGCACTTTATCCAGCCTTACAAGAATTAGGACTTCATTATGACCCCACAAGTTATTGCCGAACGCGTAGCTGAGGTTTTTGGTGCGGATGATCAGGCAACTAAAATGTTGGGCATTCGAACCCAAAGCATCGGACCAGGAAAAGCTGTAATGACCATGCAAGTTACAAAAGATCATGTAAACGGCCATGGCACATGTCATGGAGGACTGCTTTTTACTTTTGCCGGATGCGCTCTCGCTCTAGCCTGCAATAGTTACAATAAAAAAGCAGTAGCCCAACATTGTTCTATTACCTACATCAGCCCCGCCCATATTGGAGACACCTTGACAGCATCGGCTAAAGAAACGTCACTCGGCAAAAGGTCAGGCATCTATGACGTGTCAATCACCAACGAGCTAGGCGAACAGATTGCGGAATTTCGCGGGCATTCAAGGTTGATTGGTGGAGAGCACTTCGTTGAACCAAAACCTGCCCAACAGCTTCCATCATAACAGAACACAATAGGTGTACTTCACCCGTCCGCAGCCCAATTTTCAAAACAGCTTGCTGCTCTTTTTCTCACTGGCCCAGCGCAACCCCTTCACGGCGAGGATCAACACCTCCTTCCAACCCTTCCGATGAGATATAAATCCCATGAAGCCCAGAGTTCATGTCTTTGATATCCACGTCATAGCCAAGCATTTCCAGAGGTTCCTTCAGCTCTTCCATCCAGGTTCCTTTTTCCAGATCATAGGTTCCAAAGCGGTTAATTGCATGAGGAAACTCGACGGCTTGCTGGATATTCATATCCCACTCCAACATTGCTAACAATGATGTGGCAACATAACCAATAATCCTGCTTCCTCCGGGAGATCCAATCGCTATCACAGGCTTATCATCTTGCATGACAATTGTGGGTGCCATGGATGAACGCGCGCGCTTTCCCGGCTCAACCCTATTGGCAATCGGAACTCCGTTTCGATGAGTTCTAAACGAAAAATCCGTCGATTGGTTATTGAGCAAAAATCCATTTGTCATTAATCGGGAGCCGAAGCCATTTTCGATTGATGAAGTCATAGAAACAACATTTCCGTCAGCATCAACGATCACAAAATGGGTCGTAGATGGAAGTTCAAGACTCTCATCGTCAGCCTGCCTCATGGCATGGTCCCATGGAGGAGTACCTGCTACTACCTGTTCCGGAGACAATGCCTTTTCACCCGCCAGTAACTTGGCGCGCTCCGCCATATAACCAGGAGACGTTAATCCCTTTGTTGGCATCGGCACAAAATCACTATCTGCCATGTAGCGCGCCCGGTCAGCAAAAGCGAGACGAGATGCGTCTCCAATCAAACGCCAGCTCTGAGGTGCTTTATCTCCCTTCTCTTTCAAATCAAAGGAGGATGTAATCCCCATGATTTGGCCAACACTCAAACCACCTGAGGAGGGGGGCCCCATACCACAAATTTCATAGGATTTATAAGGTGTACAGACCGCCGCACGCTGGATAACCCGGTATGATGCAAGATCCTCCAAGCCCAAAAGGCCGGGGTTCACCTCTGCATCGCGCACCGTAGCGACAATATCCTCAGCTATCTGCCCCGTGTAAAATGCAGCTGCCCCACCAGCTGCCAAAGTTTCCAAAGTCTTCGCATAAGCGGTATTTTTCAGTGTAGAGCCAACCTGTAAAGGCAAGTCACTAGGTAAGAAGTACTCGCGCGTCTCCTGATAGCGAGAGAGGTTGGCAACATCTGCGGCTATTAAGGAGTGGAGCCTTGGGGATACTGTAAACCCTTGACGGGCCAGACCTATAGCTGGCTCCAAAACTTTCGCCCAAGGCAGACTGCCATACTTGGCATGCGTGTCATACAGCAATCGAACAAGACCTGGAGCTCCGACGGAGCGCCCACCGATAACAGCCTCAAAGAATTCCAGAGGCTCTCCTTGAGGATTTAAAAATAGCTCTGGCGTTGCGGTACGCGGTGCTGTTTCCCTCCCATCATAAGTGGTCAGCTTGTCGTGAACAGCATCATAATAAACAAGAAAGCCCCCACCTCCTAAGCCGGAGGATTGAGGCTCAACCAACCCTAATGTTGCCTGTACTGCAACCATTGCATCAATTGAGTTCCCGCCCAACTGAAGCATTTGAAAGCCCGCTTGCGAAGCATATGGATTTGCCGTCACCACCATGAAGTTTTCAGCGGACACAAGGTTTGTTTCTTGTGTCCCACTTTCCCCTTCTGGGGCAAATGTGTCACTTGCCTGTTGAGCACCAGAATAAGGCAGGAATGAAAAAAACAATAAATAAACCAGTAGCGCCCGTAACATCTAAACCCCCTTGACTCACACGTCCACGTTTCCCGTGTGATTTCGGCTCAACAGCTCTGAACGATTACCAACAACAAAAGAGCAGGCAAAGGCAGAAGTATCCAAGTGAGGACACATCATGACCGTTCAAATTACCCAAGCCTATCATAATCTTTTTTAAGTTCAGTGTTAAAGTTCTCTACGCTCTCCCCGCAGAAAGTAGAGAACTGAACCCATTCATGACCTTCAAAACCGCAACCTCCATCATGGAATAAGACAGGTGCTTTCATGTTCACTATCTGTTTCGCAGCACGTCCATTCGGTCATTCCTGCTGCACAACTCTCTTGGGTCTCTGAGCGACGAACACACAGACGTTTAACTTCAAACGACCTCCCAGAATATTGTGAAAAGTTGGCCAAAAAAACTCTAACTTGGTTTGGAGCATCCACGCCAGGGCTCACCTCCATTAAGCAAGTCCCTTCCTGTATATGTCGCACAACAATACTATAGTCACTTGCAAATACTGAAGAGGTCAACACAAAGCAAACGATTGCACTCGCCTCAACAGCGCCAAACCAGAGCCTCGAAATACTCATGGTTTCACCTCAGGCAACAACATCAAGGTATTAAACAAACCGTATCTTTACCTGAAACGCCTTCACAACAAGTCCACTCTGTAAATCCGGCAGCACAAGAATCAGCTGTGGCCGTACGACGATGACATAGCTTTGAGGTTCGAAAGGTCCGAGCGTCATCCCTGTCCATGTCAGCTAACATAACAATGTCATTATTTGGAGCATTGGGGCCGATTGAGACTTCAATTTCACAACTCCCTGATTCGGCGACCCGCACGGTTATTGTACCCGGAGCCTCTTCCGCTGTTGCAACTGTTGCTCCAGCGAATAGGGTTCCAAAAATGAGAATAACAGCTACACCAACGCTTTTAAGAATAGTCATCATTTAGTTGGGCCTTTCTTGCCATTGGCGTTCACCAAGAACTACCAGCGTGAGACGTGACCACAGCATATACGAGTGTTTTTTCGCTCCCGTTATTCTTAAAGCGAAAATTACAAAACGTCTGGAAAGAACACGCTAACCAACTTTCCAGCGGCTCAACGCCCCTTTAGGATCGATGCCAAGGCAAGCGATGGAGCGGGCGGCGATCTCCCTAGTTTGAGCTTCAAACTTTGTAACACCATTATAGAAGGCGGGCACAGGCGGGCAGATGACAGCACCCATTTGCGTGAGTTTAAGCATGGCTTCCAAATGCCCCTGATGGAGCGGAGCTTCACGCGGCGCAACTACTAGCTTACGCCGTTCTTTTAAGGTGACATCCGCCGCGCGGGTCAACAAGCTATCAGAAAAACTATAGGCCGTCGCTGAAAGCGTGCGCATGGAACAAGGTGTAATCAGCATTCCGTCAATTGGATAGGAACCAGAGGCGATAGCGCTTGACATGTCTGCACCATCATAAACAGTATGTGCCAGCGTGTTCAGCTGTTCCACACCACTCTCTCCTAGCTCATGGGAAATGGTCACTGCCGCACCTGAGGATAACACCAGATGACTTTCCACGCCCAGATCTCGCAGGATTTCCAGCGCACGAACGGCCAAAATGGATCCGGAAGCCCCAGTAACACCAACAATGATACGTTTTCCTGTCATCTCTCTGCCTTCAAATCTGGTTGTTTGCAATGCTCTTCGCCTAAGGGGTGCCTATAATACTGTAAAATGGAAACCGGCTCGGGGGCCGAAGTGACACCGTAGAGCCTGGGTACTTTGCCTAGGCAAAGTCAGTAGGGTGCGGAATTCATCACAATCGTCACCACGGGGTCCACTTACCTTCTATTTATTTTCGTCCCGTTCACCTGATTTCATACCCTGCAAGCCAGCTGGAAACAGCTCGTCCCAGCGTTCTTCCACACGGGTCTTTATATCTTCCGGCATAACAATAGTCTTCGCCCATTCGCGGCTGGTTTCACTTCCTATCTTGGTAGTGGCATCAACCCCAAGTTTGCCGCCAAGCCCTTCCAGCGGAGAAGAGAAATCAAGACTGTCCGTCGGAGTACGGTCCAGCACAACGAGATCTCGCGCAGGATCCATACGTGTTGCCACCGCCCACATAACATCCGACCAGCTGCGGCAATTAATATCATCATCCACACAGATGATCATCTTGGTCATGGTGAACTGGGGAAGCAGCGACCACATGCCCATCATCACCCGCCGTGCCTGTCCAGCATAAGACTTTTTGATCTTCAGAACAGCAATACGGTAGGAACAAGCCTCCGGCGGCAGCCACAAGTCTTCCACTTCCGGCAATTGTTGCTTGAGAATTGGCAGGAATACGTCATTCATCGCCTCGGAAAGTACAGCAGGTTCATCAGGCGCACGGCCTGTAAAGGTGCTCATGTAAACAGGGTCTTTTCTGGCTGAAATGCGGGAAATATTATAGATGGGAAACTGCTCCGGCGCGTTGTAATAACCGGTGTGGTCCCCATAGGGACCTTCTTCGGCAGTTTCAAACGGTTCAGCGTAGCCTTCAAGCACAATCTCACTGCTTGCCGGTACATGCAGCGGGATATCCTTGCACGGCATTAACTCAGGGCGCTTTGAGGACAAAAGTCCTGCAAGGGTTAATTCTGTCACCTGCGAGGGTGTTGGGATTACGGCAGATAATATAGTTGCTGGATCCGCGCCAATCGCCACTGCCACGGGCATTTTCTCGCCTTTTGCCGCCCATAGACGATGATGCGCCGCACCGCCGCGCATGGAAAGCCAGCGTAAAATGGCGGTTGTCTTACCAGTTACCTGAATACGATAGATGCCAAGATTATATTGGGAAGGATCATCTGCCCCCGGAGGGCGGGTGATGACGATCCCCCAAGTGATAAGTGGCGCTACATCCTCCGGCCAGCAGGTTTGTACCGGAAGCTGGGAAAGGTCGAGCGGCAACTCTTCAAAATCACGAGGAGCCTTTACCCGTTTGGGCCGCGCGTTATAGGCTGCCTGAGCCACCGGCATAGCCTCCCACAAACCTTTCAGGCCCTTTGGCGGGGTGGGGGAGCGCAAGTACGCCATAAACTCGCCAAGTTCGCTCAATTGATCCGCCCTGCACCCAAGGCCCATGGCTACACGCTCTCGAGTGCCGAAAATATTAGTGACCACAGGAAGAGACCCGCTTAATCCATTTTCCCAGATTGGCCGATTAAACTGTAAAGTTGGCCCTCCTTGAGCTAGGACCCGCCGGTGCACCTCTGTCATCTCTACATTAAGCGAGACCGGCGCATCCACATTAACCAGTTGCCCCTTTCCCCGCATATGCTGAAGAAACTGAGAAAGATCGGCAAAAGCAGGCTGGCTTCTTTTATACATGTACGCGTCCAATCGCTCCACAGGCGTTTTAAAAGGATCTCGCCCAGCGTCACTTATGGGGAGCTATCCCCTCTTTTTGAAGGTCTCGCCCTACCTTGCCTTGATATTTATCAATGATGCCTCCCTCCGCACCTCCTACCTGTTTTCTTAAAGGAGATGCGTAAATGTCGTTTCAGCCTGATCGGGGCATGTTTCCCCCTCTAGTTCAAAGTGCCCTGCGGTTTGTTCCCCCACCTCCTCTGGGATTCATCTTAACCCGCGCAGTGCGCAAGCTCGCCCGCCAAAGGCCTGACCTTTTTGAGCGTCTGGATACCTACCGTCACGCCCACTTCATCATTGATCCGTTGGACGTGCCCCATGTGTTCCGCCTCATTCCCAATGGCGAACACGCAACCGTTGAAATGTTTACCCGTAAGGAAATGCCGGAGGGCACCGCCCGCATCTCCGGTCCCCTTGTTGTGCTCCTAGGTCTTGTGGATGGTACTTACGATGGCGATGCGGTGTTTTTTACCCGAGATCTGGTGATTGAAGGCGATACGGATGCGGTTCTTGCCCTACGTAACACCATGGAAGAAGCGGACCTGACACCGGCCGAACTTCTGGGCTTTAAAGGCTCACTACGCGAGAAGGTGGACAGTGCAACCAGCAGAACCCTCGACAGTCTTCGCCGCCGGTTGGATGCACCCGACGCAACCTAAAAAGAGTTCCCCCGTCTTCCAGCCATAGGAAACCCAATGCCCCCTATTCATAATAGTAAACCCTCACTGGAGCTGGTTTGCCCCGCTGGTACCCCAGCAGCCCTGAAGGCGGCTGTGGAAGCCGGCGCACACAGCGTTTACTGCGGGTTTCGCAATGAAACCAACGCCCGTAACTTCCCCGGTCTGAACTTTTCCGAACGCGAGCTGAACACTGGCGTAAAGCTTGCGAGAAAACATGGTACCAACGTCTTAGTGGCAGTGAACACCTTTGCCAGAGCCGGAGATACCCGTATCTGGACAAAAGCTGTTGATGCGGTTGCCGCCTCCGGTGCCCATGCCATTATCGCTGCCGACCTTGCCGTGCTGGATTATGCCGCCACGCATCACCCTGATCTGCGCCTTCATCTTTCAGTGCAGGCTGCCGCGGCAACGCCTGAGGCGATCCAGTTCTATCAGGACACATTCAACGTGCGCCGCGTGGTTCTACCCCGTGTTATGTCCGTTGAGGAGATTGAAAAGCTCAATAAGGAAATCAAAGTGGAGACGGAAGTTTTCGTCTTCGGCGGTTTGTGTGTCATGACAGAAGGGCGCTGTGCCCTCTCCTCGTATGCCACTGGAAAGTCTCCCAATCTCACAGGCGTGTGCTCGCCCCCTGGTGATGTGGACTACGCCGAAAACGGCGGCACATTAAGCGCTCGCCTTGGCGGCTTCACCATTGACCAGTTCGAAAGCGGAGAATCTGCAGGCTATCCAACCCTTTGCAAGGGCCGGTTTAAAGCCAATGGCGAAACATCCTACCTCTTTGAGGACCCAGTCAGCCTCAATGCTGCCGCTCTCCTGCCGCGCCTGCGAACCGCTGGGGTGACAGCTCTCAAAATCGAAGGCCGTCAACGTGGTAAAGCCTATATATCACAGGTGGTTAAGGCCTTCCGAACTGCCGTTGACGCACTCGACGCCGGGGGCAATGCGGAGGAAGAGGTTTCCGCTATGCTGGCCACCATGACCGAAGGGGGCCGCGAAACCACCGGTGCCTATAAGAAAATCTGGCGATAAGGGCAGACAATGAAAAAGATAGAACTCTCCCTCGGCCCCAATTTTTTCAATTGGCCCAATGAAAAGCTGGTGGATTTTTACGCCCGTATGGCCGATGAAACCGATTTTGACCGTATCTACATCGGTGAAGTGATTTGTGGCAAGCGTATGCCGTTTTCCGATAAAGTCTGGCCACAGATAATCGAGCGCCTTCTGGCAGCTGATAAAACCGTCGTTCTGTCAACCATGGCTCTACCTGTTACCGTGCGTGACCGCAAATCCATTGCTTCGCTTTCGGAAATGGACCTGCTGATGGAAGTTAACGACATCAACGGTCTGGCACGCCGCGCAGGTTCGCCCTTTGTGGGTGGCCCATTCCTCAATATCTATAATGAAGGTGCGGCCAAAGCCCTCATGGACCGGGGCATGGAAACCCTGTGTCCACCTGTTGAACTGCCACTTACTTCCACAAAAACTATTGCAGAGGCCCTGCCAGAGCTAACAATTGAATTGTTTTCTTTTGGTCGTCTTCCCCTAGCTGTCTCCGGTCGCTGCTATCATGCCCGCGCCCATAAGCTACATAAAGACAACTGCCAGTTTGTCTGCGACAAAGACCCCGATGGAATGGACGTGAACACGCTGGACGATCAGGAGTTTCTGGCCGCCAATGGCATCCAGACCCTGTCTCACTCCGTACAGGCCATCACAATGGAAAGTCAAGAGCTGAAAGAGAACGGTATTGGCCGCCTGCGCATCTCACCCCATTCCTTCGACATGTTAGCGGTCAACCACATCTACCGCGATCTGGTGGATGGCAAGATCAGCGGTAAGGACGCCCGCGCCAAACTGGAAGAGCTGCCGCTCCCCGGCAAACTGGTGGATGGTTACATCGGCGGTAAACCCGGCCACCTTCTGGCAGCCGAGTAAAACACGTAGCTGCCCTTTTCACTAGAGGGGCAGCTGCTCTACAGCCAGCATCACCAGCATGACCCCGCCGGTCAGGCCCAATACCATTGTCACGGCAGCACCTACAAACCTGTAAACATTCACCGGCTTTCGCGAAAACACACCGATGGGGTGCATGACACGGGCGATCAGGAACAACGCAGCCCCCCAGGACAGAATACTAGCGCTTGTGCCGCCTATTTCTAAAAGACCAAGCAAAATCAGCATGATTGGAGCGTTTTCGGCAAGATTACCGTGAGAGCGGACATATTTCACCAAGCCCATTTTATCGGCCTCTCCCAAAGACTGGCGAAACCTCCCCCTTGCCCCTGCAACGATCAGCGCCCACAGCATCTGGTAGGTCACAAGAACCCCCGCAGTGAGCGCCGTAATCAACGGATATTGAATCTCCATAACTCCCTCCCCCTCTTTCGCAAACTGGATTTAAGTTTTGTGATTCTATAGTAATTTCACGTAAGTACGTTAGTTCTTAAGTAGAGGTTTTCATTCATTGATAACTGGACTTTATTTATTGAACTAAGCAACTATCACGAGGCACAGGCGAAAAGGCCAATCACGATGAGCACAGAAAAACTTTACCCTGAAATAGAGCCATTCGAGACTGGCCTGCTTGAAGTGGAAGACGGGCATAAAGTTTACTATGAGCGTTGCGGTAGGAAAGGCGGGAAACCAGTGGTATTCTTGCACGGTGGCCCCGGTGGCGGCATAACACCAATTTACCGCCGTTTCTTTAACCCACAGCATTACGAAGTGGTTCTGTTTGACCAACGTGGCTGTGGTCGGTCCACTCCTCATGCTTGTTTGGAGGCCAACACCACTTGGCATCTGGTGGAAGATATGGAACGCCTGCGCAAGCTAATCGGAGCGGAAAAGTGGCAAGTATTCGGTGGGTCATGGGGCTCTACCCTAGCTCTTGCCTATTCGCAAAAATACCCTGAGCATGTAAGTGAGCTGATTGTGCGCGGTGTCTATACTCTGACAAAAGCAGAACTTGACTGGTACTACCAATTTGGCGTTTCACAGATGTTTCCAGACAGATGGGAAAAGTTCGTTGCACCCATACCCAAGGCTGAGCGGGGCAATATGATTGCGGCATACAGAAAAATTCTGACCGGAGAGGATGAAACAGCAAAACTCAACGCTGCAACAGCATGGTCCAGCTGGGAAGCTGCCACTATCACCCTGCTACCGGATGAAACCTTAATTAGTGAGTTCAGTACTCATCACTATGCGCTGGCTTTTGCCCGCATAGAAAACCACTTTTTCTATAACAACGCATGGCTGGAAGAAGGACAGCTCCTGCGTGATGCTCATAAGCTTCGCGGCATCCCCGGCGCCATCGTTCATGGCCGTTATGATATGCCCTGCCCTGCCCATTACGCATATGAGCTGCACAAAGCTTGGCCTGATGCACATTTCCATCTGATTGAAGGTGCTGGGCATGCTTTCTCAGAAGCCGGAATACTGGAAAAGTTAGTGGAGGCAACTGACCGGTTTGCACAAAGCGACAATACAATAAACGGATAGTTTACGATTCGCGAGAATTAGGAACTGTAGAAACTTTTCCAATGCTACTCAGGGGAAGGCGGAATATCTTCCGCTGAGTAGTATTGGATTAGAGCAAACTAAGACAAAGTATTTCGCTCCAGCCCTACGCAACTCTCGATAATTAATTCACTAAGTTGCACGACAGAAGGGAACATGTTTATCATGCGCCCGAGTCGCCAAGACCATAATCATCACCCTCGTTTAAGTAACAGGATGGATACCGAATTCATGCGCTTAACATTTTCGAATAAAGCCTTTGGCAAAGGCCTCTTTTCTCGCACCGTTAAAACTGCAATCTGTGCTCTGACACTCGCTGCTACCGCGCCTGCAATTGCGCAAGCCGAATCTCCTTTCCATACAGGTGTATGGCAGGTTAACACTGAAAGTGGACCTCAGGGTCTTGTTGCCAGTGACTGGCTTATCTTCGAAAATGGTTTGCCAAAGCGTTGGCTCTACCGTCACTCCGGTGGTAACGACGCCAACCAGTTTGACTTCTTCACCCGTACACTGGGAGAAGAGAAGTTTTCTCCTTTGAGCCTGCGGGTTTACCGCACTGGGCCAAATGAAATGCAATACACCATCAAGGAAAAAGGTAAGGAACAGATCGAGATGCCTGCAAAGCGTCTCTCTATTGCCAACTTCAAGAAATCATGCCTTTCAGTTGAAAACAAAGGGGAGCGTCTTTTGGGTAAATGGACCGGAACTGTTGCGTCCTCCTTTAACTACATGAGTTTGTCACGTGAACTTTTGACTATCGATGGTAAAGAGCGTGAGATCAGCGTTGAGCCAGTACGCGTAGGTCGCCTTGCTATTATGGAAAACGGTAAGCCTCTCGCATTCCTTACAGATGCAGGTGGCGATTATGCAGTTGTTCAGTGGTTCAAGAGCAACATCAGTGCTGACACTGTTCGTGATCCTGCCAAAGAAATCATGAGTTTCAAGGCTGAAGAGGTTGTACGCAATCCGAACGGTGACTGTGACCGTCAGATCAAGTACCGCTTGGAAACTATGTACCGCTAACAAGCGCTCCTCATTCCAAAAAACCGGGTCTGCAAATGGTCCGGTTTTTTATCTCTTGATAACATCATAGCCACAAGTTTCTTTCAGACAAACTATGGCATACCCAGCCCCGCTAAATCTTTAAATACATTAGGGTAGTACTATCTAAACGGGCCCCTTCCACCGACTGGGCATAGTCGGGTATAATACCTGCAACTTGAAATCCAAGAGAAGCATACAACGGCTCTGCTGCGTCACCGCTACGAGTATCCAATGTAATCAAAGACTTTGCTTCGATTGCCGCCTCTTCCAATAAAGCTTCCATCAACTTACGGGCAATGCCTTTGCGTCTGTATGATGGGTGCACCAGCAGTTTAGCAACTTCACAGCGGTGTTTCTGATTTGGCATCATATGAAGAGTAAGCAAGACACATCCAACAACTTTATCGCTCACCTTAGCTATAAACAAAATAACGCGACCAGATTCGATAAGCGGAAAGACATCCTGCTCCCAAAACTCTGCGGCTTTTTCCTCTGAGAAAGGGGAGACAAACCCTACACTTGCACCAGTCATAACTGTCTGAAAAAGTACTTCACTCAAACTTGGTAGGTACTGATTTATGTGTCCAGGTAGGCTTTTCTCAATAACAATCACTAGCTTCTCCAAGTACGAAATATCCTTCAGGTATATAACTCTAATGCATCAACAGGCAAAAGATAGGCATTGCAATTACCGCACCAACGTAAGCCCGCTTCACATACATAAATTGGGAAGAAGCCCTTCAGAGTGTCAATATCACTCTAGTAAAGAGTTTGAATTTTCATAGGTCTAGAAATTTCAATTAAATATTTAGTATTTTAATAAAAATGTTTTGGTATTTAGACTTGTACTTCGACGGATAAAACCTTAGGTTTCCGCGAAAATGGGCATGATTCCGAACATTCCAAACAATATGGTACCGAGAGACTACCTAAAGTATCCACTCGTGCCATATATGGTTCTCACTGTTCAGTTTCACAACTGGCAGTGCAGCTAGAATGCGAGGAATTGGCAGGAACTAAGGGGTAGCCGAATGCTGTACGGCGCGCGCGAGCGGCAGTGGTTTTATAAAATCGGGAAAAAAACGCTGGGTCCAGTGGATGATAAAGAAATCACCTCTCAGATTTCTCAGGGGAAAATTTTGCCAAAAACCAAAGTGTGGCATCCCGACCTTGGCCCAGTGTGGAAACGTGCAAGCGAAATTCCTGACTTGAAAGGCTACATCGAAACCGCAACCCCAACTTTTGATAAGCCCAAAGAGGCGGAACCGGTTTTTATCATCAGTAATACTGTTGTTTGGCTCATGGTCATAACTCCGTTGTTATGCGCTGCTATTACTTTGCTGGTGGGATCTGCTGTTAATCCAGCTCTCCCGGAGTTCAACAGCGTCCTATTACCTATGAATTATCTCCTGTCTTTGCCATTCATCTCCGCGCTATTTTACCGTCTAGACAGAAAGGCCCTACGGAACGTTTTCGAAAAGTCTGTTCCGCTGGGATATCTCACCTTCTGCCTGATTCCCCCTATCTTCTTTTTATTGCGTGCACGGGTTGATGCTGCACAAAGCCCTATGGTTCCGTTCCTATCCCTGCTATTTTACCCAGCACCTTTAGTCTTGTTTTTGCTGATGAATTAGTCCCCAATAGACAATTCCCCCCTTCTGGACGCAGAAATATGCCGGGAACTTCGCTTGGTGGATAATAGTAAATTTGTCTCACTGGATGTAATCCCATCAACCTTACGAATACGATTGAGAACTTCATCCAGTTCCAACAAAGTTTGAGTACCCAGTTCCAATATGAGATCCCAGTTTCCATTCGTTGTATGAAGGGCAGAGACTTCCGGCATGGCACCTAGTTGTGCAACAATGCGTTCCGCCCCCTTGCCTTCAATTTTAATGGACATGATTCCTCGGACCGGGAGCTCAAAGGCATCCGAGCTCAGTACAACTGTATAGCCAAGGATTTCCCCACGATCACTCAGCTTTTCCATGCGAGTACGTACGGTTGCTCGAGACAGCTTCAACTCTAGAGCTATATCCGATATACCCGCACGCGCATTCCTACGTAGTATCCCTATTAATTTACGATCAATTTCATCCATAGTGGTCAATATGCCTTATCATTATGGCTTGTATACCCTTCACTTTGCACAGGTTGCTATCTTCATACTGCCAGCAATCCAAGGATAATGTTCTTAACCGACACTTTTTTGGAAATTAAGAATGACAAAGTCCGTCGTGCTAATAGGCACCCCGGTCCAAACTGGAACGCATCAGCCCGGTTGTATTATGGGCCCTGACGCGCTTAGAACAGCAGGCCTTGAACAGGCCTTGCGTGATCTGGGGCACTCAGTGGAAGATCATGGTAACATGGAGATCCCCTCTGTTGCTCCTGTTTCTCATATGAATGAGAATATTCACCACCTTAGCGAAACATGCCAATGGACAAAGGCCATCCAACAAAAAGCGCTTGAAGTAATGCGCGCTGGAAAGGTGCCGATTTTCCTTGGAGGAGATCATTCGATCGCAGCTGGAAGTGTTTCCGGTATTACAGCTGCTGCGCATGAAGCTGATCAGGAACAATTTGTCCTTTGGCTTGATGCCCACCCTGACTTCCATGTTCTCTCCTCTACGGAAAGTGGAAATCTTCATGGAACTCCAGTTGCCTACTACACCAGTCAGGAAGGTTTTGAAGACTATTTTCCGCCGCTACCTGCCAAAGTAAATCCTCAGAACATTTGTATGATGGGGCTACGCTCAGTTGATGGAGCTGAGCGAATTCGATTGGCAGAACAGAAAGTCAGCGCATACGACATGCGTGCTCTGGATGAGAATGGCGTAGCAAAACCCCTCAAAGCCTTTTTGGATCGTGTAAAGGAAGCCAATGGCCGCTTGCACGTTAGCTTCGATGTAGACTTTTTGGAACCGGATATCGCACCCGCAGTCGGAACCACAGTCCCAGGGGGGGCAACCTTCCGTGAGGCGCATCTCATCATGGAAATGCTCCATGATAGTAAGCTGGTAACATCTTTGGATCTCGTAGAACTCAATCCGTTCCTTGATGAGCGGGGTAGAACCGCAACGCTCATGGTTGATCTAGCGGCCAGCCTATTTGGCAAAAATGTTCTCGACCGCCCGAACCGTCCCTATGCAAATTGGTAAGCGAGAAAAATAAGAATGGTAAAATTCGTTAGCGTCAGCACTATCCTTGATGTTGTTCGCAGGAAAGGCGTAGAAAACTTTATTGCCGAGCTTGCCGACTATGTTGAAGACGACTTCCGCCGTTGGGAGCAGTTTGACAAGACACCTCGTGTGGCCAGTCACTCCAAAATCGGTGTGATAGAATTAATGCCCACCAGTGATGGAGACTTGTACTCGTTCAAATATGTAAACGGTCATCCATCCAACACAAACAAAGGCCTGCAAACGGTAACCGCCTTTGGCCTACTTTCAGAAGTAGAAACGGGCTACCCCTTCTTCCTTTCGGAAATGACAGTTCTAACTGCACTGCGCACTGCGGCAACATCAGTTGTTGCAGCCAAACACCTTGCCCCTCAAAACTCCAAGGTTTTGGCGATGATTGGCAATGGAGCACAATCAGAGTTTCAAGCCTTGGGCTTCAAGCAGGTATTGGGCATTAAAACCATCCGTCTTTACGATATTGATCCAGAAGCAACCGCCAAAACAGTTCACAACCTTCAAGGAAAAGGATTGGAGCTTGTAGTTTGCCAGTCTGCAGAAGAGGCTGTTACAGGCGCAGATATCATCACAACGTGTACTGCAGACAAGCAATATGCCACTATTCTTTCCGACAATATGGTTGGAACTGGAATTCATATCAATGCTATAGGTGGGGACTGCCCGGGAAAAACAGAGCTGCATAAAGACATTCTTCTCAAGTCCCGTATTTTTGTTGAATACCCAGAGCAAACACGCGTTGAAGGTGAAATTCAACAGTTGCCTGTAGATTATCCGGTAACGGAGCTTTGGCAAGTGATCACCGGCCAAGTTGAAGGCCGAACCAACAAAGATCAGGTAACCCTCTTTGACTCTGTCGGTTTTGCGACTGAGGACTTTTCTGCACTGCGTTACCTTTATGATCAAGTCACGCAGACCGGACAATTTGAAGAGCTGGATATGGTCGCAGATCCTGCGGATCCACGGAACCTTTTCGGTCTACTTAACCTCTCAAAGAGCGTAGACACAGCCGCGTAAATCAGACACCAAATCACATGTGTCGGTACAGGCTGCCACATAAAAATATGAACCTGATATGAAGGAGCTTCTATCAGGTTCATTTCTCAGATAAAACATGTCGTCAGTCTACTTGTCATGCTCGGACAGAAAATTCCTTGCGATCTCTTTAAGCCTCTCTCCTCCAAAGCTGGCGAAATGCCCCCCGTGGACCGTCTGGACTTCCATATCCAATAGCAGTTTCATACTCGAAATATATGCCTGCATATCAGAGTGATAGAGATCAGAAATCAACGGACCATCATAAATGACATCACCTGAAATGAGAGTTCGCGAAGCTTCTTCATAAAGTGCAATTCCTCCAGGTGAGTGCCCAGGAGTATGAATTACAAAGAACTGCCGGTCTCCAAGGTCAATCACGTCTGCATCTTTCAAAAGGCGCGTAGCTGCAGCAGGCTTTACCGCATACTCGGTAGACCGATAAGGACGCGGTGGCAAACTATCAAAAATATCATCGCTTACGAAAGGTTCAGCTAAAGTATTCCCACGGGTCGGATGCGCTAGAATATGGGCCTCAGCCTCATGAACCCAACGTTCCTCAAATTCACGATGATTTCCTATGTGATCAAAGTGAGTGTGACTAGCAACGGCAATGACATCTTTTTCATTGACCAATGGAACATGCTCACGAAGACTGACCACTCCCATCCCACTATCGACCAGCATATCCCGATCGCATCCTCTGACGTGCCAAATATTGCATCTATAAAATGGCTGAATATATAGCTCATCAATAAGAGTAATATCATCACTCATTAAAGTCGTTCTATACCATTTGTCAGAGTTTACCCGAAACTTCATTGGCATCTCCTTTGGAGCTCCCCCCACTCAGAACACTATCTAATCATAGGAATGGTCCTTTGACACTCATGCCTATCTCAGCCCCTACATTCTTATAATCAAATGAAAACCGAGAGTGATCTCCTCTCAAGCTCGGGCACCTCCCAGCGACAATTTCGTGGCAACAAGTCCCCGGTTTTTTTACCAACTATAAGAAGCCCGCTACACTTTACGGCTCAACCAAAACCTCTTTAAAATAAATGATATTCCTCTTTGAGAGGGGCTTGAAACAAAAAAACCACTAATGCGATTTCCGGAACTCTTGTTCCCCTAGCGCTTCAAACCGGCTGGTTCCTTAACTTTGCAATTCATGAAAAACTGCAAACCTCCGCAAATCGTAGCCGGATATATAGATGATATGCCGGACCCCATCTGCTGCCCCGCTCAAAACCGTACTTAGAGAGAGCAGACTAACCCAAATATGTTCGAATCTATCAAAGTGGATAGCGCAAGCTCCCGCCTACTTGCAATGCATACTTCAATTAGCTCTGCCCGTTTAAGTATTAATAGTACGCAAAAGAAACAAGCAACAAATTAGTACTTTCCGAAGCACTTGCAATCACTACTAATACCGAAGAGCAACATACGCAGATAATCCAATAATATCATATACCTAAAATTGGTATTCATACCGAGGATACCCCTTCATGCTGGTAACAGACTACTTTGTAATTGCGTTCCTTGTTACTCAGGCACTTTTTTTGCTTGCTGCCTACATCTTTGCATTCTCAGGAGTTGATGATCTATTTGTTGATATTTTCTACTATATTAGGTGTGCTGGAACTATCGGTCCTTGGGCAAATATCAATGAAATGGATCTATTAAAAAAGCTTGGAACCCCTGAAGAGCTACCAATGGCAATCATGATACCGGCATGGGATGAAGCCGATATCATTCGCCCATCTGTCTCCAGAATCATCAATGTCCTTACGTATTCAGAGTATGACATTTTTATTGGCGTCTACCCAAATGATTTAGAAACGCAAAGTGAAGTCGAGCATTTACGCTTGAAGCATAAAAACGTCCATAGGGTCATCACATCCTCATCCGGCCCAACATGCAAAGCGGACTGCCTGAACGACATTGTCTCTCATATTTTTGACTATGAGAAGAAAACTGGAAAGCTATACCACGGGTTTATAATGCAGGATGCGGAAGATATCATCCAGCCCAACTGCCTGCACCTTTTTAATGCTGCCTTAACAAAATACGATGCTGTTCAGCTGCCCGTTTTATCTCTGCCTCGCACAAACAAAAGCCCAACAGCTGGCCATTACATGGATGAGTTTGCTGAGTATCACTCAAAAGAGGTTCTCGTTCGTAGTATCATTACAGGCACAGTTGCCGGTGCGGGGGTTGGTACAGGATATTCGAGACGTACTCTGGAAAAAGCAGTAGAAATACAAGGTAGCACATTTAACGTCGGGACCCTCACAGAAGACTACGACTTGGCAATGCGCTTGCACCGTCAAAAAGTGAACCACACGTTTCTATGGGTAAAGTCAAAAGAAACCAGTGACTACAGCCCATTTCATGTCACTCAAGAATTTTTTCCCAGTGACCTGTGGCAGAGCATACGACAAAAAACGCGATGGACCATCGGCATCGGCTTTCAAGGGTGGCAGCAATTGGGCTGGAAAGGCAATTTAGCCGACAAGTACTTTTTCTGGCGCGACCGCAAAATGATTTTCTTCAGCCATGCGATTTTTGTCGGTTATCTGGCTATGTTCCTCTATGGAGCCCTGTGGCTCTATCATATCCTGTTCCCTTTTGGCTATCAGATCCCAGCACTTCTGGACGAAAATAGTCCGTTCTGGATCATTATCTGGTTTAATATCTTTTTGTTTTTTCACCGCTTAATTCAACGCCATATTTGGACGGGCTACCACTATGGATGGAAATACCTGCCGCCTGTAACCTACCGCTACATACTCTCAATTATTATCAATTACGTGGCTATGTGCAGAGCTACGATCACCTGGCTTAAGCATCGCATAAATAAGAAAGTCATTGGTTGGGATAAAACCGCCCACGACTTCCCTGATGAATACAATGATCAAGGTCGGGCAAAACTTTAATGAAACACGGCTTGTATTTGTACATCCTGCTCATCTTGTACTTACCTATAAGCCCTAGTCTCGCGAATGAACCTACTAAGACCGCCCCTCAGCAATATACGAGTGATTACCTTAGCTCCTATTACATGGACGAGCTCAAAAAGTTCCAGCAAAACAGATCTCTGATTGGTAGTTTGTGGCGATATTACCGCTCTTACCCGCTTCTGGACCTCGCATATCGCTACATAAAAGAGAAACGATATACTGAAGCTGAAAGCGAGCTGATAAAAGTACTCAGTGTTGAAGACAATTTTCTAATTGCGCGGTGGCAACTCGTACTCCTTTACATAAATACAAATGACATTGAAAATGCGCACCAGCAAATAATGGCACTGCTGGTACAGGCACCCCAATTCAGTATTGGCTATGTCGCCCTTGGAAATATTCAGCAGGCCAGATCCGAGTATCATCAGGCTGCCGAAAGTTATCTTGAGGCATTACAGACCGGAAATTTGCTTCCACAGGACTTTCATGGGACAACCGAAAAACTCCTGACTGCAGCCTTATTGATGAAAAACCCCCAACACGCTTTGACGCTCATACAAAACCTCCCAAGCAATACAAAGTGGAGTGATAAAGACAAGCTAATCAGGGCGGAAATTTTCAAAAATGCTGATGATCTGGAGGCTGCACATCAGGAATGGCTTGAACTGCAGAAACTATCCACCTCCCCCGAAACCAAACGTACAGCCTTACTCAGAGATGCCATAGCCAGCAGTCAGGCTGGAGACAATCAATATGCCTTTGACATCCTCCACAACGCACACAAGCAGGGCCTCTTCTCTGGTGAGGATGTGCAGACTTCCGACCTTCGTACTTTTCAAAGACTTCATGTTGCAACTGCTCTCAGCTCCGGAAACCTTGACGGCCTTATGGAAGACCTGCAACAGCAGGACAAACAATACCTCTCAGTCGCAAACAGGGTTCGTCTCGCCTATGCACTGGCCAAAGTGGGGCAGAGCCTTGAGGGCGTACAAGTTCTCCTGAACTCTCAGAACCAGATGCTGGCGATGAGGGATATTCCAACGGCACACGCAGAGAACTACTATCTGGCTCTTATCGACACCGCCCTCAAGGCAGGAGATGATGGTCTGGCCCTTGATGCTGCCCGAAGCCTCGTAAAGCTTGACCCGGGACCAGACACCGCACTGCTACTTTGCCGAATTGCCTTAAATAATGATTGGGAAGATACCGCAATTCTTCCCCTTATACGCGTATGGTCACAAACAGGTCGTACAAACAGGCAGAAAAGGCCTGCAAAGTGGAGTGTCATTCTACAACAAATGGCGGATCTGGCCATTAAGGCCCACGACTTTTCTTTTGCAAAAATTGTTCTTCAAGAAGCAAATGATCTCGTTCCAAGCGCACAGACACAAGCAAAGCTGGGAAGTGTGCTCCTTTCCCTTGGACAGACGGAGGCCGCGCTGCAGATCCTTCTCAAGTCATATAAGGAGGCACCCCCACTCAGCCCCGCAAGTCATCAATGGCATCGCGAACTTCAGTTAAATCTCGTTAAGGCCTATAGCATAACCGGGAATCCAGAGGCTGCATGGACCCATGCGAAAGAGCTATGGTCTGAAAACAAGGACCCTAGAGATATTGTCCCTATTTTCATTGCTCTCAAAACAACTGATACAACCAACAGTAACCAAATGTTATGGCTGACGCTTGTCGGGACCACCGGCAAACCGTCCTTATCCAAGGCAGGTTATGTCTTGCAGATCGCCCGCATAATGAAAAGCTCGGGTGAGAACGCCAATGCGTTTATGACCTATGAGCTTGCAAATAAAATCTGGTCCATACCAGAAGCAAGCCTCGAGACGGCATATCTGGCCTTGGATCTGGGCAACGGATATGAGGCACTTAAGCTCTCCAACAATCTTCAAGGGTTGAGTGCCTACAAGAGTGCCGTTGAGGCCATTCAATGTGAGGCATATGCTGTTATCGGCAATAAGCAAGCTGCATTGAAATGTACCTTGAAGCGAGCAAATGAAGACCCCAGTTCCTACCATTTACAGGCATTGGCTGCCTCTTTAGCTAAGGAAACCCACAATACGGTCCTAGCATTGGAATATTATAGGCGCGCCTTTGCCTTAAAACCGACAGGATCACTTGCCCGTGAAATTGGTTTTATCCATGAACAAAAACAAGAGCTTGGGGAGGCAATCCTCTGGTACCGGCGCGCATTCATTAATTTCAAGGATCAAGTCTCAGGCCTCCAGCTGGCTTTTATTTACATCAATAAAAGCAAGTGGCTGGAAGCTCAAAGTTACCTTAAGTCCATTCAGGTAACTGACTTATCCTCCCCTCAAAAAAGTTCTTATTTTGAAGCACGTGCTCGGTTAATCTTAAAACTCAGAGCAAATGACCCGGACCAGTCCGCAGTACTGGCTGCGGCACTTGCGGATATGAAGCGCTCCAGAGACATTTTTTCGCGGCAAAGTAACCGGTTTTCAGTCGTAAACCTCATGTATTTGCAAGGTGATCTGGATCAAGCTGAAGCTGAGTATGAGCAACTCCCAAAGAGCGACTACCACAACCCGGAGGTTTTGAACCTAGGAGGGTTTATAGCCAAATCCCGCTCAGATTTGCCCAATGCTATTACTAGGTTCAAAACATCTCTAACCATCGACCCCGACCAACCATTAATTACAGAGAACCTCGCCTATACCTATTTGGAGGCAGCAGATAACCCCAATGCCGCCAAGCTCTTCAGACAAAGATTGTCGGAACTGCCCCGAAACCCAACGGACCCGTCTGTGGAAGAGAAACGGGAACGCTTCCAAAGACAGCTAAGAATATTGGAGATACCATTTTCATTTGTGGCGAACTCCGGCCTTAGCCCCTCCCGGCAAAATGAGTTCAGCTCTGGGGAGGCTTTTGCAATCCCCAGCAGTAGTCCTTTCGGTTCGGTTGAGCTATCATGGAGACCACCGATCATCGGCTTCCGAGATGGAAGGGTTTTTGAAGTTTTTGGGAGAACGCAATGGGCAAACCGGCGAGGAAGTTTCAAGCCCGACCCTAATTCCGTTCAAGGTATTGTCGGCATTCGGTATAAACCTCTTCAAAAGCAAAACCTGAAGTTTGGAATGGAGCGGTTTATGAAGGTGGGTGACCTTACAGAGAATAACTGGCTCATGCACGCCATGTGGTCCTACACTCAGGGCCATGATTTTTTGCCGCTTGTCGATCCGGAAACCCAGGAAATTATTAGTGGCCTCCCATATGTTAATGTGTATCTGGAGCTTGGGAAGTTTTTGCAAAATGAACGGGCAGCCCTGTTCTATGGAGACGGAAGGCTTGGTTATACTTTTCGCCTGAACCGTAATAATTTACTGTCAATTTTTGCCTACTCTATTGCTAACGGCAGCTGGACCTCACAAGACACAGGCTTTGCAGCGGAAGCAGGTGCTGGCTTTAGCTACAAGCTAAGGGGTTTGGAAAACACCTACTATGGCGACCTACTAAATTTGGAGATTTATGGACGTTTTGGCCACGAGGTCTATACGAAAAATGGCGACCGAAACGATAGAATTCTGGTGGGCGTTACGACCACGTTTTAAGATAGGTGTCATAACTCTTATCTCTCTTGCGTTCTTTCTTTCCTCTTGCCTCTCCGCAAAAGAAGACCCCGAACCTCCACGGTGTTTCAAAGTAGAATACAGCTTCATACAGCCATGGGGAGATCATTATTCGGATAGCTATGAGCAATGGGTCAACGAGTTCGAACAACACAAGAACTTTGGAATTGACCAAATCGTTCTTCAATGGACCTTGTGGGGCACTCAAATTCACTCCTCCCCACCGACACCGCAGTGGTTTCCAACGGCCTTGCGTGCAGCCAAAAAAACAGGCGTGAAGTTATGGGTCGGACTTCATTATGACCCGCAGTTCATCATAAAATTGAAAGGCAACAGGGTCAGAACCTATCTGGCGCAAAGATCACGGGAAAGCACTGCCCTTGCCAAAGCCCTGATTTCACAGATGGAGGCCCTTGCCTTTCCTGCCGACAACTTCGCAGGGTGGTACCTGTCTGACGAAGTTGATAGCAAGCTTCTTACCAACGATTTTTATTACCTTTTTCTCTCTCAGTATTTTTTGGAGGTCAGACAGAACCTACAAATACTTAGAGGTGTCCCCGTTGCTGTTTCCGCTTATACCGGAGGGAATGGAGATAAGCAGAACCTCGCCTTCCTTTGGAACCAGTTTATGACGGCCACTGGTATCAATGTTCTTTTCAACCAAGATGGCGTGGGGGCAAAACTTCAAACCCTCTCACAAGCTGGGGACTACAATCTATTATTGAGCAACTACGCGACTAAATACGGCTGGAACATTATTCCAGTGGTTGAGCTGTTCAATATTAAAAAAAGTTCCAATCAGTTTCAGACTGTAAGTGCGTCCCCCCGGCAGGTCATTGAACGTATGAATGAAGTTGAACAAAACCGTGATAATCCAGTAGCTGTCTTTTCTCTATCAAGTCATGTTCTTCAGTCAAAGTCTCCATACAAGGCTCAGCTAGAAGATTTGTTTAAAGACAATACAATAATATGCCATGATCAACTTCCAATGTAGGATGAAAGATGCAGCAGGAGGTATCAAGTAACAGCCATCAGGTACTTTGCCTCATAGGAACACGGCCAGAAGCCATCAAAATGGCACCTGTGGTGCTCGCTCTCGACCAGCATCCGAAGTTCTCGCCGAAAATTGTTCTCTCTGGTCAGCACTCCAATCTCACCAAAGATGCTCTGCACCTGTTTGGGCTGGTGAACTACATTCAGTTAAATCCCCATCTTCAAAACCACAGCCTCGCAACGCAAGCTGCCACCTACCTTCAAGCAACCAGCACAGCCATCGAGCAGCTTGAGCCCGGATATATGCTTGTTCACGGAGACACCACAACGGGTTTGGCCGGTGCGCTTGCAGCTTTTTATGCCCGTATTAAAGTCGCTCATGTGGAAGCGGGCCTGCGAAGTGGCGACCTTGACAACCCATTTCCCGAGGAAGCGAACCGCCTACTCATTGACCGCCTGT
Organism: Pseudovibrio sp. M1P-2-3; assembly: GCF_031501865.1. Taxonomy (NCBI): domain Bacteria; kingdom Pseudomonadati; phylum Pseudomonadota; class Alphaproteobacteria; order Hyphomicrobiales; family Stappiaceae; genus Flexibacterium; species Flexibacterium corallicola. The sequence continues at coordinate 4,047,810 of NZ_JARRCW010000001.1, forward strand.
GCGACAAACTCTTTGCCCCGACACATCACTCAGCCTCCTTACTTCTTCGCGAAGGTGTCTCCTCCGATAAAATCATCGTCACCGGCAATACCGTGGTTGATGCGCTTCGGTTGATATCAAGCAATTTGGAAGCGGCACATTTTCTGCCGCAACTCAAAGGCCAACTTCCAAAAAACCGTCCGTTTATTCTTGTCACAACCCATCGCAGGGAAAACTGGGGTAGGCCGATGCATCAGATTTGCAAGGCCATCAAGGAGCTCCTCCTTGAAAACCCTTCCTACTTTGTTGTGCTGCCCGTCCACCCCAACCCGAATGTTCAGCAAGTCATTCTACCGGAACTTACAAATGTCGACCGGGTCATATTGACCGAACCGCTGGACTATACGGCCTTGATTGCGCTACAAAAGGACGCGGATTTTATTATGACTGATAGTGGTGGCCTGCAGGAAGAAGCCCCTACTTTTTCAACTCCGGTTCTGGTCCTGCGACATACGACAGAAAGACCGGAGGCTATAGAAGCAGGGTGCTCACGCCTTGTTGGTGTCAACACCGAGGCAATCAAAGCCGGGGCTCAGGAAACAATAGATAAGAAAAATAAAGACCAGACAATGGTAAACCCCTTCGGTGATGGGCATGCGGCAGAGCGGATCGTTCGTACTATCGCCCAATCCATCTAGCGGGCATGATGAATGAACCTGTCACTGCTAAGCACCCTGACAGCAGGCTCATATCTGGTCAGAGCAAGAATTCGCTCAAAGTAAATAAGTTAGAATACAAAGTGTGAATGCTAGTGAACGCAATGTGCTCTAAAGGTGATAGTCAGGTTCGATTTCTAGTGGTTCATAAAAGCACTGGTTGTACACTTGGGGCACGCTTTCAATAAACATCATTTCAGGGAGTTTCTTGTATCCATGCTTCTCAATATCGATGATTTTAAGAAGAAAGCCCGCAAACGTGTCCCAAAACTGTTTTTCGAATATGCAGATTCCGGATCTTGGACACAAAGCACCTACCGGGAAAATGAAGCTGACTTTGAAAAATTGAAGTTCGTGCCACGGGTTCTGGTCGACATGGCAAACAGAACTCTTGAAACAAACATAATTGGCCAGAAGTTTTCTATGCCCGTTGGTTTGGCTCCAGTCGGCATGACAGGCATGCAGCATGCAGATGGAGAAATCCTTGCCGCGCAAGCTGCAGAAGAATTTGGCATACCTTTCACTCTCTCCACGATGAGTATTTGCTCCCTTGAAGCCGTTGCCGAAAAAACGTCAAGGCCATTCTGGTTCCAACTCTATGTGATGCGTGACCGCAAGTTTGTGGAAGCGCTTATCGAGAGGGCCAAAGCAGTCAATTGCTCCGCACTGGTGCTCACACTGGATTTACAAATCCTCGGCCAAAGACATAAGGACATTCGTAATGGTCTGTCTGCGCCCCCGAAATTCAATATGAAACATATCTGGCAGGTGGGTTCACGCCCGCTTTGGTGCCTGCAAATGCTAGCGACAAAAAATCGTAGTTTCGGCAATATCATAGGACATGCAACTGGTATTTCCGATATGTCGTCGCTCTCGTCATGGACCACACAACAGTTTGATCCTAGCCTCAGCTGGGAGGATGTTACGTGGATAAAGAAACGATGGGGTGGTCCACTCATCCTGAAGGGGATCATGGACAAGGGCGACGCGCTGAAGGCTGCCAAAACCGGAGCAGATGCCATCATTGTTTCAAATCATGGAGGACGCCAACTTGATGGAGCCCCTTCCTCTATTTCCGTGTTGCCGGAAATTGTTGACAGTGTTGGAAAACATATTGAAGTGCATCTGGACAGTGGAGTTCGCTCGGGGCAGGACATCTTGAGAGCAAAAGCTTTGGGTGCGACAGCCACTTATATCGGCCGGCCATATATTTATGGACTGGGGGTGGCGGGCAAAAAAGGCGTTACAAAAGTCCTCGAAATCCTGCGCAACGAACTTGATATCACTATGGCCCACTGCGGAAAACGGGATATTAATGAAGTCAATCGCTCCATTCTTTACGGGGGATCTTTGTAGGGTCCAGTTATTTAGCGGGCTGTGTCCGTCCACTCTTTTAAGGCGAACGGGTTCTAGCACCGCATGGAAACCATGCAGTGTTGGACTTGGTCTCGCAGGTAACGAGAGTGGCAAGGCGTGCAGGCCAAAACCTGCGCAGTGACTAATAATACCAACGGCACCTGTTTTTGACTCGGGATGAGGATTCCCAAATCACTTGAATTGTGATTCAACATTGGGAAAGGAGATTCCCAATGTCAGCGATCCCATTGCGCCGAGACTATGATGCTTCTTCGTTACGAACTCTTGCTTGTCAAAGTAAGGATGTCAGGCAGAGCCGCCGCCTTCTTGCTCTTGCTGCTGTTTATGATGGGTTGTCGCGCTTGGAGGCGGCACGCATGGGCGGCATGGACCGCCAAACACTGCGAGACTGGGTGCATCGGTTTAACGCAGAAGGGCCGCACGGCCTGTACAATCGTAAGAGCCCGGGCCGTGTCCGGTGGTTAAATAAAGAGCAAATGGCTGAATTTGCAGATCTGGTTGAGGCTGGGCCTGATTTACAACAACACGGCGTAATTCGCTGGCGTCGGCGGGATCTGCAAGGTGTGATCGAGCAGAAGTTTGGGGTCAGCTATAGCGAAAGGGCTATTTCAAGCCTCCTCAGAGTTCTGGGATTTTCTCGGGTCAGCGTTCGGTCACAGCACCCGGCACAGGACGAGCAAGTTATGGAGACATATAAAAAAACTTCCATGCCCGGCTTAAAGAAATAAAAGCGCGCTTGCCCTCACAAACATCCATGGAAATCTGGTGGCAGGACGAAGCCCGCATTGGTCAAAAAAATGGGCTCACCAGAAGGTGGGCAAAAAAAGGAACGAGACCACGGGCTCCCAGCGACGGGCGCTATCAATCAACTTATGTATTCGGGGCCATCTGCCCCGCCCACGGCAAAGGGGCAGCACTTGTTTTGCCCAAAGCCAATACCAATTCCATGCAGCTTCACCTTAAAGAAATCAGCCGAACCGTCGCCAAAGGGGCGCACGCAGTGGTCCTGATGGATCAAGCGGGTTGGCATACAACGGCAAAACTGAAGTTGCCTGATAATATAACCATCTTGCTGCTCCCACCCCGTTCTCCGGAGCTCAACCCGGTTGAAAATGTTTGGCAGTACTTACGGCAAAACTGGCTCTCTAACCGAACCTTTCAAGACTACCAGGAAATTGTCGATGCCGCATGTTCCGCTTGGAATAAGCTTATTCAACAACCCCACACAATCACATCAATCGGTAGACGAAATTGGGCGCATACAGGTCAATTATAAGTGCCGTTGGTATAAAATGTTTCTTCGGCTTTGGCATTCCACCTTGCCCGGGATTATTTTATGCAAAATACTGGGGTAACCAACAGCAGTCGAAAAATACGGTTTCCCGCAGCTGCTCGCGACTCTGGAGGGGCTCCTTGTATCCGCCGGACCTTTACAGCAAAGCCCGAACAATATCTCACCGGGCCCTTTGAAGATGCGTTACCTCCCCAAAGAACCCCATCCCGACCCATAACTTCACGACGGACGGTCCGCCGCTGCTCGTTTTTATGGGCACGAAAACAAGCATAGGGGCATTTACCCGAAGGGGGATAAGTTTTGTGAGGGACGCCCCTCTAGAAATTAGAGCACTTCGCGTTCATTCGCATTCACGCTGTGCACTCTAACTTATTTATTTTGAGCGAATTCTTGTCGTTTGATTGAACTCAATCAAACGGAACGCGCTTGTCTTATGCTTTTTATATTCTTGAGCCTTTATACTGAAACATATCCAGCTGCCTTGAAGTAATTCCAACACTCTTGGGGTGTGAACAGATCGCATATGTCACCCAGAGCCTTTATCAAGGTCTCAAAGGTTCTGGCTTTCATTCTGCGTAGGTGTGCTTTGAGCTTGGAAAACGCCATTTCGATAGGATTGAGATCAGGAGAATAGGGCGGCAGAAAAAGGAACCAACACCCGCTTTGTCTGAGGGCCCTTGCGGCTTCTGGAACTTTGTGTGTGGACAGGTTATCCAGAATGACCACCGTTTTAGGGTGCAAGCATGGAGCCAGTTGTGTCGTGATATAAGTGGTGAATGCCTTGCCATTCATGGCCCCGTCCAGAACCCAGGGCGCAATGAGTCCCTCGTGGGTCAAACCGGCGATAAAGGTCTGGTTCTGCCAGCGTCCAAACGGCGCTGTGTCAAGGGCTCGTTCCCCTTTAAAGGCTCGGCCTCGCAGCCGGGTTAAATTCGTTTTAACACTGGTTTCATCGAGAAACACCAGTCTCTCAGGCAGATCACGCATTATAGGCTGACGGGTGTGGCGCCATTCATCTCTGGCATTTTGTACATGGAGTTTGCCACGCTCGGTTGCCACCAACGATTTTTTTTATAGGTGTAGCCAAGACGGCGCAAAGCCTTGGAGACGGAAGTATGGTGAACCCTCACTCCCTCAGCCATGAAAAGTGCATCACATAACTCCATCAACGTGATATCTCCGTCTTGATTGACCAGCTCGCGCAAGAAGGAGAGGTAGGGCTCCAATTTTCCGCCTCCCTTTGGGCGCCCTGTCCTGACCGGGATTAAACTCTGCCCCTCCCGAACTTTACGGGCCAAGCGAGATCCTGATGCTGGAGAGATCAGCAGGCGGCGTGCTGCTTCACGCCCGCTCATCCCGGATAAAATGAGCCTTTTAAAGCGAAGGCGTAAATCAAGTGAAAGTGGCCGACCCATGTGATCTCCTCCCTAAAAGGAGTGAATCACAAATCAACCTGATTGGGAATCCCCAATCGATTCAGCGTTGCGCCTCATTGCTTTAGTGTCTTCTGCGAATATAGGCCAATGGCCACCGTATTGAGTCGGGAGGGCAGTGGCGGTGGTCGGATCGGGACGCGCTAGGTCACAAGGGACCGTTTTAGAGTATGATCGGCCACCGTCTTCGCAACAGGCCTGAACGGATACGCAGCAGCCCAAAGCTCTGCACGACAAGCATAGGATACTTGCGAAGATGTCTGAGGTTACCATTGGTGTCGATATTTCGAAAGACCATCTTGATGTGTACTGCCTGCCGGATGAGCAGAGCAAGCAGTTTACCAATACAGCTGCAGGGTACAGACAGTTAAAAAGCTGGCTGAAAGGCCTGCCTGTCGCTCGAATTATTTTTGAACCCACAGGTTCTTATCACGGCGCTTTTGAGTTGGCATTGTCGGGTTCCTATCCTCTGAGCAAAGTTAACCCATGGCAAGCACGCCGGTTTGCACAGGCCAAAGGCAAGAGGGCGAAGACGGACCGGATTGATGCGCGCCTGCTGGCCCAAATGGGGCAGGATTTCCAGTTGGAACCAGACAAGCCAGTCGATGCAAGCCTATGTCATCTCAAAGAGATACGCGTTGCACGTCAAGCTCTTGTAAAAGAAGCCACGCAACTGGAGAACCGGTTGAAAACACAACGGGTGAACCTGGTTCGCAAACAGACACAGCAACGCCTGAAACTCGTGCGAAAGCAATTGGAGGCCCTTAACGCCGAAACTCAAAAGCAAATTGAGCAGAGCCCTCAAAGGGCGCGGGCAGCAAAGATTTTACACTCTATTCCCGGGCTGGGACAGGTCGCCGTCGCGGCGCTGGTGATTGAAATGCCAGAGCTTGGACAATTATCCCGTAAACAGGCCGCTGCTCTGGCGGGGCTGCCCCCCATGACCCGCCAGTCAGGACGCTGGCGGGGCGCTGCTTTTATTCAAGCAGGGCGCAAGCCGGTACGCGATGCACTCTACATGCCTGCCGTTGTTGCCAGCCGTTATAATCCAGACCTGAAAGCCAAATACAACCAGATGCGAGCGGCTGGTAAGCCTCCCAAAATCGCCATAATAGCTCTCATGCGTAAGCTAATCGAACTGGCAAACGCTCTCATAAAAGCGGACCGGCAATGGCAACCAAAAACGGCTTGACCAAGACGGATACTCTAAAACCTTCTGGCGAAAAACGCTCAAAGTTGATTTACAGCAGCAGGTACAAGGTGAAAAAGAGTTCAAATTGGCTGCATCAAGGGTTGATCAAAAATTTTTTTGTTTGTCAAATTCTCATAGAATGCAGGGACGGCCCTCTACTCCCTTAAGTTTTGGGGAATTTCACAGTCTGCCTCAAATCTCAACATTTACGTTGACCATTCGCATTTATTCAAGATTCACAAAGAACATTATTGAGGTATATTTAATTTATGCATTTTACATGCATAATATGCATCTGAAAATATTCAAGGTTTTTGCGTGTCTCATTTATGCGCCGCCCTGTGTAACAAATAACTCTTCATAGTTTCATTTGTCCACCTACATACAACCCCAACGGAACGAGGCACAAACTTATTCGAGATGAATAGCTTTGAGACGCCTTTGCAGAAAGAGATAAACACATGACCAATAACGGATAAGAAAAAGACCATCTGGCTAACTTCCTCCAAGCCAAACTCAAAGATACTGGTGAGGGCCTTGCAGCATGGCCGAAGAAAAACTCTAGGCTTCTGGCTCTCACACTCTGGCGGGGTTCCCCCGGCCCCGCCACTCTCAAAACAACAAATACGAAAACTGTGCTCCGGCGTTAAGTCGGGCAATACCCCTTTTTGACCAAAATTTAGAAACGAAACCTGAAAGATATTAAAATGAAAAAACTCGCACTCTCCCTAGCCCTTCTTGGTTCCATTGCTGCCACCGGCGCTGCCAGTGCAGCTGTCAGCGCGCTGCCAAACACCAATACGCTCACAACAACTGAAGCGCGGCAACTGGTTCAAAACAGCGGCAGCATTGTGCTGGCAACTGGTGAGGGTCACTTCGACCGCTATGTGGCCAATGCATCCGAATGTCAGTCCAATGAAGCCACCCAGCGCGCACTGGTGACCACCAAAGACGCAAGCGGAGCTTTCATCGGCTTCACTTGCGTCATCAACGACAAGTAAGCACATCAGACCGACGTTCTTCAAGAATAGCCGCTTCCCGTAATTTCAAGAGAAAGCCGGCTACCCAACAGGAAAGGCGGGACAAGTTTTCATTGCCCCTCCACTCATAACCCTAAAAGTAATCCTAGAGCTTCCATTGCAAATGAGCGACCTCCCAAGCCTGCAATGGAAAGCTACGAAAATGAAATGAGATAAGACATGAAAAAATTCGCTATCGCCCTCGCCCTGCTTGGTTCCGTTGCAGCCACTTCCGGAGCAAGTGCCGCTATCAGCTCCCTGCCAGACACAACGACTTTAACCAAGACAGAAGTTCAGCAACTGGTGCAAACCAACGGCAGCATCGTGCTGGCAACTGGTGGCGGTAACTATGACCGCTACGTGGCGCACGCATCTGAATGTCAGGCCAACGAGAACACACAGGCCGCATATGTCACGACCAAAGACGCAAGTGGTGCCTTCATCGGTTTCACCTGCACTATTCGTGATAAATAAGTGATCATCTCCCCAAAGATCACATAATCCCCCTGCAACTTCAGAGAGGAAGGGCAACATGGCCCTTACCTCTCTGCTTTTTTAAAAAGCCTGTCTCCGGCCTCTTACTACTGAATAAAAAGGCCAACAGAAGCTTGGCGTGCTACCTATTCAAGAACAGTTTCCGCTCCCATGAACATGGTGGGCAGGAAGGTTGAGATCGACGGTACATAAGTGACCAGCACAAGAAAGACCAGCAGCACAACCACAAACGGGGAGGCTGCTCGAACCACCTGAACCAAGCTCATTCCCGTTATCCCCGAGGTCACAAACAGGTTCAGCCCGATCGGAGGCGTGATCATGCCGATCTCCATATTCACCACCATCAAAATGCCAAGGTGAATTGGATCAACCCCAAGCTCTATACCAATTGGGAACACCACCGGAGCCACAATCAGCAGCAGTCCGGAAGGCTCCATAAACTGCCCACCAATGAGCAGGATAATGTTTACTGCCAGAAGGAACGTGAACCAGTTAAAGCCCGCATCAAGCATCCAGTCCGTTATCACCTGCGGGATCCGCTCTGCCGTCAACGTGTGCGCAAACAAAAGCGCGTTCACGATGATAAACATCAACATGACCGTTGTTTTTGCAGAATCCGTGAACACCTTTCTCGTGTCGCGGTGAAAGAACGCTGGAAGGAAACGGGAACTTAAAAGCCAGATATTGCGCAGGGTTGCAACCGAAAGGCTCTCCCCTTGCTGGCGCCATGCCTGCCCTGCCAGTGGCCCCATGTCTCTGTATATGAACAGGGCGACAAAGGCTGCATAAACGGCGGCAACGGCTGCAGCTTCTGTTGGTGTGAACACCCCACCCCAGATGCCGCCCATGATGACGACAATCAAGAACATGCCGAACGCGGCGGAGGAAAAGGTGTCCCACAACTCCCGCAGGGAAGGGAATGGCTGGCGAGGCAGGTCTTTTTTCCATGCAACAAAGTAAATTGCACCCATTAACATGAGGCCTGCAATAATACCTGGAATAACACCTGCAAGGAACATGCGCCCAACGGACACATTTGTAGCGGCGGCATACACAACCATCACAATGGACGGTGGGATGAGAATGCCAAGGGTTCCTGCATTTGCAATAATACCGGAGGCAAACTCCTTGCTATACCCTGCTTGGCGCATGGCCCCGATCGCAATCGTTCCAATGGCAACAACCGTTGCAGGCGAGGAACCGGACAATGCCGCGAAAATCATGCATGCAAGAACCGCAGCCATGGCAAGGCCGCCGCGGAAGGAACCGACAGTGGCGACCGCGAAATTCACAATCCGTCTGGCAACCCCGCCGGTGGACATGAAGGTTGAGGCAAGAATGAAAAACGGAATGGCGAGCAGTGTAAAGTTCTGGGATGCATTGAACATTTGCACCGCAACCGAGCTCATGGTGTCATGGGAAAACAGCGCAATGTAAAGAATTGAGGAAAGGCCAAGGGCAATGGCGATGGGCGCGCCAATGAGCAACAGCCCAAACAAGAGGATAAAAAGTACAGCGGTTTCCATTGTTAATCCCGGTCCTTCAATACATCACGGTTTTCTTCAACCAATTCTTCTGCCTCGTGAGCCGCGATCATTGCCTCACGTTTACCGCTTAAAATCTGCCAGAACGCCTGAATGGACCGCAGGCCAAGCAGAAGGAGCCCCACGGGCATAATCAAATAGGGAATCCAGCGGGGAACCCGTTCCTTCACCCCAAAAAGCTCCTGAAACCAGAGTGGGAACTTGAGATCTTCCATGCCGATCATGGAAAGCTTGTAGAACTTCGCAACATAGTCATATGCGCCGCCTGTCGAGCCTCTGTTTTCAAGCCCCCAAAGGCCACCAAACCACGAAGCATCAAACAGCAGCGCGGCATACAAAATTGTTAGTGTTGCCCCAAGCAGTGCAAAACCTCTGAAAACCGGTTTTGGAAACAACCGGATAAACGCATCCACCCCAAGGTGAGAGCTGACTTTGATGCCATAGCTCATTCCAAAGAGTATGAGCCATGCAAACAGCACGCGCGTGAACTCCAGCGCACCGCCCCATGACGTATTGAAACAATATCGTGCAACAACTTGGGAGAACGTCACCGCCGTCATCAATGCCAAGAGAAAGGCAAGGATGTTCTCCTCCAAACTGTCAATAAATTCGCCGATCCGCCCCACGCAAACCTCCCCTACCGTTTGCAATTACGGTTTTGTTTTTTGTCTTGTCGGTATTTCAAGAAGGCCGCCCGCACCCAGCGCGGGCGGCGAGTGCCCTTACTTGTTTGCGGCAACAGCAGCGTCAATATAGTCCTGCCCGATATCATCGGCGAACTTTGCCCAGACAGGGCTCATCACATCCACCCACTCCTGACGCTGTTCAGGGGTCAAAGTGCGCACAAGCGTACCCGCCTTGATGATGTTCTGCTTGTTTTGCTCGTTAATCTCGGTAGAGCGAGCGTTATATTCATCGGTCACTTCATTGAAGATTTGCAAGAACTGGTCCCGTACGTCCGGATCCAGACTGTCGAGCCATTCTTGAGAGGTCACGGCAAGGTATGTGAGCAGCTGGTGGTTGGTCTCGGTGATACCGTCCTGCACCTCGAAGAACTTCTTGGTGTAGATGTTGGACCAAGTGTTTTCCTGTCCGTCCACAACACCGGTCTGCAACGCACCATAGACCTCTTTAAACGCAAGTTTTTGTGCGTTCGCCTGCATAGCCTCGATCATGGCAACGGCCACGTCGGAAGTTTGCACACGGAACTTCAGCCCTTCCGTATCAGAGGGTGTCAACAGCGGTTTGCCAGCGGAGAAGTGCTTCAGCCCGTTAAAGACATATCCAAGTCCAACAAAGCCAACATCGGACATGGCACCTAAAAGCTCCTGCCCCTTTTCGCCTTTTGTGAAGGTTGTCACTGCATCCATGTCATTGAACAGGAACGGCAGATCGAACAAGCGGTACTTGAGGGTGTAGGCCTCAAACTTGGAAAGGGAAGGTGCTGCGATTTGCACATCACCCAGCAACAGGGCTTCCATTACTTTATTGTCGTCAAACAGCTGGGAAGACGGGAACACCTGCATACAGGCTTTGCCTTCCATTTCCTCGTTGATGCGCTTTTCCAGTGCTGCAGCCATTTCCCCTTTCGGGTGGCCCTTTGCTGAAACAACATGGCTAAACTTGATAACGGTTTCCCCGTCACCGCATTCTTCAGCAGCGAACGCTGGAGCTGAAAGGGTAAAAGCTGCGGCAGCCGTAGCTGCCATAATTAAATTCTTCATTTTTCTTCCTCCCGAAATAGTCTTGAACATGAGCCATCAGCTATGTCGGGAATAAGTTAGCAAACGCCGTGCCAAATGAAGGAACCCTTAGTTTTTAGGGGTAATTGCTTCCGGCAAGTAACGAAAATGTTACCAAACAGCTACAAACCTCCAACAGACGTGTCGAAACCGACACATTCTTATTCCTCTTCCAGCAGGTTTTCTTTGTTCAGGCCAAACTTCTTCATTTTTTCATAAAGGGCCTTGCGCGAGACCTGAAGCGCTTCATAAGTGGGTTTTATGCGCCCCTCCTGCCGTTGCAGCTCGCTCGAGATGAGGCTTTTTTCAAAAGCCGCCACCTGCTCGGCCAGAGGCTGGCCAGATTGGGCTTCCCCCTTCATGGGGCTTGGTTGCCCCTCCAGCCCCAGCACAAAGCGGTCCGCCACATTGCGCAGCTCGCGCACATTGCCCGCCCAAGGCCGCTCCATAAGCTGAGCTAGAAACGTTGGTGTTATGAGAGGAACTTCCTTGCGGTAGCGGGCACGGGCACCTATGGACAGATAATGAAACAGGGAGGGAATATCCTCCAGGCGCTCTCTTAAAGGGGGAATGGCGATGGTGATGACATTGAGGCGGTAGAATAAATCCTTGCGAAAACGTCCGGCATCACTTGCCCGCTCCAGATCCTCCTTGGTGGCTGCCACAAATCGCAGATCAAGAGAAATAGCCTGATTTGACCCAACCCGCTCAATGGAACGCGTTTCAAAAACCCGCAGGAGTTTGACTTGCAGGTCCATAGGCATGGATTCGATCTCGTCCAGAAAAACCGTCCCGCCATTGGCATGTTCCAGCTTTCCGATCCGCCTGCCGCTGGCCCCTGTGAACGCCCCTTTTTCATGACCAAAGAGCTCGGATTCGATAATGTCTGCCGGCATTGCACCACAGTTAATGGCCACAAACGGCTTGTCTTTACGCTCCCCCTCTTCATGAAGAGCACGTGCAACGACTTCCTTTCCCGTTCCCGTTTCCCCAATGATAAGCACATCGGCGGCAGTGGAGGCCAAGGCCTGAATGGTATGCCGCAAATGCTCCATCCTCGGGCTTTTGCCCACGAGACGCTCCTCCAGACCGGAAACGCTGCCCACATCTTCTCTCAGGCGGCGGTTTTCCAAGGTGAGGCGGCGCTTTTCCAACGCGCGTTCCACCACTGCCTTGAGCTTTAACACCGGAAAGGGCTTTTCAATAAAATCATAGACCCCCGCCCGCATGGCCTCCACCGCCAGCGGTACATCTCCGTGGCCGGTGATAAACACAACCGGAAGGGCGCTATCCACCTCGAACACTTTTTTAAGCAGTTCAAACCCGTCCATTTTGGGCATGCGGATATCGCTGACCAGAACACCATAGAACTCGTGGGAGATGTGCTCCAAGGCGGTTTCGGGATCGCTCATGGCAATCACGTGAAACCCTGCAAGCTCCAGCCCTTCAGCCACCGGTTCACGCAGGTCTACATCATCATCCACCAACAGGATTGTTGCTTGCGGCATCTTGTTAACCTTCAACCTTCATGGGCTCATAATTGAGAGCAAGCGTGAAACACGCGCCGCCCTGTTTTGACTTTGAATATTCAAGAGACCCACCAAAATCTCTGATGATCTTATAGGAAATGGACAGGCCAAGCCCCACTCCGTGACCTGCTTCCTTGGTGGTGAAAAACGGATCAAAGATCTGCTGAACAGCTTGCTTAGGAATGCCCGCCCCATTGTCTTCAACTGCTATGAAGACCTGCGTTGTTGCTTGCGTCACTGAAATTTTCAGGCACGGGTTTTGAACGGGGCCCAGTGCATCCAGCGCATTACCAATCAAATTGACGAGAACTTGAGAAAGGCGAATGGCGCCTCCCATCACAACAACCCCCTCACCCGGCGGCGAGTATTGCAAATCAACATTCATTTGCCTGCATCTGGGTCCAACCAGCAGAAAAACCTCATCAAAAACCGGAGCCAACAAGACTGGCTGAACACCATCGCCTGCCTTCCTGCTAAAGCCTTTCAGCGTTTTGCTCAAGGTGGCCATGCGCTCGACCATTGAGACAATGCGATCCAAGGACTTGCCCGCGTTTTTCTGCTTTCCCATTTGCAGGTAGGTTTGCGCATTGTCCGCATGGGAGCGGATTGCACCTAGTGGCTGATTGTATTCATGGGAAAGAGCTGCGGACATTTCGCCAAGCGTGGCGAGCTTTGCCGACTGGATCAAGCCGGCCTGCACCTTTTGCAGCTCTTCTTCCGCATTTTTCCGTTCCCGAACTTCCTGCTCCAGCTTTTTATTGGCACAAAGCAAGGCAGTTGTGCGCTCGTCAACCCGTTGTTCAAGCTCCTGCGCAATGGCTTTTTCCTTGTACATCAGCAAAAGCAACCGCCGCCGCCGCTGCCAAAGCCCCCACACACCAAGGGAACTGCCAAGCACAAAAGCAGCAGTGGCAATGCTTATCCAGATCGCCAGAGTGCGTGCATTTGATACATCAATGAACGTGAGAACTCTCCACCCCAAGGGCGCGACGGTTTGCTCCAGTTTCAAAAGCGGGGCTGCGGGGGCCAGTTCACTGGCTTGAAACAGCTCAAGGCCCAGAAGGGTTCGGCCCCTGACAAGGTTAAGCTGGTCGGGCGGTGCACTTGTGGTTTTTTGCTCTGTTACAGCAAAGCGGCGCCCTCTCAGCTCCGGCCTGTTGCTTGCAACAATATGGCCGCTCTCATCAACGGCAAACACGCCATTCGCACTCAAAGCCCATGTTTGTTCTACCCCTGAAAGGCTCACTCTCACGGCGATTATACCCAGCTGGGCTTCCCTCTCCCTTACAGCGAAGGCAAATACATAGCTGGTTTGCTTATTGCTCCCGCGAACGATGAGCTGGCGGCCCAGCCGTCCTTGAGTGGCAGATTTAAAAGCTTCGGGCGCTGCGAACCTACCTTTATTGGCCAAGGCATCCCTTGAAAGCAAATTCGTGACAGTGAAGTCTGTTTCCGGCGAGAAAAACCAAACCTCATCCGCGCCGGACATTCCGGCAATCAAACGGGCAATACGCCTTGCCGAGCGAACGTCTTTATTCTTGAAAGCTGCCTTCACTTCGCCGCTTCTTGCAAGAATGGGGGCCAGCAAGCGAAACTTATCCAGATGCTGTTCCAGATTTGCCGATTGAACAGACAATGTGGACAGGCCCTTTTCGCCAACATCCTCTAAAAATTTCTGCTCGCACATGACCCATGTAAGCGCCCCTGCTATCAGGCTGGTCAACAGCACCGCCAGCATGACAACCGGAGTTCTCCAGTGGGGTGAACGCGCAGAGTTTATGTTGGCGTGTCTAATGATATGCATGGATTGCTCTACCCACACATATTACTATGCAAGTGCAGCACGATTGATCATGGTGAAAATGGTTTGCCCCTCCAGCACTGATCCGGCTTTCATAAACGAAACTACTAGCCTTATTTGGGGGATGCCCTATCCCCGACAAACCTAATTAAGCCTGAAAACACCAGTTTTCCAAGCTCCTTTTCCCTAAAGTTGTAAGGTAGCCCCCTAGTTATGGCCACCAACTCTTCTTTGAGGGGACAACCCCTTTGATATATACCCAACTGATACTTCCAGAAGTTCCCGCGCATATTCGGTTGCGCTTGGGGTTGCCACCCGTTAAGAAAAGCCCGACCTCGGGGTGCGCGCAGATGCCGCGCTGAGATGCATTTTTTTTTGCAAACCCGTTGAACCTGAACCGGCTAGAACCGGCGGAGGGAAAGGTATTGGTTTCGATCCTCCTTACCCTCTCGCCGCAATTGAGGATGACATGAAACATCTGCTATTTGCTGCGGGACTGTTGAGCACAACACCGGCTTTTGCCGCTGACAATCCACAGTTGACAATTTACACCTACGACAGCTTTGTTTCCGACTGGGGCCCGGGCCCGAAAGTGGAAGAAGCCTTTGAGGCCATTTGTAACTGCGACTTGAACCTTGTTGGTGTTGAAGATGGCGCCGCACTGCTGTCGCGCCTGCGTTTGGAAGGGAAAAACACCAAGGCCGATATGGTGCTGGGGCTGGATACCAACCTTCTGGACAAGGCCAAAAAAACCGGCCTGTTCGCACCGCACTCCGTGAAGGCTGACTACACCTTGCCAATCGAGTGGAGCGACGAGACTTTTGTGCCCTATGACTGGGGCTATTTCGCCTTTGTTCATAAAGACGGTGCGCAAGTGCCGACAAATTTCCGCGATCTGGCTGCAAGCGACACCAAAATCCTGATACAGGATCCTCGCTCTTCCACACCCGGCCTCGGGCTTCTTTTATGGGTGAAAGCGGCCTATGGGGATGAAGCTCCGAAAATCTGGGCAGACCTTGCAGATAACATTGTAACCGTGACCAAAGGCTGGTCCGAAGCATATGGTCTGTTCCTTGAGGGCGAGGCCGATATGGTGCTCAGCTACACCACATCTCCCGCTTACCATCTGATTGCAGAGGAAGATGCCAGTAAAAAAGCTGCCGCCTTTGATGAAGGGCACTTTATGCAAGTTGAAGTGGCTGCGAAACTGGCGGGCACCGACCAGCAGGAATTGGCCGATCAGTTCCTGAACTTCATGGTATCGGATGCTTTCCAGCAGATCATTCCAACAACCAACTGGATGTACCCTGCCGTGACACCGGCAGCAGGTTTGCCAAAAGGTTTTGAAACGCTGCTCATCCCTGAAAAATCTTTGTACCTTGAACCAACCGAGGCTGTTGCTGCACGAGATGAGGCTCTGCCCGAATGGCTGAACGCGCTCAGCCAGTAAACCCGTTTGCGGGTATCGCCGCGGCAGGACTTGTCGCGGCGCTTATTATTGGCACCTTGGCCGCAGTGGCCTTTCACGCCGAGGCGGGGCATGGTATTGGCCCCTCAGACTGGTCGGCCCTGCGGTTCACCCTTACACAAGCTGCGCTTTCAGCGCTTATCAGTGCGCTTCTTGCCATTCCGGTGGCCCGCGCCTTGGCACGCAGGCGCTTTTGGGGCCGCCGTTTCCTGATTGCAATTTTAGGAGCCCCCTTCATCCTACCCGTCATCGTAGCAATCCTCGGGCTGCTACAGGTCTTCGGGCGTTCGGGCTGGATTTCGGATATCTTGGGCCTATTCGGGTTACCGCCCTTGCGTATCTATGGCCTGCATGGCGTTGTTCTTGCTCACGTATTTTTCAATCTACCTTTAGCAACACGCCTGCTGTTGCAAGGCTGGCAGGAAGTTCCCTCAGAACGGTTTCGACTGGCGGCACAGTTGGGATGCGAAGGAACTGCTTTATTTCGCTTGATAGAGCTGCCAATGCTCTCCCGGATTCTACCCGGTATTCTCGCTGTTATTTTCTCCATTTGCCTCACAAGTTTTGCTGTTGCACTGACATTGGGCGGCGGCCCACGGGCCACGACAGTCGAGCTGGCGATTTATCAAGCCTTTACCTATGATTTTGATCTTGGACGCGCAGCGCTTCTTTCAACCGTTCAGATACTACTCACAACAACCGCCGCAGTTGCAGCCTTGAAACTTTCACGTACCGATGGATTTGGAGCGGGGCTTGACCATGCCGTACGCCGCTGGGACGGCGGCTCCGCGCTTATTGACAGCCTCTGGATTGCTCTGGCCGCTCTCTTCCTGTTGCTGCCCCTAACGGCGGTGGCGAGCTCCGGTGCAATGGGGCTTTTTGAATTGCCTGCATCTGTTTTGAAAGCCGCTGTGGTTTCAATTTCGGTTGCTGCAATCAGCACAGTTGTTCTATTGGCCCTAGCCCTGCCCATGGCAGCAACCATTGCCCTTGGGCGGCAAGGGCTGGTGGAGATCAGCGGCATTTTGGGGCTGGCCGCTTCTCCGTTGGTCTTGGGCACCGGACTGTTCATTATTCTGCGCCCCTTGGTCGATCCATCCGCTTTTGCGTTGCCGGTCACGGCGCTGGTAAATGCCGTTCTGGCGTTGCCGTTTGCCCTTAGGATTCTTGTTCCTGCGGCGCGCGATACTGTTAGCCGGTATGGACGCCTGTCCCTTTCGCTTGATATGAGCGGATGGGCCTTTGTAACCCGTGTACTTCTTCCGCGTATGCGCGCGCAAATCGGTTTTGCTGCAGGGCTGGCCGCAGCCCTTTCCATGGGGGATCTGGGTGTGATTACGCTTTTTGCAAATTCCGAGACTGCCACCCTGCCCTTGCAGATTTACCGGCTGATGGGGGCCTATAAAATGCAAAGCGCAGCAGGGGGAGCACTGCTTTTATTGATGTTGTCCATGTCACTCTTCTGGCTCTTGGACCGTGGAGGACGCTGGCATGCTGAAGCTTGAAAACTGCATAATCGTAAACGGCGGCTTTTCTTTGAAAGCGGAGCTGTCCATCAAAGCTGGAAGCAGCGTTGCCATCATCGGCCCCTCTGGCGCTGGAAAGTCTACCCTTCTGGAGGCGATTGCAGGCTTTCGTGATCTTGCTCACGGCGGAATCTTCTGGAACGGGGAGAACCTTGCCAAAGTACATCCGGGCAAACGCCCGGCAGCAATGCTCTTTCAAGATGGTAACCTGTTCCCACATCTGAACACGGAGCAAAACGTAAGCCTTGGTCTGCGCACTAAAGGCCGTTTGTCTCATGATGAGAAAGACACCATCCAGCGCGCGCTGACCCGTGTGGGTCTTTCTGACATGGGAACACGCAAACCCGCGCAGATGTCAGGAGGACAGCAAAGCCGTGTGGCTCTGGCCCGCGTTCTTGTGCAACGGCGCGAATTGCTGTTGCTGGATGAGCCCTTTGCAGCCCTTGGACCGGCACTTAAAGCTGAAATGCTGGATCTGGTGGCAGAGCTTGTGAGGGAGACCGGCACAACGCTTTTAATGGTAAGCCATGACCCGCAAGATGCCCGCCGTATCACCAAGCACTCTGTTCTGGTGGCAGATGGAAGCGCACATGCTCCCCAGCCCACTGAGGAGCTTTTAAACAACCCTCCTCCCGCACTGCGCAGCTATTTGGGATAAATATCACTCCCTGCCCTGAAGATGCTTCAACAAAGCGCTTCAGGGTATTTGCCCGTAAAGCCTAACCTGCCTCTTCCTACGTTACCCTCCTCTCTTAGTTGTCACAAAGCCTGCCTCCAGCGATGGCTTTTGCCTTCATCTTTACCGCGCGCACTACCGCCCCCCTGCTCGGAGCAATGATCCGACACCAAAAAGACCGTGTAGTTGTTAAAACTGCACGCGCCCTCTTTACTTGAGTATTATACTCATGTATCCACTGCTCCATATCATGAGTTTAATATTCATATTTAATTTTTAGTTTACCGGCAGGCTTAAACTCTGGGAGCGTTCACACCGCAAAGTTCTATGTCCTTCACAATACTTGCAAATTCATTTTATCAGGGCACTTTGATCCTAATGGTTCCACTGCTCCAGCAGCTGTTTTCAATCAGCTTGAGCTCTCTGGGCATTCTTATTGGCGGCGGATTAATCATCTCCGCCTGCACGGTTCCGCTTTGGGGGAGAGTTGCATCGCGGCTGGGGTATCGCAGAACCTTGCAACTGACCACAGTGGGAAGCCTGTGCGGTCTGGTGCTCATGATTATTGCGATCTGGCTGCAGCAGCACAATGTACTGGGCTTGAGTGAACTGTATTTCGCATTCCTTGTTGCCGCCCGTTCTGTTTACTGCCTGTTTTCTGCCGCTCTGCTTCCCTTGATACAGTCTTACAAGGCAAGCAGTGCCGCAAAGGGGAAAGTCCTGTCGAAGGTCGCGGCCTCCAGTTCCTTGCAGGCGGCTGGCCGCTTGATCGCCAACGGCCTAGGCGGATTTATGCTGTCCTACAGTATCCTTATGCCTCTTTTGAGCATCCTTCCGCTATTTATTCTATCGCTGTTTCGAATCCCCCCCACCAGTGTTCACGCACCAAAAGGCGAAGCCACATCTTTTAAGGTACTCCTGCAGCCACTGGTGGTCACCTTAACCCTCCAAATGGTCATTGGTGGAACTTATGTTCTTCTGGGCCCGTGGCTGGGGGAGCGATTTGACCTTAGTGCCGAAGCTGCCGCCTCGACCACCGCGCTTTGTCTGTTTTGGGCAACACTTACGACGCTCTTAAGTCAACTGGCTCTCACGCTACTACTTGGAACACGCAAAAAAATCGCAATGCTGCTTGGCCTGACACTGGTGTCCATCTCCTTAGCCGCGCTGCCTTTTGCAAGCTCAATTGTACAGGTCGTCCTGATAACCTGCCTGCTCTCTTCCGGTACCGCTCTCACACTGAGTTCCAATCTGGCTTTAACCCTTGAAGGGGCGGGTCAACAACGCTCTCCAACAGTGACCACAACGCTATTCAGTGCCCAGCTGGTCGGCCTTGGAGTGGGAAGTATTGTCTTTGCCCGTTTAGGGGAGCTGGGCATTTCAACAAGCTTTCACGTTGCATCACTCTTCACCTTTATTTTGGTGGCCGCCCTCGTCCTCTTCCGGGGCCTTTCTCAATTTCAACTCAAATCCCAACCTTTTCAAAAGGACTCCTGACCAATGAGCCAGCTAAAAATGATAGGGCATCAAGATGATGCAAGTGATCTTCTAGATCTCGCGGGTATAGGAATAGGTCCATTCAACCTCAGCCTCGCAGCGCTGCTGGATAGCCTTCCAAACACAAGAGCCGGTTTCTACGACAAAAACTCCCAGTTTGCATGGCATCCGGGCCTTTTGTTTCCAGACAGTATTTTACAAACATCCTTCCTTAAGGATCTGGTGACACCTGTTCAGCCCACAAACCCCCATTCCTTCACGAACTTTCTGGTCTCTCACAAGCGTTTCTATGACTTCCTTGCCGGACGGTTCACGGGTGTAAGCCGGTTGGAGTTTAACGCTTATCTGGCATGGGCTGCCCAGCGTATAGACAGCCTTAACTGGGATCATCAGGCGCAAAGCATATCGTTTAAAGATAGTGCGTTCACCGTAGACTTCGGCAACGGCAAAAACGTAAGGGCGCGCAACCTGTCTCTTGGCATCGGCATGAGCGCCAACATTCCAGCATGGGCGCAAACTCATATGGGAACCAGCTGTATCCACGCGGGCCACTACCTCAACCACAAACTCGAAACCGCTGGCAAAAGAATTGCCGTCATAGGAGGCGGACAGACCGGAGCTGAAATTGTCCTCGACCTTTTGAGCAATCCTTCTGTGGAGCCCCATCATGTCAGCTGGATCAGCAATTTACCGCGTTTCTCTCCGCTGGAAGAAGGCGGTTTTGTCGATCAGGTTTTCACCCCGAACTATGTGGAGAGCTATCAGTCCATGGGGCCAGAACAGCAAGCCTTTGAGTTTGCTGGGCAAAAGCTTGCAAGTGATGGCCTGACACCGGTCACGGTTGATGCGCTTTATAAAGAAATCTACAAGCGTACACACTTGGTTTCCCAAAAGGGCGGCATTTCCCTTCTCCCCTCCCGCAATGCTGTTGCCCTGTCCCATAATGGGTCCCACTATGATCTAGTGTGCCAGCAGATTATTGGTGATGTTAAAGAAAGCCATAGTGTCGATATCATCATCCTTGCCACCGGCGCCTCTCCAAAGCTCCCACAGTTCCTTGAGGATCTAAAGCCGCGTCTGGACCTTGATGAGCGTGGTCTTCCAAAGCTGGATGACGCCTATGAGATCCAATGGGATGGCCCCTCCCAGAACAAGATATTCGGCCTGAACATGGGCCTGCGTTCCCACGGAATTGTTGACCCGCAAATGAGCCTCATGGCGTGGCGCAGTGCTAAAATCATCAATCGTCTGATGGATAAAGAGATATTCGAGACCACCGCAGGCCACAGCTTGGTAGATTGGAGCCCTCAAATAAACTCCAATGCAAATTACGGGGAAACCAGCTGCTTGGCTTCCTAGCAGCTTCCCTCATCTACTGATTGCAAACCAACACTTTCACGAAAACAAGATCATGAATGCACCAACGCTAAAGTGCGAGCAGGGCGAAATCTCTCCCGACACCCGCGCGGCCCACGCAACAGCCACAGCATTTCTCAATGCCTACCTACGGGAATGGGAGGGCTGGACACTTTTAACACAGCCAAGCGCACGCGCCTCCGGCTCTCGTGTGCCGATGGCAAGGATGCCTCTTACAAGCAACAACGGCGCCTTACTCATCGCGATGCCTTTTAAAGGGCATTTTCGCTATCAAATCCAATTGCCATTTATCCGCGAGTTTGAAGATGGGAAAAGGGAGGAGATCGAGCTGTTTGAGGCCATTGCCCTGCTGGTCAAGAACAACAGGACAGAGGGACAAAGTGGCTCTCTTGAGCTGAAATTGCTGGAGCGTATTCTCAACAGCCAGCAGAATATGGCAGAAGCTTTTGCAAGAGATAACACTCACAGCTCAGCCAGCCTCTGGAATTTTCAGGAGGCGGAGACAGCTTTACTTTCCGGCCACCCAACACACCCGAACCCGCGCAGTAAAGACGGCATGAATCTGGAAGAATCCAAGCTGTATTCTCCAGAACAAAATGGGCAATTTGCTCTGTTTTGGGTACTTGCAGATAAAACCATACTGAGCGGAAAAACGGCAGATGAGAGGGGCTTGTCCTCTTACCTCCAGCAGATGGTCTCAGCTGATAGCACCCTGCCGCCCCTGTTGCGTGATGAGTGTCCTCAAGGGTTTGTTCCCGTACCTTGGCACCCTTTGCAAGCACGAGACATTTTAAAACATCCCGCGGTTTGCAAGTACATTGCCGAGGGGAAGCTCATTCCGGTGGGTGTGGCTGGAAAAACGTTCACCCCAACAGGCTCCACACGGGGCGTTCACGGCTGGCATGCCCCTTACATGCTCAAGTTCTCCCTCGGCGTTCGGCTAACCAACTCCATGCGTTTCCTGAGCCGCAAAGAGGTGGAACGAGGCATTCAGATTTGCCAGCTTATGAAAAGTCCGGTTGGCGAGGCTATTCATAACAGTGAAAAGACCCTCACCATACTCGAGGAACCGGCATATCTGGCCCTGCAAGACCAAGCGGGAGACTTGCTGGAGGAAAGCCTTATCGTGCTTCGCTCCAATCCGTTTCAAGATTCTGCCGAGGCCGGCCCGCTCATGTTGGCAAGCCTGTGCGAGGAGCGGCTGAACAGCCTCAGCCCCCTTGGAGAAGTGATTACCGAGCGAGCACAAAAGACCGGACAAACAAGCGCCCAAGTTGCCGCGCATTGGCTGACGGACTTTTTGAAAGTCGCAATCGCCCCTGTACTACGCATCCGTGCCCGTCACGGCTTGCTCTTTGGCTCACACCAGCAAAACATGATGGTGTCCTTGGCAAACGGTCTTCCTGTCAAATGCTGGATCAGGGACTGTCAGGGAACAGGGCACCTGACCAGCCACCACGACGAGCTGGCAAAACACCTGCCGAATATCGGCATAGACAGCAACAACATCGCAAGCCCGCAGCTGGGCAACGCGCTTTTGTGCTACTACGTCATCGTCAATAATCTGATGAACATTATCAGTACATTAGCGATTGACGGGCATCTGGAAGAGCAAAACTCTTATTGCCTGTTGCACACATTTTTAAAAGAAGAACATGCAGCATGCGACACCGACCCCACCTTCTATGAAATGCTGCTTAACGCGCAGACCCTGTGCAGCAAAGCGAACTTTAAAACCAGCTTCAGTGGGGTAAACGAGGCCTCCGGCGGAACAGACGGCCAGCTTGCCTCCTTTATTGAAATTCCCAATCCTCTCGTGAAAATAGATCAATATGAACCAGCCACTTAATCATAGCCTGCACACTTTTTCACCGCTGGAAGCGTACAAGGTATTTCCTGCCAGCGCTGCACCACTCACGGTTTCAATAAGCCAGAACAATGTTTCATCTGCAGATCTGATCTGTAATGGAGAGCGGGTTGCCCAAGCAGTTCTCAGCTCAGAGCCTGCGCAGAAGCTGACCTTGACATTTGCAGGTGGAGCACCGTGCGAAGCCCAGCGGGCAGCAGTGGTGGCACAGTTATCACATCAGTTCTCACTGAACCCGCAGCTGGAAAAAATTTGTATTGAACTCCTTGAAGCCAGTTTCCCACTACGGGATCTTCCGTTTTTATACACTGCTGGGAATGAACTGTTTGTTGAGCGAAGCGGGTTTTATCAAACACCGCTCATGTGGCTTGGGCACCAACCTGCCTCGAGAAATTCCGTTGGCCTGATGGCCGGTCCTGACGGGCGTGACCACCCAAGGCGTCCTCCCCATCCTCAAGGTCTCTTCTATGAGCGCTACGATAGGGAATCAGATCTCACAGTTTCCTTCCGCAGTGTGGACCTTGAAAAAGATCTGGACCTGTTTCACCGCTGGATGAACGATCGCCGGGTTGCATATTTCTGGGAACTGGATGAATCAAAGGACAAGCTGCGGTCCTATCTGGAAGCTTTTGCAAACCGGCCACATACCTACCCGCTCATCAGCTGTATTAACGGAGAGGATGCGGGTTACTTTGAAACCTACTGGGTGAGAGAAGATAGGCTTGGCCCCTACTACGACTCCCAGATTTGGGACCGTGGGTGGCACGGTTTGATTGGCGAGCGTTCGCATCTGGGCAGAGCCAAAACCAGCGCAACTTTACGCAGTCTTCTGCATTACCTGTTTCTAGATTGCCCGATGACTGAACAGGTTATGGGGGAACCAAGAGCGGACAACACCAAGCTGCTGAGCTACGCAAGTACACTTGGCTATAAAAAGCTAAAGGAATTCGACTTCCCCCATAAACGATCCGCCTTGATGGAGTGCACCCGAGACCGCTTTTTCTCCAAGGTGGCACTATGAGCGACTCAGAAAAAATGACTGCAAGTGAACTGGAATGGGGCAAGATTTGCCGCGCTAGCCTTGCCAAGCTCATAAGTGAACTGAGCTTTGAAGAGGTTTTAAAGCCTGTGACCAAGCCTGAGGAAGATGGTGCTTATCATCTTCTTTTATCCTCCGGCATCTCCTACAGCTTTTCCGCGAAAGTTGGTATCTGGGGGAACCTTGTCGTTAATGGCGACAGCATCAGGCGAACCCCTGACAACGATGAGCCAGCTTGTCCGCAACAATTTACCATTGATGCCCGCACTGAAATGGGTATGAGTGCTGCGACCGAGGCGACATTTCTACGTGAGTTGGCAAACACCTTGCGGCAAGATCTTGTTCTGCTTCAGCGCACAAAAGAAAGTGCCGGGGAGGATATTCTCCCTCTGCCTGCCCATGAGCGCCAATCCCTGTTGGCGGGCCACCCCAAGGCTGTTGCCAACAAAGGACGTCTAGGCTGGAGTATTCCCGATCTGGAGCAGTATGCACCTGAATATCACCGGTCTTTCAAGCTGCTTTGGATAGCCGCAAAACGTGGTAGCTGCAAAATCAGCGAGAGTTTGGACAGCAACGAGACAGACACCCTTACCCAAAGTCTGGGGAGTGCCGAGTTCAACAGACTGCACACAGTCCTACACGAGCAAGGTCTGGGTCTGGAATCTCATGTGCTCATTCCTGTCCACCCGTGGCAATGGGATCACGTGATTCAGCAGAGCCACCTTGTCGATATCCAGCGGGGAAACCTTATCATGCTGGGTGAGTTCGGAGATAGTTACGTCTCTGGTCCCAGCCTTCGCACTCTTGTCAATATTGACCGCCCCGGGTCTCCGGATATCAAAGTCGCCCTGACAATTCTCAATACCTCCGCTTACCGAGGTATTCCGGGAAAGTATATTGCAAAGGGCGGAAAGCTCTCCCTGTGGCTCCATGATACCGTTCAAGCTGACAGCTTCTTGAAAGACAAAGTCCTCATTCTTCAAGAACAAAGGGGCGTTTGGTTTGAACACTCCATTTATGCCCAAGCACCTCATGCTCCCTATCAGCACCATGAAAGTCTGGGCGTTATCTGGCGGGAGAATGTGGCAAAGCACTTAGCAGAAGGACAGCAGGCCTGCCTTTACGCAGAGCTGCTTCATGAAGACACCAAGGGTATTCCCCTCGCGGTTTACCACGCCCAGAAATCCGGCTTGTCTATTGAGGACTGGCTCACGCAGCTTTTTAAAGTCACGGCTGCTCCTCTCTACCATTTTCTGGCGAAATATGGTGTTGGCTTCATAGCCCACGGCCAGAACATCACGGTGACAATGCAAAACCACGTGCCGGTTGGTATCGCTATCAAGGACTTGCAGGGAGATTGTGCTGTTGTGGATCAAGTGTTTCCCGAGCACTCAAGCCTTTCTCAGGACCTGCGCGACAACCTGCCTCAAAAACCCGCACATTACATAATCCACGACATCCAAACCGCCCACTTCGCTTCACTGCTGCGGTTTTTCTCCGCTGGGCTGAACAGGGCAGGTATTATTGACGAGGAAACCTTCTACGCGGTTTTAGGAAGTGTTCTCCAACAATATATGGCCGAACACGAAGCCTTGGCAGAACGCTTCGCACTCTTTGACCTGTTCACCCCCACAATGGCAAAAGTATGCATCAACAAAGTACGGTTTGCAGTTGGATACGAAGACAACGCCGAGCGCCCTCTTCCCGCCCTTGGAACAGACCTGCACAACCCGATCTACCTAACAAATAAAGTTCTGGTGTAATTTGGGACGGACCTAAAAGACCATAAAACCCGCCCTAGCACTGCAACACAGCACCTGCTAGGGCTCCTATAAGGAACCTATTGAAAAGACTGGTGCCGCTGAAAGGCCTCAAACACCCACACCGCTTTGCCCAGCCTCGATAATGCAGGCTAGCTTTTCTTTTGGTAACAATTTAGGGTTGAGGAAGCCAGCGGCCCGCTTCGCACTATCCCCACCAACTGAGGTCTCCAGCGCGCTGTCCTAACATCTCAGAACACCTTTTAGACTAGTTTGCTTACACCATGACAAGGCTGCTGCACCAAGGGGAGTCCAACCGATTCCATCGCACATCTGTGCCCATCTTTTTGCTGGAAATCTAATAAGCCTCTTCAGCAAGCTGAGGGTGTTTTCATCAATACTCCTTTGGTTTTCCTCGCTACCAGATTAACCAGTTGAAGCAATCCAGAGTGGCTCACTGGTGTGCAAGCCTTGCCATATATCTACGGGTGTCAACCCCTCACCTAATTTAAAGGGCCTTTCCTACTTTCATCTTTACTAACCACCAATGTCTACATTCCCTGAACCTGCTGCAGCTGTCCCGCCACAGTCTACAGCATCGCCTACCCGGCAAACAGCAATACCGTTAACGAAAACAGTGCCTGAGCCGGCTGCCATTGCACGGCCATGAGATGAGCAGTCAGAACATCCGTGTGCGGCTATCCCATCGCCTACGCGTACAACTGCGAGACTATTTATAAAGGTGTCGGGACTTCCCGCAGTTGATGGCGAGGGCGGGAAACACCCATGGCCAGCGGCAATATCCCCTTTTCTATAGGCGGCAGGCATAAAATTTTTTCCGTTGCTGGAGATTTAAATACAAGGCAGGCATCAACGAATTTTCCTGCACTGTGCTAGAAAATCGAACGAACGTCCTTTGATAGGCGTTATCAGAGCTTCTGATTCCCAGATATTCCAATAGCCCCAGTTTTTGTAGCTCCACGCCCAAACCTCAGGACGGGGTATTCCTATCCCCCTTGTAAGATCCCAATGTTCATCGCTTTTCATTTCTTCATCACTTTTGACGATGATAACGCCGAAATGGGGGGGGCGATCAATAATCCAATCATAAAAAAACCAACCTAGCCCCATGTATTTTCGATCAAAGTGTTTGAAAATATTGGGAAAGAAAATATTGGATTCAAGCATAATAACTTTATTAGTTCTACTTGAATAGTCCTGATCATACCAACAGAACTTCGCACCAAAACGTTGATAGGTAACAATATTTAGATAAGTAACAAATAATATGTACGGGATTCCAGCCAGCAAAGTAATAACTGTAGCTAATTTTAATACTTTATTTTGCACCACATTTTTACTGTTTAGCCCAAACTTAATAGCAAACATCAGCGTATTTCTCGGCACCGTTCGAGGAATGATTTGGATCTCCCTTTAACAGGAGTGATCAAACCATAATTTTCCCAAATATCCCAGTAATTAAAATTCCTATCACTCCAGGCCCATACTTCAGGACGGCCAGAACTCCCAGTGCGGTACCAATGTTTTTCTTTTTTCATCTCCCCATCACTTTTGACAATGATAACGCCGAAATGTGTGTGGGGGGGGGTACCGAACCTTTGATAGGTGACTAAATTGACGTATACAACAAACACTAAGTAGGGAATTCCCAAGCTCAGTAGTACTAAAACAATAACACGAATCTTTCTCATTGTTGATCATAGACCCATTCTGGATGCCGCCCCAAAATTTCAATAAGATCTTTGTATGCGACTACTGAGCTCTTTCTACTTGCTAAGTTATAGCCCTCTTTAACAGCGGTAGTATCCCGAGGAGCATCTCCTGTAACAGATCCTCCATCAACAAATTGAGCTTTACCCGCTCCATCACTACCAGTCGTTGTTGTCGTTCTTAACAAAATGACCGTACTCGGACGACCCTCGTTCGAACGCATTAGTGCGACCTGAATGTCAACGGGTAAGGGTAAACTGTAAACTGAGATAGATTTGTGCAACAAGGCCCTTCGGCTGTTGACTCCAAAGCTTATGAGCCTCCCCCAAAGAAGTGGTCCACGTTTATGATTAGGAAAACGGAGGACTCGATATGGGAATCAAGAGACCCAAACCAGAAGAGATTGTCGTTAAACTGCGGCAAGTTGAAGTCCTGATGGGGCAAGGAATGGCGCGCTTGGATGCGATCCGCCAGATCGGCGTTACCGAGCAAACCTATTACCGTTGGAAGAAGAAGTATGGCGGAATGGGTACGGAGCAACTCAAGGAACTGAAGCGGCTGCAGAAAGAAAATGAACGTTTGCGCCGTGCGGTCTCTGATCTGACATTGGACAAGCTGATCCTTACGGAGGCTGCAAAGGGAAACTTCTGAGCCCTGCTCGTCGCAGAGCCTGCATTAACCATATACGCAGTCAGGTGAAGGTTTCCGAGCGGCGTGTTTGTCGTGTTCTTGGCCAGCATCGCTCCACACAGCGTCGCTTCCCCAAAGGGCGAGCGGATGAAGATCAGCTGGTTGCAGATATGATTGAGCTGGCACGCCAATATGGCCGTTACGGTTACCGTCGCATTGCCGCTTTGCTCCGAGAGGCTGGATGGCAAGTGAACGATAAACGTGTTGAACGTCTGTGGCGACGAGAGGGGCTGAAAGTTCCCATGAAGCAACCGAAACAGGGGCGGCTCTGGCTCAATGATGGGTCTTGCATACGTCTCCGGCCACAGTATCGCAATCACGTGTGGTCCTATGACTTTGTCCATCATCGCACTGATGATGGCAGGGCATTCAGAACGTTGAATATTTTGGATGAGTATACGCGTGAATGCCTTGCTATTCGGGTGAAGCGAAAGCTGAATGCGAGCGAAGTCATCGATGCGCTGACGGACCTGTTTATCCTGCGCGGCATACCTGCCTATATTCGTTCAGATAACGGCCCGGAGTTCGTGGCGGAGGCGGTTCAAAAGTGGATCAAATCCGTCGGAGCCCAAACAGCCTACATTGAGCCAGGATCGCCTTGGGAAAACGGATATTGCGAAAGTTTCAATGGGCGAATGCGTGATGAATTATTGAATGGAGAAATCTTCTACTCGCTACATGAAGCTCAAATAATCATAGAACGCTGGAGGAAACACTACAATACCAAACGACCGCATAGTGCTCTGGGCTACCGCCCTCCAGTTCCGGAAGTCATTATTCCGATAGACCAAAGGCCAACCATGCACTAACTTTCAAAGCGGACCACTCAAACGGGGCTGCTCAAAAGCACACCGTTGTTCTTCAGGCGGTAAAGGGGGGAGAAAGTTCAGGCCATAGGCCGCTCACGTGGTGGTCGGACAACAAAGATCCATGCTTTAACGGATGCAGCATGCCATCCGCTCAGGTTTCTACTGACAGGCGGCCAAGTGGCTGACTGCTCTGCAGCAAAGCTGTTGCTGGAACAGCTGCCCAAGTGCCGTATGCTGCACGCTGACAAAGCTTATGACAGTAATGCTTTACGCAAGCAAATCGAAGATCAAGGCACCGTACCCAACATTCCGCCCAAAGCCAATCGAAAATGGAAAAACTACTTTTCACCAGTCCTTTACAAGGGGCGTAACGCCATTGAACGCATGTTTTGCAGGATCAAGGATTTCCGCAGTATCACAACAAGATATGACCGAAGCGCAAAGAACTTTCTTTCCGCGCTCAGTCTAGTGGCGCTCATATGCTACTGGTTATGAGTCTGGACCCTAGCACTATAGTCTTGAGCCTTTATACTGAAACATATCCAGCTGCCTTGAAGTAATTCCAACACTCTTGGGGTGTGAACAGATCGCATATGTCACCCAGAGCCTTTATCAAGGTCTCAAAGGTTCTGGCTTTCATTCTGCGTAGGTGTGCTTTGAGCTTGGAAAACGCCATTTCGATAGGATTGAGATCAGGAGAATAGGGCGGCAGAAAAAGGAACCAACACCCGCTTTGTCTGAGGGCCCTTGCGGCTTCTGGAACTTTGTGTGTGGACAGGTTATCCAGAATGACCACCGTTTTAGGGTGCAAGCATGGAGCCAGTTGTGTCGTGATATAAGTGGTGAATGCCTTGCCATTCATGGCCCCGTCCAGAACCCAGGGCGCAATGAGTCCCTCGTGGGTCAAACCGGCGATAAAGGTCTGGTTCTGCCAGCGTCCAAACGGCGCTGTGTCAAGGGCTCGTTCCCCTTTAAAGGCTCGGCCTCGCAGCCGGGTTAAATTCGTTTTAACACTGGTTTCATCGAGAAACACCAGTCTCTCAGGCAGATCACGCATTATAGGCTGACGGGTGTGGCGCCATTCATCTCTGGCATTTTGTACATGGAGTTTGCCACGCTCGGTTGCCACCAACGATTTTTTTTATAGGTGTAGCCAAGACGGCGCAAAGCCTTGGAGACGGAAGTATGGTGAACCCTCACTCCCTCAGCCATGAAAAGTGCATCACATAACTCCATCAACGTGATATCTCCGTCTTGATTGACCAGCTCGCGCAAGAAGGAGAGGTAGGGCTCCAATTTTCCGCCTCCCTTTGGGCGCCCTGTCCTGACCGGGATTAAACTCTGCCCCTCCCGAACTTTACGGGCCAAGCGAGATCCTGATGCTGGAGAGATCAGCAGGCGGCGTGCTGCTTCACGCCCGCTCATCCCGGATAAAATGAGCCTTTTAAAGCGAAGGCGTAAATCAAGTGAAAGTGGCCGGCCCATGTGATCTCCTCCCTAAAAGGAGTGAATCACAAATCAACCTGATTGGGAATCCCCAATCGATTCAGCGTTGCGCCTCATTGCTTTAGTGCTATACGGAATGGGCGGCGTTGAAGAGCCCCTTGGGGTTTTTGCTACATCAGGTGTGGTTGATAGAATCTATCATGGTACATTCTGGAGAATAAATTCGGGAGCCATTTTCCGTTGTATCGACAACCTCAGAGTAAGATTATTAGACTTTCAACAAAGTTTCTATGCCATCATAAACTGATTGCCAGTAAGGGTCACAAGTTTGATTATAATTATTTAACATAGTTCTTTGAAACCTTCTTAAGAACTTATATCGAAATGGGATCAGATCCTTCTCCTGCATATTATGTAGTTTACATGCCTCTTCGATCACCCGTTGATTGTAATTTTTAAGCCTATTTGGGATTGCGATCGCCATCAAATCTAACTTGATTAATCGTGGGTCTTCTTCTTGCTCACTAAGAGAATGCGTTACCGTTGACATAATCAAGCTTTTAACTTTAGGTATAGATACCCCTGAAGGCGTGTGCCAACCAAGCATTGTCTCCGCATAGCTCGCAGAGCGCCGCTCATTATCTGGTTTGCCATCATATAAAGCATCGTGGTACATGATCGCAAAAAGTAAATTTGGGTCGAATTCCAGATCTATCTGATCTGCATCGCGCAGCATTTGAGTGATATGTTGCCAATTATGATAAGGGTTTTCGTAAGTATATGCATTGGTGGGGCTACAGGGATGATCCACATAATCTAAATAGCAAGTAGAATTTAAAATGTAATTTGGCATAATATTTTCAGAATTTTAATTGACACAAAATAAAGTTGATTTTTAGATGTGTGATTCATCACAACTTATTATTCTAATCCAAGTAAAACATTTTGACGGGTCTTACTTTTACAGAAATTATATAGATTCAAACCAAAATCGTTATCTTCTTCATCCCATTGAGTAAAATCGTTATCAAATTCAATTGAAGTATCTATGAGATAATTTAAATTCATAACTTCTATATTATCAATCGAAATTGATAATATTCGGTTATTTGGAGAGCCGGAAATATTAATATCAAATCTATTATTTATTTCATAAATATTAGAGCCAGCTAGAACATATATTTTATTGTCATTTTTAAAATATGCAAAAATGAAGTCATTTAGTATGTCAAATGTACCTGATATATAGTCATAATGACCAGTCTTACTTATTGGAGCTCTCTCTGCTGACCTATCTATAAACTCTATTGAACTATTAGAAGTGTCTAGCAGGGCAAGACTGTTAAAATTGCTCGCTGATTGTAACCAAATCATTAGTTTTTCCTATTAAAGTTAATATCACGTCCACCAGGTTTGCTAGATTTCTCTATTATTTGCTCCCAAGAATACTCCTTTACTCCACGAAGGTAATCTATTGTTGGACCCCATTTATCATTATATTTTTTCATATTTCGTTCAAATATTTCACTTCTTAGCGGTTCGGGTGTTATGTCCTTATACTTGATTCCTAAATTACGCCTGTCTGAGTTCAGGGCTCTAGCTATTTCCTCACTTGAATAACCTTCATCCCGCATTTTTTTTGCTTTTAAAGCTAGTTCCTTCACTTCTTTTTCATAGGCAAGGCGAAGTGTGGGGGGCTGACTTGAAACTCTCACACTATTATCAGGCGTTGCCTTCTGGACCTCATCTGCATTTTTTGCTGCAGCTTCGCCAGTTTCTTCAGTTACCTCCTCTAGTACTTCATCAGTTTGTTTTGCAACATCGTCGACGAGTCCGTCCGCTTGCTTTGATGCGGTTTCTACTAGTTGTTTTCCTGATTTGCGAGTTGCAGCAACCAGTCCTCCGGCAAGGAGAGCAGCCCCGCTTGCCAAGTCGACAGAGTTTTTCACGGTTTCAACCGCCTGAGGACTGGCTCCCAACGCAGATGCTGCACTGCCAGCCAATTCGGAAGCCATTGTATTTTGGAAATCACCATAGACTGCGGTTTTTGCACCGGTAATTACGTTATCCCAGCCATTTACAAATAAGGCACCACCACCAATCATTGCAGGCACGCCTGGGGCTGCCCCTATACCAGTTGAAGTTGCTGCTCCTCCTGCCCCTGCTATAGCTGCACCGAGAACCGCTTCTCCGGCCCCCCCAACAGCTTGTAAAACGCCCATGCCACGAGTCAGTACATTACCATAGTTATTATCAAATTCTGCTATCGCGCCTATGGCCTCAGAGGTTGCATCAGATGCTTTGGCCCATAAATTGGTGAAGAATCCTTCATCTTCATCATTCTCGGTATCAGCTGCTTTATCTCCATTTTCAGGAGTGACTATCTCTGTGCTTTTTATAAATGTTACTTCGCCATGATTATTCTTGTTATTCATATAAAAGGGGTCAAAGTGGCGGATGATCGGTGAACCTTCAGCATTTACAGTAGCTGAGTGCCCTCTAGGTTCAGTAATGTCGTTAATTGTTCCTGAAACAACACCTTTAGCTGTTCCTTGCTCTGCCCCTTTCGTTACTGTAATATCTGATCGTAAAACCATCGTTTTCATGCCGGTCATACGCACAGAAGGTGTATAGGAAAGATCATCAGCTGGATTTGCGCTAGTGCTATAAGGAATAGGTGGCGTTGAAGACCCTCTTGGTGTTTTAGCCACATCCGGGGTGGTTGACAGAACAATTGGCTCAGAACTGTCTCGGATACCTTCAAGCGGCGTAGTGGTCCATACCGCTTGAGGAGGCTCTTCATTGTCGGGGACGAGTTTATTAAGTAGAGGCTTGTCCTGTATCTCCTGCCCACGGTAAAGGCCACTTGGATGATGATAGATAAGCATGTTGTCATCAGGGAAGAACATTATATTGCCGGCAGGATCAAGGTCCAGTCGCTCAAATGTACCGACTGATTGTGCTATTTCAGAAACACTCCCACCCCGAATTACCGTGTCAGCCATAAGCCTGTGCCCTTCCACTCTTAACTGCAGCAGATTGCTGAACGATACCTGCATCAAACCCAGTAATTCCCTCTCCCCAAGGGAAGGAGATACGCCAGGTTAATCGTAATTTTGGAATTGTATCTAAGAGATCAAAATGTACACCATCCAAAGTCATCACTTTGCGCTCTATTGTTCCACTCAACCTCGTCGCAACAACTCCTAATATGTCGTTTGGCAGATTCAGCGCAATTTGTTTGAACTCTGGATGCAGATTTGCGATTTGAATACGTTCACCTCCACGCAAGTGAGGAGAGAAGGTCAAATCCGGGTGTGCACAGTTATAGAAACGATAATCAAAATCTGCCGGTAGAAAGGGGTGCTGGATCTTGATCCATGCCGTATCGTACGTTCCGGCATATTGCTCTCGAAACCTCCAAACAGGAGCTAAGGGAGCAAACCCCTGTGGAACATAGTCCTCTCGCCAGTCGGTTATTGGTATGTGTGCATCTTCAATTTGCGGAGCACGCACGGGCTTATCTTTGGGACTATTTTCGACAGAAATAATTCCTTTTCCCAATGGATTAAAGTCATGGCAGTCATGTGCTCCGTCTAAAGGTTTGGTTGCAGGAACTAATCCACCAAAAGCCTGGTAGTAGCTAAGAGGAAGACTCTTAATTGCTTTTCCTTTGCCCATTTCCCAGCCATCCCCATCTACACTGGGTGTCCAGTACCTAGGTCCATGAACTCGTAAAACCTTCTCTCTATCTCCTACTTTGATGCCTACAAACCACTCAGTATCAGCTTCACCTGAAGGGGTATATGCACGGGCTAGGACCGTAACATCTGTTGCGGGTTTATAGGGTATGAAATCAGCTTGTTTTATAAGATGACGAGGAGGATCTTCCGAGCCAGTATAGATATCTGATAGTAGTAAGTCTGGTTGCTCATCCTGTAGTCTTAATACTCGACCTTCAAAAACTTCATAAGCTGCGCTAACTGCAACCACAGCATGTAATACCCCATTTGGATCATATTGCCGAAAAGCCATTCCAGAGAATGGGAAGTGCCTCTTAAGTTCCATGATCCCCCCTAGTTCAAGTCAATGGTTTTGCCATTGATCTGGACTGGGCCAGACATGGTGATGTTAAGATTGTCGCCGAGAATACGCACGCTGCCGTCCTTCTTCATAATGAAGCGAGACTTGCCAACAGTGACCACAAACTCCTCGGCCACGTTGATAGTGTAAGTGTGGCCCACACTGGTATTTTTGTAGGCACCGATCTGTTTGGTTTCGGCCAATCCGATGGTTTCTGATCGGAACTTTTCTATCACCGTATTGACAATACCGGACATGGGCATGAGGGAGGACAACAGCCCGCCTAGGAAACCAGCTGTCCCTTGCTGTTTTTTTCCCCCTTCACTAAAGTGTCCGCCCGCACTGTTGAACGAAGCATTCGCCCCCAGAGCTGTCGTCTCAGCAGCTGCCCCCACAGCAGCAACGGCCCCTGCAAACGCTCCCACTTCTCCGTTCCCTGTACGCGCCGAGCCTGCTTTGGCATCTGCCCCGCCAGCGGCGACAACCGCTCCTAGTGCTCCGAGCAGGGCCCCTCCAGTGCCCCCCCCCACCGTTAAGTTCATGGAGCCGCCAATCTTTTCCTGATGGTTGGCGCCAACTTCGATATTCTTGTTGGAGCCAACACTCTCGATCTGGTTGTTCTCCACCCGTTTGGCGCGGTTATTGAGGATTTTAAGGGTCTGATCCTTCTGGGCATGTGTGAATATATTCTCCTCACCAGCCTGATCCTCAAAGCTAATTTCGTTATAGCCATTGCCTTTATGACTATCGGAGCGAATGACCATCTTGGTTTTATGGTCAGGGAGCTTATAGGGCGGCTTGTTATTGGCATGGTAAGTTCTACCTGTGACGATCGGCTGGTCGGGGTCACCTTCCAGAAAGTCGACGATGACCTCATGGCCGATGCGCGGAATGGCGATGTGACCCCACGCGCCGCCGGCCCAGTTGGAGGCCACGCGGATCCAGCAGGAGGAGCGGTCGTTACTCTCGCCATAGCGGTCCCACGGGAACTGCACTTTCACCCGGCCATGTTCATCGGTGTAGATCTCTTCTCCCGCAGGGCCGACCACAGTGGCAATTTGCGAGCCGTCCACCTTGGGCCGGGTGCGCTGCGGCGGCGCGTAGGCCAGTCGGTCGGGGATTGCCTCAAAGTGGGTGATAAAGAAGGTGGAGCCACCAAGGACGGCTTCCTCTTCTAAAGCCCCCGGCTGCGATCCGGTATGAACGGCGGAGAGCAGGTGGTACTTGATGTTCGTGCTGCTGTCCGGGTGGTCAGTGAGCTCGAACTTGTGGCCCACCAGCATATGAACGGCGTTGGTCTGGCCTTCGGCAAGAGTGGCCCCCACACGGGTAGCCTCCATCAACGAGCGGGTAAACGGTTTGCCCGCCGCATCCTTCTTGTAACGGCCTGGATAGTCATACATGGCGTAGTCGCGGGCAAGGCCATTATCTTCCTGGCGAATGGCCGTGTGTTCCTGATTGTAGGGCGGGTTCTTGAAGGTGTAGTCCCGCATGGTCCACTTGGAGGAGCGGACCTCCTCCATCACCGACAGGTTTTGGCAAAAGACGCCTTTGGTCACCCCGCCAGAGGTAGCGTTATATTCCAGCTGTGGCTGGCCTTCCTGGGTAGAAATAATCCGGTAGTTGTCGATGAAGTGCAGGATATGGCTGCCGTTCTTACTATGAGTGAAGTAGAACCAGATGCCTTCTTCGGCGCACAGGCGGCGGATAAACTCATAGTGGGTCTCCCTATACTGGACACAGTACTCGCGGGCGACGTGCTCGCCGGTCAGGTGCCATTTGATATTCTCGATCCCATAGCGCTTGAGGGTTTCCTTGATGATCTCAGGCACTGATTTCAGCTGGAAGATGCGGCAATCGGAGCCATAATCCAGCCGGTGCAGGCTGGGCAGGAGAGTGACTTCATAGGACGTACGGTGGTGGCCCTGATTGCGCCGCCGGGCCCGGTGCACCACGCCGGAAAAGTGCCGGATGCCCGCATATTTATGCAGCACACTGATGGAGGCCGGGGTATCAATGAGAGCTTGCAGGTCAATGTCCGGCCGTTTGGAAACGAGACTCACCTCAATGCGGGTCAGTTCAAACACCTGTTCAGTGACGGAGAAGTCCTCAACCAGAAGATCGTTCTCCTCCACGTGCGGCGAATAAAAGGTAAACGCCAGATCGTCTTTTTGCAAAAGGGTGGGCAGCGGGTTGATCACATTCATCGGGTACCTCAATTAATTGGCGCGGCGCAGCGAGAACCAGGACCGGAACAGACGGTGGTAGTCCCAGAACATGTAGGGGGTTGGCAGGTGCAGGCGAACGCGGGGCCGGGCAAAGCAGCGCAGCCGCCAGCGCATATGATTTGGAAAAGAAAAGTAAACCGTGTCGGGCTGGATGACTTCAATATCAGTAGGGTCGCCGCTCAACCCGATATCTGTGGTTTCAGCGCTATCAAGCACAGCGGAATCGGAAAGGACATAGATCGCCATACCCTCATCAAGCGACGACATGTTGTGAGCCAGTACCAGGTACTGCCCGCCGAAACGGTATTGGGCGGCAAGACTTGTCCCGGCTATGGGCACAACGGCCCCATTGGCCGTATTAACCAACTGTGCTTTGCCGTTCTGTGCCGGCTCAAGGCGAAAGAGTTTTATGGGCAGGAGAGCTGGCACGGACTTACTCCCAAAACCATTCAAAGGCGTAATCCGCGCCAAGGGCACCCAGCACCCCGCCGACCACAACGCCCACAGTGACACAAACCGGGGCGCCCGGACCGCACAGCAAACCTGCGGCCGCACCGCCGGCGGCGCCACCGCCAAAACCACCGGCGATCACAGTTCCTTCTTTGGCGGTGGCCTTGACCTTATCTTCCGCCGCAATGATGTTGAGCACCGAAATGGTGATGGAAACAACCACAAGCGCTCGTCCAAAGCGTAGGTTGCGGGCTGCCGCTTTCGTATGTTTTGGACTGTTACGGCCCGCACTGTCGACAAGCTCCAGATACACCTCACTCTGCTGGGCTTTGGTGAGGCTGGAGAAGTTCTTCCCAAACTTTTCACCTGAGTACTTTTTCAGGAGATCATCAAAGGTTCTTCCCGCCTTTTTATGGGCCTCGGCAAAGGCAAGCCCCACATCACTCGTGCGAAACCGGGAAGCTTTTAAAATTTCGTTACGGATCGAGGTGGCCGCATGGGCGCCTTGCTTCGCAGTGATTTTCCCCGCTAGAACCTCGTTCCGGATCCGCTGTGATAACGCACAGGTTTGCCGCTGGTAATCCAGACGCACTTTACCATCACCGATAAAGCGGGTGGCAAAGTTAAAGGCGGCGCTTTCCAACGCGTGTAGTGTCCGCTCCAGTTCTCGGTTGTCACTTCCCTGTAACTGCTGCGGGCGTTGAGCTGCGCTGGAATGGCGCTGCGCCATCCGCTGTTCTGCGTAGGACCAGACCATTACCCGCTCTCCTTCTGGTTAAGAAGTTTCCTCATGAGTGCTCCTTGTCATTTTGTCCCTGCACCAGATGCAGCGGGTGGGCTTGGAACGTGTCGAGAAACCCTTTGAGTTCCAGTTCTCCCGACAGGTCTTCCTGCACCTGCCTTGGACGCTCAGGAATATGACGGCCGCCCACATTGGCGCTCATGGTTCCCACCGGTTGCCGCTCGCCCTTGTGAACAGTAGCGTGCTTGCTGAGGCGCTTGCCATAATCGCGGCGCTTTTGCCCCAACAGCAGATACGACAGGGAGGTTTTGACCCGGGTGCGGGCTTTTTGAAACAAACGCAGCAACTCTATGTACTCTCAAACAGCAACAACAATGGTATTCCAACACAGGCACACTGCAGCCAGTGCACCCCGTGCGGCGGGAGCCAACAAGAACAACAACAGCAAACGGCCTCTGCTGTTGCTCCGCCTGTCGACACCCGCCACTTTATTAGGGCCGGTTAGACTACTGGGGCACGCCAGTCGTCGCCGCCAGACGTTCCGGCAACGGTGTGCTCCCAGGTGATCTTGCGGTAGGACAGCTCAACGCGAACCAATTGGGTGAAGTCGGCGTTCTTTGGATCCTGACAGTGCGGCAGGTCACAGTCGATGTCGGTGATCAACGCATCTTCTATAACGGTGGTGAAGAAATGCTCCTGCTTACCGGAGGAGTTGGTGCGGTACCACTTCACTTCACACTTGGTGAGCATCTCACCGGAGCACAGGGCGTTGTAAAGCAGCGGCACGGACTTGTTCAAAGAGCACACAAAAATAAACGGCGTATGCACGCGCTGACCAGACGGCTGACCGGACTGCGGATCACGCGGGACCAGAACTTTATGTTCGACCTGCTGCACCATGATTTCGTCTTCATGGCCTTCCTGCCACACGTTGCCAACGGAATCTTCGGTGAACGCGGCCTGAGTGATTGGACCCTGAGTTGCGCCTTCAATGGTAATATAGGCGGGAGTAGGCATGGATTATCTCCTAAAAGAATAATTAACACTTGCAACCAGCGGGTGCCGGTTGACCAATGAAGATGCAATGCCCATGCCAAACTGACAATTTTAACGAGAAAAGTAGATACTCTTCACCTAAA
This sequence comes from Pseudovibrio sp. M1P-2-3, assembly GCF_031501865.1. Classification (NCBI taxonomy): domain Bacteria; kingdom Pseudomonadati; phylum Pseudomonadota; class Alphaproteobacteria; order Hyphomicrobiales; family Stappiaceae; genus Flexibacterium; species Flexibacterium corallicola. Next base: position 4,086,459 of record NZ_JARRCW010000001.1, read on the forward strand.
TCATTGGTATATTTACCAGATAAAATTATCGATAATTTTCCGCCAAAATCCCCACCTTACGTCAATCTTACTTCCCTAACGGCACTTTCGGCCATTTTTGGCCGAAATTATCATTAAACTTTGAATGATTAGGGGTTATCTCTATGGATATACAGGCGAAAAAGGCCTTAGCCAAAAATGGCCAAGCTCGGCCAAAAATGGCCGAGCCGATATATACGCATTATTCCAATAGGTTGCAGCGTGTAGCCTACATATGTAGCGCGCATTTAGCTCATATGCAGAGTCGTTACATTACATTTTTAGGATTTTTATTAAGGTTTAAGTGAAGCCTATACATACCCTTTTTGAGAAGTTTGTCCCGCCAGAAAAACGACCGTTTATCTGGTGCTCATACATGCACGCTATTTTGGAAACTATTTCGACCAGAAAACCCGGTAAAGAATTCAAAGGCAGATTGCCTGCCTGCGCCAGCTTTTCTGATACTTAGAGGCTACCCATATTGATCGGATATATGCGTGTTCCTAAAAATGATGATAATTAGCTGTCTGGACTGATAGATCATCAAGTACGAGGAGGTTTATCTCAAGACTTACAACAATGTAGATGAAGCAAGAAAGTTCATCAGGACATATATTGCTTTTTTTAACCAAACACGACCACATCCATCACTTGACGCCCCCTCCCCCAGATCAGGCTTATAAAACCAATTTTTGCACAGTCTTCAACAATCTGCTTTGGTGAAACGGATCCACATCAGATCAATGTTCACCTGCCCAAACAAACCCATCGACCCCTTCTAATATCATAAATATTACTACATTAAACATTTCTAATATTCTATAAAGTCATTTAATTACAGCCACTTAACTAATAGAATCTCTTTTACAACTCAACGCCTGACATATCTCCTATGCGCAATTTTAGCTGCCACTACGATTTAAGATAAGCTTATAACTGTTGATACTCTTGCTATCTTGGGACAGCAAAGCCTGTCTGGGCTAGCTACGCTATTGGAATCAACTCATATAAATTAAATAAATTTAAGCTTTAAAGAGGCAAATATGCTGGAGATCACCCAAGAAGCACGTTCTGAGCAGACGGATTGCGGTATCTCGTTCCACGTGAAGATCTCCAGCGTTGTAAATTATGCGAGTTGGCAGAACTCGGTTCCCCTCCTCTCTTTCGTCGAACTGCATAACTCAGCAGAACACGCTCAGAACAACCTTACACTAGAGCTAAGCTTCACTCCGTCATTCGCAAAGGCCAAAAGCTGGAAGCTTGATCGCTTACCTGCAGACGAGACACTCAGCCTTTCAAATCTTGAGGTGACTTTAGACCCAGATTACCTGCAAGGACTGGATGAAGCTGAAAAAGGGGTCGCCGTATTCCAGCTGCGAAATGCTGAGGGGGAACTTGTCGCTGAGCACAGAAAAGAATTGCGATTGTTAGCTCGCGACGAATGGGGCGGCTTTGCAGGCATGGCAAGCATTGCGGCGGCATTTGTTATGCCCAATGATCCTGCTATTGCTCAGGTTCAACGCGATGCTGGGGAAGTTCTTGCTAAGTACGGATATTCACCAGCTCTGGACGGATATCAGAGTAAAGATCCTAAAAGAGTTTACATGTTGGGCGCTGCGCTCTGGTCAGCGGTGGCGGGTATGGGCTTGCTTTATGCTGAGCCGCCCAAGAGTTTTGAGGTTCACGGGCAAAAAGTTCGGCGCCCGTCAACTGTCCGAGAACAGGGCCTGGCAACATGTTTTGATAGCACGCTCTTCTTTGCATCTGCTCTAGAGGCAATTGGCCTGAATCCTGTAGTGCTTATCACTGAAGGTCATAGTTATTGCGGTTTCTGGCTCCGAGAGACAACGCTTTCATCTCTCATTGAGCAAGATCCGACTGAAATCAGAAAAGCACTCGCTGCACGCGAGCTTATTGTTTTCGAAACGACTGGGATTACTCATCGCCCAGCAGATCAATTTGAAAAAGCAATTGCAATCGCCAAGAGCTACACGAACGAAGAAAACGAAGCCAAGTTCGTAGGCGCGATTGATATTGCCCGCGCAAGAGCATCTCAAATTCGCCCTATGGCCTCACACCAAACGGTTACCTCAGAAAATCACAGTGAGGCTCCAGAGTTTGAAGCATCAACTCTGCCATTGCCCAAAGCCCCTAGTTTCGAAGCGCTGCCACTAGACGAGGCTGAAGAATCTCCGAGTACTCCAAAGGATAGGATCGCACGCTGGCAAAACAAGCTGCTTGATCTATCGTTGAGAAACCGCCTGTTGAACTTTAAGCCGACCAAGCAAACAGTGCCATTCTTATGCACTGACGTTCCCCTGCTGGAAGACCGCCTCGCTGAGAGGAAGAAAATTCGTGTCATCTCGCTGCCGGATGAGAACCCACATGGGGAGCGCGATGAGGATTTGCATCTCAAAAATACCGGACAAGATCTGGACCAAGAGTTTGCGGCACAAGCAATCGCGAGAAATGAACTTCCTTCCATTCTCGAAAAGCGCGAGTTGGACAAACGCCTTACAGAACTCTTCAGGCGTGCAAAAAATGATCTGAACGAGGGCGGCTCCAACACCTTGTTCCTTGCTGTTGGTTTCCTGCGCTGGAAGAAGTCAGCTGACGACGATAAAGCCTATAAAGCGCCATTGCTGCTTATCCCTGTAAAACTCACGCGTAAGAGTGCTGCATCTCGATTCAACTTGGAGCACCATGAGGACGAAGTGCGCTTTAACGCAACTCTGATGGAATTCCTCAAGAAGGACTACAATCTTTCTCTCCCACCATTTGACACAAAGTTGCCAACCGATGAGAGTGGCATTGACGTTCCATACGTATTTGAGATGGTTCGGAAAGCAGTACGTGACGTGCCGGGCTTTGAAGTTGTCGATGAGACAGCGCTCTCAACCTTTTCTTTTGCCAAGTTCCTTATGTGGAAAGATCTCGTTGAGCGTACTGATGATCTGCGCAAGAACCGCGTCGTAAAGCACTTAATTGACAATCCAGACAAAGCTTTTGAGCCGGGTGTTTCAACTGCTTTTCCTTCTGAACGCGATATTGACGTAAAGTACGACCCTAAGGACATCATCACCCCTCTTCCCGCTGACTCTTCACAGTTAAGCGCAGTCATGGCTGCCGTAGAAGGTCAGGACTTTATCCTTGTCGGTCCTCCAGGTACGGGTAAAAGCCAAACCATCACAAACATGATCGCTCAGTGTTTGGCTAACAACAAAAGCGTCTTGTTTGTTGCAGAGAAAACCGCAGCTTTGGATGTTGTGTACCGTCGCTTGCGACAACATGGGTTGGGCGAGTTTTGCTTGGAGCTGCATTCAAACAAAGCTGAACGAAAGCAGTTCTTAGAGCAACTTAAGACTTCATGGGAGCAAGGTACAAAGCCAGATACGGGCGAATGGGTGCGCATCAACGAGCAGCTTAAGGTTCGTCGAGATCATCTTAACGACTATATTGTTGCCCTTCACACGCCTTCTGCCTGCGGCCTTACTGCGTTTGATGCTCTGGGATTAGCCGTCAAACATGCCAATGATTACGTTCCTAAGCTCGACTGGGATAACAACAGGTCCATTGGAAAGGAAACGCTTGCACAGCTGCAGGACACTGTAAGTGAAATCGCCAGCGTGCACCGCCAAGTACAACCAATCCCCGCTCTTAACCTTATTAAGCACCAAGATTGGTCTGTACGCTGGCAAAATAACTTACTGGATGCAATCTCAGCAACTGCGAATGTGACATCCAAATTTCTGGAGCAGTTAGATGCCTTCAACCAACTTGTTGACTTCAAGGCAACGGCACAACTTAGTCTGCAGGATATAGAAAATATTTGCTCATTTTCAGAGCAAGTTTTATCAACTCAGAACACTCCGTTGAGTATCGTGTTCGAAGAGCGCTTTGATGAGATCAAGGCGTCTGCATCAAAGTTGATCCATCAACTAGATGCCTTCAATCAACTTGTTGATTTTAAAGCAAGTGACACTCTCATCTTGCAGAATATTGAAGAGATCTGCTCGCTGGCAGAACTAATTCAATCAACACAAAACATGAAACTGGATCAGGTCTTTGAAGCGCGCTTCAATAAGCTCAAGACGTCTGTTTCCAGGTTTCTCTATCAATTGACGGCCTTCAATCGTCTCTCAAACTTTACAGCAAATGACACCCTCATCTTACGCGATATTGAGGAAGTTTGCTCGCTAGCAGAGCTAGTCCAATCAGCTCAGAGAAAGCAGTCAGGTGTTGTATTTGAAGAGCGTTTTAATGAAATCAAAGCAGCTGTAAGCGATCTTCTTAGTCAGCTGGATACCTTCAACCAGCTTAGTGATTTTAAAGCTAGTGACACTTTAAGCTTGCAAGATATTGAAGAAGTTTGTGCCTTTGCCGAGCTGGTTCAATCAACAAAGGAAACGCAGTTAGGCGTTGTATTTGAAGAGCGCTTTGACGAGATTAAGGCAACCTCTCAAAGCCTAGAAAAAGATGTAATCCGGTTTAGGACAGCAGAGGCACAACTAAGTGCATCGTATGATGAAGCAACAATCTTGCGATTACCGGTAGACTCTCTGGACCACAATTGGCGTGAAGCTTGTTCTAAAATGTGGCCGTTCTCCGCTTTTGCAAAAGGCAAAATAAGAAAACTGCTACAAACCTATGCTAAAAATGGTAGCGCAAATCCCGAAACTGAAATTTTTCAGCTACGAGAGATGCAAGATGCATTGAATGCAATTCAAAAACAGGATGATCAACGTTTCTACCCAAAATGGAATGGAACGCGGACAGATGTTGAAAAATTCAGCTCTTACTTTGACTTAGCTGAGAAAGTCAAAGCCGTATTTGTTCATATCGATCACCTCAGCAACTCAACCATCTTCAAGAACAAGAAGTTACGTTCTTGCTTAGAGGGGGGAGAATTCAACCACCCGTTGCGTTTACAATCCCAAAAGTTGCTCAAAGCAAAAGAACATTTTCACGTTAAGTTTGCGCAACTCTGTGACTTTACAAGTTCACTCGCGAACCAAAGAGATAGGCGCTCCCTACCTAAATGGGAAGCTACACAAACAGATATTGACCACCTTCGCTCATATTTTGACTTGGCTGAGGAAAGCACAAAGGCCTTCCGACATATCAATCACCTGAGCAATACCACGGTCTTCAAAAGCGAAGAACTCCGCACTAGCCTATCTGAAGGAAGTGCTGATGATCCGTTACGGTTACGGGCAGCAAAATTGATTGAAGTTGCAAAGCTCTTCCGTGACGGGTTAGGCCGTTTTTGCCACGCAGCAGGTTCTAACAAAGATCATTTTGAAGGGACTGCAATCTTACATAGATTGCAGGATGATCTCCAAGTCTTAACCAACAATTCAAAGCAGCTTCAAGTTTGGACCGAATGGCAGAAAGTCAAAACAACTGCTGAAAATCAAGACCTCACGCCATTTATTGAAGCCATTGAGAACCAACTCATTCCTTATGAAGACTTAGAGAAGCGTTTTACGGTTGCTTTTGCAAACTGGTGGCTCCCAGAAGCTATCGATAACACTCATGTTCTTCGCAGTTTTAAGCGCTTCAAGCATGAAGAGATGCTGCAGCAATTCCGAAAACTGGATGACCAAGCGCGAGCTACTGCGGCATACAAAGTACAATCTGCCCTAAACCATAAACTGCCATCACAGCATGCTGTTCCCAAGAACTCAGAACTTGGAACACTTCGTCACCAGATGAATTTGAAACGCCCGAGCAAATCTATTCGTGACGTAATCTCAGCGATGCCCGGGACATTCAGCAAGTTGGCTCCTTGCCTTCTTATGTCTCCACTGTCAATTTCGCAGTATCTTCCTGCAGGCCAATCCCAGTTTGATGTGGTGATTTTCGATGAAGCTTCCCAGATCACGACATGGGATGCTGTTGGAGCAATCGCACGTGGTACACAAACCATCATTGTGGGCGATCCTAAGCAGCTGCCTCCAACCAACTTCTTTGGTCGTTCAGAACAAGATGATGATGAAGAGCTGGAAGCCTACGAGAAGGATCTGGAAAGTATCCTTGAAGAGGCAAAAGCCTCTGGTTTGCCTAACTTGCAACTGAACTGGCACTACCGTAGTCGTCACGAGTCTCTCATCGCCTTCTCCAACTGGCACTACTACGAAAACAGGCTGATTACATTCCCATCACCTGTCGTCGCAGACCGTGCTGTCAAACTCGTTCACACGCCGGACGCAATTTATGATCGAGGCAAGAGCAGAACCAATAAGCTAGAAGCCCAGAACATCGTAAAAGAAGCGGTTAAACGCCTGCGCAAGTGGATCGATCTACCGGAAGAAGATCGCCCTACACTTGGCGTAATAACCTTCAACCAACAACAGCAGAGTTTGATTCAGGACTTGTTTGACGCTGAATTGCGTAATCATCCTGAGTTGGAGTGGTTCTTTGCTGATGAACGTATTGAACCGGTTATCGTGCGCAACCTTGAAAACGTTCAAGGTGATGAGCGGGATGTAATGATGTTCTCAATTACGTTTGCACCTGACATTGCTGGCAAGATGTCCATGTCGTTTGGCGCGATCAATAAAGATGGCGGGGAACGCAGACTAAACGTTGCTGTAACTCGCGCCCGTGAAGAGCTACTCATTTTCAGTACAGTTACGGCAGATGCAATTGATACATCTCGCACGAAAGCCCTTGGCGTTAAGCATCTTAAGGAGTTCTTGAGCTTTGCTGAAAAAGGCACGATTGCACTAGCAGCTTCAGACGATGGTTCTGTAGGGGGCTACGATAGCCCATTCGAAGAAGCTGTGTCCGAAGCACTACAGATGCGAGGTTGGACAATTGTTCCGCAAGTCGGGGTGTCAGGCTTTAGAGTAGATTTAGGCATTGTACACCCAGATAAACCGGGAGCGTTTATTGCTGGCGTAGAATGCGATGGAGCAACATACCATAGTTCAGCAACGGCACGAGATCGCGATAAAGTACGCGAGCAGGTATTGCGCAATCTAGGTTGGGAAATCCTTCGTATTTGGTCTCCTGATTGGTGGTACGACTCTCAACATGTAGCAGACGAGATCCATCAAAAGCTCCGAGATCTGTTAGCCGATAGCCGTGCAACAGATAAACTGAAGGAAGAGCAAGCAGCAGAGGCTGCAAAGCTTGAAGAAGAGAGCTTGGCTTTTGAAGCTCAACTTGATGAAAGCATTCCGGACACCTCTCTTGAAGAGGTCAAGGAAACGGCACAGGTTGATAGGATTGAGCCACTACAGAGCACTCCATTGCGTGGCAATCACTCTGTAACTTCAGCATCAAATGCACCTTCACCAACATCAAAGCCGTATGAGTGGACAGACCTTTCTGGCCTTGCACCGGATCCAGACAAATTTCATGACGCTGACTATGCCCCAACACTGTCGGAGATGATCAGAAAAATTGTATCGGTTGAAGGGCCAATCAAAGATACAGCATTGGCGCAGCGCATTACCAAAGCACATGGTTGGAGTAGAACTGGTGCTGTGTTGCGGCGTGAAATTGAGCAGCACTTTGCGAACTTTGACTTTCACGAGGAAACAACAGGTACCTTTGTTTGGGAAAAAGATAGCAAAACGCAACTCATTGGCTTCAGGCCAGCAGTCAACAAAGACTACAGGCGCTCTGTAACGGATATTCCAATTGCTGAAATCGCCGGCCTCATTGATGAGCAGCCCCATTTGCTCCGAGAAGAGGACCCGGTCAATGCAATTGCCCGGGCAATGGGCTATGACCGCGTCGCTGCAGCCATTAGAGCAAGAGTCACGGAAGCAATTAATTATTTTCACGCTATACAATGATCTATAGTAGTCTCCACTTGATGTCTTGGTTTATATCTCTCTTTGCAAAAGATAGCTGGGCTCCGACAACCACGCAGGGAGGATACAGGCCTTTACTCCCTTTGTTGCCAATGAGAAGGTCGGGGCCCTTGGGCAAAGGCGTATAGTAAAGTTCTGTACCGAAAATATGTGAGCGTGTGACCTGACCGGCCTAACGCCTTAAATACAATCCCCTGAGTTAATCATGCGGGACGGAATGAATGAAATCCAATATTAATGGTGCCTGGAGCGTTGAGGATAAGCGAGCCATCTGTCAGGAGTGGACTGGCTCGGGAAAAGTGGAGGGACTTCTGATAAGTTCAGGTCGGGAGGACTTTATGGGGCGACCAAATTATACAGAAGAGTTTAAGCGTGAAGCGGTTAGGCTCGTTGAGGTGAGCGGACGTGGTGTTCATGAAATTGCAGAGGACTTAGGGGTAGCGCGTTCCAGCTTGCAGCGTTGGGTTCGGGAGTTCCGAGACCGGGATCTGCTTTCGGGCGCACATAAGGATGCCAGCAGAGAACTGGTGCGGCTGCGCAAGGAAAATGAGCTCCTGCGTCAGGAGAGAGATTTACTAAAAAACTATACAGGACAAGTCTTTTGGCCCGCCTGTGCGCGGTAGAAACTTTTTATGCTACCCTGCATCTCAGGAGGAGAGCGGCCGTCCGCTTATTGGAGGTGCGACCCCGTTAAAAAACGTGGCCCGTGGACTGATGAGATATAGTCAATTCTGGTGTATGAGCTTTTGCTTAAGCAGCTTTCTGATCGGGTTGTTGTTGTTCAATCCCATCTTTGAAGTCGATGCCTGTGATGAGTTTGCCAAGATCGGCAAAGCCGCGTAGTTTTCGCCATCTTGTCTGCGCGCATTGCGCGAGTTTGAACATCATCTGCAGCATGCCATCGCGGTTGAGGCAGCCCTTAAAGCAATGAGGCGCAACGCTGAATCGATTGGGGATTCCCAATCAGGTTGATTTGTGATTCACTCCTTTTAGGGAGGAGATCACATGGGCCGGCCACTTTCACTTGATTTACGCCTTCGCTTTAAAAGGCTCATTTTATCCGGGATGAGCGGGCGTGAAGCAGCACGCCGCCTGCTGATCTCTCCAGCATTAGGATCTCGCTTGGCCCGTAAAGTTCGGGAGGGGCAGAGTTTAATCCCGGTCAGGACAGGGCGCCCAAAGGGAGGCGGAAAATTGGAGCCCTACCTCTCCTTCTTGCGCGAGCTGGTCAATCAAGACGGAGATATCACGTTGATGGAGTTATGTGATGCACTTTTCATGGCTGAGGGAGTGAGGGTTCACCATACTTCCGTCTCCAAGGCTTTGCGCCGTCTTGGCTACACCTATAAAAAAAATCGTTGGTGGCAACCGAGCGTGGCAAACTCCATGTACAAAATGCCAGAGATGAATGGCGCCACACCCGTCAGCCTATAATGCGTGATCTGCCTGAGAGACTGGTGTTTCTCGATGAAACCAGTGTTAAAACGAATTTAACCCGGCTGCGAGGCCGAGCCTTTAAAGGGGAACGAGCCCTTGACACAGCGCCGTTTGGACGCTGGCAGAACCAGACCTTTATCGCCGGTTTGACCCACGAGGGACTCATTGCGCCCTGGGTTCTGGACGGGGCCATGAATGGCAAGGCATTCACCACTTATATCACGACACAACTGGCTCCATGCTTGCACCCTAAAACGGTGGTCATTCTGGATAACCTGTCCACACACAAAGTTCCAGAAGCCGCAAGGGCCCTCAGACAAAGCGGGTGTTGGTTCCTTTTTCTGCCGCCCTATTCTCCTGATCTCAATCCTATCGAAATGGCGTTTTCCAAGCTCAAAGCACACCTACGCAGAATGAAAGCCAGAACCTTTGAGACCTTGATAAAGGCTCTGGGTGACATATGCGATCTGTTCACACCCCAAGAGTGTTGGAATTACTTCAAGGCAGCTGGATATGTTTCAGTATAAAGGCTCAAGACTATAGCGCGTTTGGTGCGGTGTCTTATGGTAGCGAATGTGGATTCAATGGGGTTAGAGGTGCGGATGGACTGCCAGTGCATCTGCGGAAAATCATAGAACGTGAGGAGGTCGTGCTGGTCCTTGAGAAGGCATTCTACAGCCTTGGGATACTTACCCTCAAACTGTTCAACAAACAGATCAAAAGCTGTTTCAGCCGCTGCCTTCGTCGGCGCCATCCAAATATCTTTTACGGCAACCCTTGCCTTATCCTGCACCGACTTGGGCAGGTAGCCAACGATATTGTTTGTCTTATGCACCCAGCAGCGTTGGTGGCGCGTCGCGCTGTAGACTTGGTCAAGGGCAACCCAAAACCCCATAGCCCCGTCACCGGTTGCCAGTTTGGGCGCGTTCATGCCACGCTCTTTCAACTTTAACAGCACCTCCCGCCAGCTCTGCGTGCTTTCGCGCACACCATCCTCGATAGCAAGAAACTTCTTCTGTCCCAGCACATTAACGCCAATCACAACAAGGGTGCACAGTTTGACATCTTCTGCCCGCAGGCCGCTGTAAATGCCGTCCGCCCAGATATAGACCCATTCGTCCTGATCCAGACGAGACTGACGCCATTGTTCATACTCGCCCTTCCATTCTCTCTTCAGCTTGGCGACGGTGCTGGCAGAAAGACCAGTCGCCTCAGGACCAACCAGAACCCTCAAGGCCTCTTCCATTTCACCGCTTGAAATCCCTTTCAGGTAAAGCCACGGTAAGGCGGCTTCCAGACTTCTGGCCTTGCGTACATAAGGAGGCACAAGAGCTGAATGGAATGTCACAGCTTTGCCGGAGCGCGCGCGAACCTTGGGTACTTTCACTGAAACAGGGCCAATCCCGGTCTGAATTTCACGCTCAGGATGGTAGCCGTTACGCACAATTCGAGCTTTACCACTCTCTTCAAGCTCGCCTTGGTAACTGGCAAGAACAGACTGAAGTTCTGCTTCAATAGCCTTCTGCAACAACTCCCTCGCTCCTTCACGTAGCAATTGTGTCAGCGGATCATCAATAACAGCTTTTTGACGGGGAAGATCAAGCATATTATCCTTATCCATGGTGGCGTATCTCCTAGTGGTTGAAACGTTGATTTGGTCATCAGACATTCAACCCGATACGCTGCTATATCAAAAGCCCCATACACCAGATCCGGTTATAGCTCCGCTTTGGGGAAGGATTATAACGTTTGTCCTTAAGCCAATTATAAAGACGCCCTTTGTTAAGCCCGTTTCTACGGGCAATCTGGGCGATAGATTCAGGGGACGACAAAGCTTCCTCGCAAACGATGCGCTTATCCTCTTCAAATCCACGCCGCGTTTTTCACCTGCTACCGCGGCGCCGTCTAGACTAAAGCAATAAGAGTAATTCACGCGCCGTGGTCTGAGAACGTTGTCGTCATTTGTCAGGGGATTTTCCACAGTATCGCCACGCTCATCTGCCCACCTATAAGTGCGGACCTAAACCACATTTTCCGCGCCCATATAATAGGCTGTGTTAGGATTTCACAATCATGTTTAATTACCGTATTTAAAGGGAAAATATAGTTTTATGAGAAAACAATATCGAATTTTACCAGCGGTGCTTCAGGTACATTTCACCCTGTTTTTTAAGAAGTGTTTTCCACACCACAACAACCTTTGAATGAAAATATATTGAATACTCTTGACATGCACTTAAGGATAATATGTGATTATGCGTAGTTAACCACAGTTATGGTTGATGGGGACTTGGCCCCAAAACCGGGATTTTGGGTGTGATACGTCAATACTATTGATCGCAATATCCCCCAAAAACACAGACCTAGCTTCGGTTAGGAACAACACAGCGCTCCGCGTCAAGTGTTGCATACATAAGGCTGGGATCCACATCTGCATGTCTCATAGAGGCATCAGGATCCAAAGAAGCCCAATCTCTCCTTTCGTGCACAGCGCATACGCTGCAAGGAGATGACATACACGCAGTCTTTTCGGGGTGGTGACATCCACCCGCTCAAGACTAGCTTAAACGAAGCCACCCACAGCCAATATGGCTGGTCGGACGGCACACAAAACGGTAGCTGTTGTTCTACAAAAACTTATAAAAAAAGCGCCGTAATATAGCCTCGTAGGGGCGATCCTTTAAGGGTTGTTTGCTGCATGTGGGCGTTAAGGGCACCGCCCTAAAAAACCTCTTAGTGAAGAGGCTGCCAACGTATTTTGGCGGCAACGAAAACCGCATTGTGTCACGAAGACAATGCAGCCGACCCAGCGGTTAATACTGCCGAAAGACCACGAGAGCAACGTGGCCCCCAGTCCCACTGTCTCTGGCGTAGCGTGGGGCGAACAGGTGTTGCATGTGCGCGCCGCTGAGTCCGACACGGCCGGCCAGTTGTTCTTACAAACGATCTGAATTTGAAATGAGAAGGGAAACTTTGATGCCACTTCATACGAGGAAACTGTCAGATGCAGCACAAAGCTCGCGCTGTATCAGAGTGCGCTCAAAGCTCTTCCCCTATCAAAGCCAAATCCTGAAAATGGTGGCCGAAGGGAAAACGCAAACCGCCATCCGCAGATGGCTGAGAGCACGCGGCGTTTCCATTGCTCCCTCCACCCTTTCAGATTGGATCAAGAAAAATGGCAAAATTTGCCCACCCCCGGAAACAGGCCATCAGCGTCATCAAGCACCTTCAAGGCACGGTGATTAAATCGGTTGGTTCGGTACGCATCTATGAAGGCGCCATGACCCAAATTGCAGGCTCAAGCTTTCTCAAACTAAGAGGTCTTTCCCTGCGCGACCTCACCGAAGAAGAGGCTCACGCCTATTTGACATGGCGAGCGTGGGAGGTAGGCCAGTCTACCCTCAACCAAGAACGCTTGGCTTTACAGAAGATGCTGCGCCACGTGACCCATAAGATAAGTGCCAATGACAAGCTTCGGGTTATCCTGTCACATCACCCCACGTATAAAACCTCCCGTAGTTATTTGTATGAGGAAGTCGCGAAAGTCGTTCAGGCGCAGCGGAGTGACAATCAGTTGCGCACTTGGCTTGCCTACCATTGCGGCCTACGGGCCCATGAGTTAATGACCTTATACCAACGGCACCTGTTTTTGACTCGGGATGAGGATTCCCAAATCACTTGAATTGTGATTCAACATTGGGAAAGGAGATTCCCAATGTCAGCGATCCCATTGCGCCGAGACTATGATGCTTCTTCGTTACGAACTCTTGCTTGTCAAAGTAAGGATGTCAGGCAGAGCCGCCGCCTTCTTGCTCTTGCTGCTGTTTATGATGGGTTGTCGCGCTTGGAGGCGGCACGCATGGGCGGCATGGACCGCCGACTGGGTGCATCGGTTTAACGCAGAAGGGCCGCAGGGCCTGTACAATCGTAAGATCCCAGGCCGTGCCCGGTGGTTAAATAAAGAGCAAATGGCTGAATTTGCAGATCTGGTTGAGGCTGGACCTGATTTACAACAGCACGGCGTAATTCGCTGGCGGCGGCGAGATCTGCAAGTTGTGATCGAGCAGAAGTTTGGGGCCAGTTATAGCGAGAAGGCTAATTCAAACCTCCTCAGAGTTCTGGGGTTTTCTCGGGTCAGCGTTCGGCCACAGCACCCGGCACAGGACGAGCAAGTTATGGAGACATATAAAAAGACTTCCATGCCCGGCTTAAAGAAATAAAAGCGCGCTTGCCCTCACAAACATCCATGGAAATCTGGTGGCAGGACGAGGCCCGCATTGGTCAAAAAAATGGGCTCACCAGAAGGTGGGCAAAAAAAGGAACGAGACCACGGGCTCCCAGCGACGGGCGCTATCAATCAACCTATGTATTCGGTGCCATCTGCCCCGCCCTCGGCAAAGGGGTTGCTCTTGTTTTGCTTAAAGCCAATACAAATGTCATACAGTTACATCTGGCAGAGATCAGCCGAAACATTACCAAAGGGGCACACGCGGTGGTCCTGATGGATCAGGCGGGTTGGCATACAACAGCAAAACTGAAACTACCTGACAACATAACCATTTTATTGCTTCCATCCCGTTCTCCGAAGCTCAACCCGGTTGAGAACATTTGGCAGTATTTACGGCAAAACTGGCTTTCTAATCGAAGCTTTGAAAACTATCAGGAAATTGTCGATGCTGCCTGTAACGCTTGGAATAAGCTTATTCAACAACCCCACACAATCACATCAATCGGTAGACGAAATTGGGCGCATACAGGTCAATTATAAGTGCCGTTGGTATTACAGCCTTGCGAAGAATGCCCTCCAGATGATCGGCCATCATTATCCAGCAAGTTTCTCGGTCGCTCTGGCACCTTGTATACTGTTACCGGCAAAGGCGGATTACGGCGCCTTGTTCTTGTCCCGCCCCATCTGATCGAGGCGATCGAAGCCCGGCGCGTGAAGCAGCCCCGCGAGGTCAAAGACCGCAACGTCTTTTACAATCCTTACTACAACATTGGCGGCGGCAATGCCTGGAGCGCCAGCTTCACCGAAGCGTCCAAGCGCGCACTTGGCTGGTCGAAAGGCGCTCATGGCCTGCGCCACAGCTACGCGCAGGAGCGCATGCTTGAGTTGCAGGTCACTCACAAACTGGAATGGGAGCAGGCACTGGAAACCGTATCGCAGGAGATGGGCCACTTTCGGCCGGAAATTACCATGGAGTATTTGCGGTAAGCTTAGCAATCTCCGGTTCCATGAGTGGTCCTACACCCCCCTTACGGAGGCGCCAGCGTCCAAGGCGCACGCCGATTGACCTATTCCCCCAGCCATCTTCTGCACCTCTCACCTGTGAGCGATTGCAGAAGGTAGCGGAGGTACTTGCATGGCTGGTGGTCCATGACAGCGATGCTTACGCCCCTTTATTCAAAAAGGTCAAAGCTGAACTAGACATGCGGGAGGACACCAAACAAGAGGCGGCCGCCTTCTTGCAACAACGGCGCAGACAAAGTACGCACCCTTTATTGCTCCCGGACTATAGAGATAAACAACGCTGAAACCCCTCGGGTACCGGAAAGGAAATACGTTCAAGTGCCTCACGCTTAAGTGACAAGGGCGGTCCCTCACCGTAAAGAGATCCGTTAGTCGCATGCCCCATAAGCCAGCGACACATTTCCTCATCCACCTTTTGCGCCCGCAAGCGATCCTTAAAGGAATGGCGCAAACCATATAATGAAACACCATCGGGACATAAGTTCCGGGTCCGCAGGTACCGATTAATTTGAGTGGTCGCCGTGTTGTTTTTATCATAGTAGCGCTCCAGACCCTTTGGAAACAATTTGATCGCTTCCAAAGCTACCCCCACCAGAGGTATCTCCCGTGATGATGGATCGGTTTTCAAATGGCGCAGTTCCGGTTTGATGGAGACAAACGGGATCTCACAGTCAAGGTGAATATTGTTTCCGGTTAACCCACAAATCTCAGAGGGGCGCAGCCCTGTCTCGATCATAATATAGACCAGCGCCCGCAGGGGGTGGGGCAGCCCCCGCAGTGCCTCTGAGGCCAGTAAGTTTTTCAAAATATCTTCTACCACCCAAGGACGCCTGACATTGGTATCATCCTTGCCCAATGCCAGATCGGCAAATACATCCTCCATCTGCAGTTGCCGTCTTTTGTTTACCGCCCGATGCATGGCTGCAAGATCAGAAAACTGACGATGGGCAGTCGCCTTCTTTTTCCCGGTGGCGGCGATCTGCTGCAACCAATGTTCGCGAAACTCCAAAGTATGCTCACGGGTGATGTCTCGCAGATCCATATCTCCCACCAACTTGAGAAACGCATTTTGAGCGCGTAGGTGCGAGCCTTGAAACAGGCGGATTTGCTCAGGAGACTTTCCGGTAAGCTTATCAGGCTCCAGCTCGATATAGGTCTTATAAAGCTGAGACAGAAGCAGCGGTGGCTTTTGGGTCGTCACCCCCAGCAAGGCAGGCGCCAGATGTTGGGCTTTCTCCCGTTGGTCGATGAGGGCTTCCACGCGTTTGACGATTTCTTCCACTGGTCCCAAAGACAGGTGATTCAGACTAAGCGGGGCAAAGCCAAATCTCTTGCACTGGGCAACAGCTGCTTCATAGGCTCCTTGCGCAGGGTCTTCAGTTGCCAGGATAGGTTGGTACTGCGCGAGCTGGCTGGACCAATAGGTTTCCAGTTCCTTATTCAGCTGCGCGGCAACCAACATGGCTTTGACCCCTAAAGGATCGTCAACCACCCGCACTTTGGTGGTAACCCGAACGCGCCGCCTCGGATCAACCTCGGCAAATTGGGTGGGAACCCGGCGGAGAAACTGCCAAACTCCACCCCGTTTTTCCAAGTGTGTGGGCTTTACGCGCATGTCTTACAGCTCTTAAAATGCCCTCCCCAACTCTGATAGGTAAGTATAAACCACAACTTCTTGGTAAGCAATTTTTGAGTGTGGTGTAGAGAGGATCTATCTCAATAGCGGTAGAATAGCACTTTGGGAGAAGCCCAGACAAGGCGAGGTCAGAGGGGTAAAAGTTGGAAAATGTTCCCTACTTTGTTCCCTAGTTTTTACCCTAATTCATTGATAAATCAGGAAAAACATAATGATATCAAGAAAAGATGGTGCCCAGGAGAGGACTCGAACCTCCACGCCCTTGCGAGCACTAGCACCTGAAGCTAGCGCGTCTACCAATTCCGCCACCTGGGCACTTCCACGAGTGAGCAGTTTGGTAAGCTGCTCCGTGTCTGTGGAGGCGGATATAATGGGGTAACGGCATTCTGTCAATTGCGCTTGCACATTCTCCCTATTTTAATCCACAATCACACTTCACAGAACCAATTCAACCGGATATTAGCACCCAAGCTATATTAATATTTTTGTGTTTATGTAAATTGCAGTGAGGAAGAGACGTCATGGCGACAGCACTCAATGGAAAGCTAGTTACAGTCTTTGGCGGATCTGGATTTGTCGGTCGCCATGTAATCCGAGCTCTGGCGACTAAAGGCTACCGTGTTCGTGCAGCCGTGCGCCGACCAGACCTGGCGGAGCATCTACAGCCCTTGGGCGGTGTTGGGCAAATTATGCCCATTCAGGCCAATTTACGCTATAAAGACTCCGTAGAGCGTGCCATCTCTGGCGCCGACGCAGTCATTAATCTGGTTGGCATTTTACATGAGGCCGGCAAACAAACCTTCGATGCGGTGCAGGCACAAGGCGCAGAGCTTATCGCGCAAGTTGCTTCCGAACATGGTATCAAACAGTTTGTTCATATGTCTGCAATAGGTGCGAATCCAGACAGCTCCTCTTCCTATGCGCGCACCAAAGCCGCAGGAGAGGCAGCCGTTTTAAAAGCACTTCCCCATGCGGTTATTTTACGCCCCTCCATCATCTTCGGGCCGGAAGATGACTTCTTCAACCGTTTTGGGAGCATGGCCTGCATCATGCCTACCCTTCCCCTCATAGGCGGAGGAAAAACCAAGTTCCAGCCTGTGTTTGTAGGTGATGTTGCAGAGGCTGTCCTTCAATCTCTGGAAGGAACTGTTGCGACAGGCTGTATTTATGAATTGGGCGGCCCTCAGGTGCTCAGTTTTAAAGAGTGTCTGGAGAAAGTCCTGGAAGTTACCCGCCGTAAACGTGTCTTGATGTCATTGCCGTTTGGCATTGCGCGCATGCAGGCGCGTATTCTTCAGATGCTGCCAAATCCAATGCTGACTATTGATCAGCTGGAGCTTCTCAAGACCGATAATATTGTGAGTAAGGAAGCTCTGGATTCTTCGCGCACCTTGAAGGCATTTGATCTTGAGCCGCGCAATCTGGATGCTATTTTGCCAACATATATGGATAAGTTCCGCCCTAAAGGGCAGTACGACGCACATCTGCCGCAGGTACAGAAGTAAAATATCAGCTCCCTAGACAGGGCAGAATAAAAGGAACGAAGGCGAGAATTTATAGATCCTCGCCTTTTTTTGTAGACCTCAACATGTCTCACCAGTTTGGTGCATGTGCTTGCCCTAACCCAGAATCATCAGGCCAAGCAGGCCGGCACCGCCAACTAAAATGCGCCACCACCCAAAAAGCGCAAATCCGTGCTTACTGACGAAATTCAGGAAAGTTTTTACAACAAAGTAACCTGTGACGAAGGATGCAACAAAGCCGATGAGAATGAGGACAACGCCATCCAGAGAGATAACATCCTTATTCTTGTAAAGGTCATAGGCAAAAGCACCGGCCATCGTCGGCATTGCCAGAAAGAACGAGAATTCGGCCGCCGAACGCTTATCAGTTCCCATTAAAAGTGATCCGACAATTGTTGCACCACTGCGTGACACTCCCGGAATCATGGCAACACACTGGCAAAACCCAATTTTAACGCAGAGCCACCACGGATATTCTTCGATATCCGTGTATTTCACCTTGAGTGGCATGCGATCTACCAAGAGCATAATAATACCGCCGAAAATGAGAGTGACACACACCAGAACCGGCGTTTCAAACAAAACTTCCTTAATAAAACTGTGCGCGAATACTCCAATTACAGCCGCTGGTAAAAAAGCGAGCAAAATACCTATTGTCAGGTGGCGGGATTTTGGATCGTGTGGCAAGCTTTTGGCAATATAAACAAGCCGATGGAAATAAACTGTCAAAATGGCTAGGATCGCTCCAAGTTGGATCAATACCTCGAAGGTCCGTCCCTCACTCATAAATCCAATAAAATGGCCAAGAAGTAGCAGGTGTCCCGTTGATGAAACCGGAAGAAATTCAGTTAGCCCTTCAACAAGGCCAAGAATTAGAGCCCCCACAATGCTTTCCGTATTCATAAATATTTTCTCCAGCAACGGGTGCTTAGCGAAGTTGTCCCCGTCTTTTTCGCTATTTTTATTTAGAATTGATAAATTAGCAGGAAAATATAACTAAAGCACAACCGTTTGGTTACAAGATCGGCTTTATCACAAGTATGCTCACACTTTACCACCACCCCTTTTCCCCAGCCTCTCGCTTTATCAGGCTTGCACTGGCTGAGTACAATGTTCCGTTCGAATGCAAAACCGAAGCCCCATGGGCCCGGCGGCAAGGCTTTCTTATGAAGAATCCGGCCGGCACCATCCCCGTCATTGAAGAAAATGACGATAACCCGGTTTGTGGTGCCAATGTAATTATGGAATATCTGGATGAGACGCGGGGCTATGCCATATCTGATAAGAGACTTCTGCCAGATCACCCTCTCACCCGCGCCGAGGTTCGTCGTCTTGTGAACTGGTTTTTAATCAAGTTCGAGCAGGAAGTAATTGGTCACCTTGTTCGCGAGAAAATCTATAAGCAGGAGATGCCAAACAGCCAAGGCGGAGGGCAGCCCAATTCGGATGCATTACGCGTTGCACGCAATAATATGGTTAACCATTTACGGTATATCGGCTATTTAGCTGCAACGAGAAAATGGTTAGCGGGCGAGAACATGAGTTTTGCAGATCTTGCCGCCGCTGCAATGTTATCCTGCGCGGATTATTTAGGTGAAGTGCCATGGGCAGAGGAAGAGAACGTGAAAAGCTGGTACGCTCGGGTGAAGTCTCGCCCAAGCTTTCGACCGCTTCTCTTGGAAAAGATGTTGGGAATGCCCCCGTCGGCGACCTACGCGGATCTGGATTTCTAAAACCCCGTCCCGATGTCGTCCTGACCGAAAAGCAGGCCAAACGCCTGAAAGACGATCTGATAACACGTGCCCGTAAGCTGGGCTTCGATGATGTTCGTATAACCACGGCAGATGCTATACCGCAGGCTGCTGCCCGCCTGAGGACCTATATCGACGCTGGCTATCACGCCTCTATGGAGTGGATGCCGGAGACCTATGAACGGCGCTCAGACCCTCGTAATCTATGGCCCGAAGCACGATCAATCATTACCCTTGCCATGAACTATGGCCCCGATGAAGACCCTATGGCCTTGCAAGACAAGAAAGACAAGGCTGCAATCTCCGTTTATGCCCGTAATCGCGATTACCACGACATTATCAAGGGACGTCTGAAGGAGCTGGGTAGTCTGCTTGCTTCAAAAGGCGCAGACATCAAAGTATTCATCGACACTGCCCCTGTCATGGAAAAGCCCATTGCCTATAGCGCCGGTTTGGGGTGGCAAGGAAAGCATACAAATCTGGTTTCCCGAAAACTCGGCTCGTGGTTTTTTATTGGCTCCATTTTCACAACACTGGATTTGCCGCTTGATGAGCCAGAGGTGGACCACTGCGGCAACTGTACCCGTTGCCTGAGCGCCTGCCCTACAGATGCCTTTCCCGCACCCTATCAGATTGATGGTGGCCGGTGCATTTCATATCTAACCATTGAACATCATGGCCCCATTCCCGATGAGTTCCGCAAGCCAATGGGAAATCGTATCTATGGCTGCGATGACTGTCTGGCGGCATGCCCTTGGAATAAGTTTGCCCAACTTGCCAGCGAAGCCAAACTGGTAGCCCGCGAAGACTTAAAGGAACCTCCCCTTTCCCAGTTGCTACAGCTGGACGACCCGTCCTTCCGAAAGTTTTTTTCCGGCTCCCCTGTGAAACGGGTGGGTAGAAACCGGTTTATTCGAAATGTATTGGTTGCAGCAGGCAATTCCGAAGATGCCAGTTTGCTTCCCCAGATCACAAACCTACTGGAAGACGATGACGAAGTCGTCAGAGGCGCAGCCGTATGGGCCTTTGCCCAACTCACGGAAGCCAGCCACTTTGCAAAGGTCAAAGCCTCTCAGATCCCGCAAGAACAAAGCGAGGATGTGAAAGCAGAATGGCACAAAGGCCAAAACAGTGAGGAGACAGGAAAGTGAGGCTAAATAGCCTCGCCGTCTCTATGAGGTAAAAGGAGAAAAAGCCTCTAGCACTTGTTCGTAAACTCTTTTCTTAAATGGAACGATCAAAGCGGGGAGATTCTGCGCCCTCTCCCATCTCCACTCAGAAAATTCCTGAAGATGTCCATCGGGGGGCGTTAGAATATTAATCTCATTATCTTCCCCTTCAAAACGCAAGGCAAACCATTTCTGGGTTTGACCTTTGAACTTTTTTCCGCGCTTTGAATTAAACTGGACTTCCGGTGGGAACTCGTAGTTGAACCATTCTGAGGCCTCAGCAAGCAAGGAGACGGAACGGACAGACGTTTCCTCATAGAGTTCTCGCTTGGCGGCTTCAAAAGGGTCCTCCCCTTCATCCAATCCCCCCTGTGGCATTTGCCATGCAAACTCATCGGGTACGGGTGTCTTGTCTCCAAAGCGCTTACCGGTCCACACCAATCCTTCCCGATTGATAAGCATAATCCCGACACAGGGGCGATAGGAGCGACTGTCAATTGTTGTCATGGAAACCTCGACTTCAACCATTAATGGCGGCGGAGACTGGGATGAGGGTAATTCCTCGTTCGCTCAGGGTTTTAACCCAGTTTTCAAGCACCTGCAATGTAAGCGGATAGGCCGAAGCACTTCCTATGGCGAGACCTTCCGTTCGGGATATTTTCTCTAGTTCCTGTAGCTGGCTTTTGATTGCTTCTATTTTTAGTTCCTGATCCAGAACCAGATTTGCCCCCACAAACGCCGTTTGGGTTTCTTGCGCTATAAGGCGACTTGATGTGGACGCAGAGCTTCCATCATCCATAAACATAAGCCCCCGCTTTTGAAGCTCCGTCAAAACCGGTTTCATCACTTCATCATCAACGAAGGTATCTTCACCAGAAGAGTTAATAAGCCCGATATAGTTGGATGTTCTGGACAAGGTCCAAGTCAGAAATTCCTGTCTTTCAGCAACAGAACTGGAAACATTGAAAGCTCTCCGGCCATCACCTGCGGATGTTCCCTTGGGCAACTGTAGAAGGACTTCATGCCCTTTCACTCTGGCCTGCTTCATCCAGCTGGACCCATTCACCGCCAGTGTAGATAATCCCAAAGAGACGTCCTGAGGCAACGCGCGAAGTGCCCGCGCACTCATTTCAGAGCTGAGACCAAGACCACTCACAATCAGCGCTATTCTTGGTCCTGTTAGAGTTATCCCCTCCGGCCTACGGGCGTAGGCATCGAGCGCACGTACACCATCCGAAGAGATTTTCGGTATTGGACCATGTTCACTCATCTCTATAAGGTTGGAAATAGGCTCATACACGCCTGTACCCGTTCCGAGCTGCCTTTGTAGAGACGCACTGTCTCTTGGCCCTAGACCTGGCTTAGAAGCCGCGCTCGGGTCCTTCTCGTTTAAGGGACCTTCATTTTGAAAGAGCAGTTTCTCCAGAGGGTAGAAACGATTTCCCACCACGCCTGCAAGCAAGATACATGAAATGATTGGGACTAAAAGAAAGGAGGAAGGCCACCGCCGTGTTTTCTCCTGACCAAGCGGTCTCGTTAGATCTTCTCCACGCATAGGTTCGGTCCCATTTAAAATGGTTAAATAAAAAAGGCACCTCCTTTTTACAAAGAGGTGCCTTAACAATTCGTTTTCCAGTTTAATTAGTTGGCATTAACCGCAGCTTGGTCAGTCACTGGCGGAAAGGCTGTATTGGTTTTATTCCCGCGCAGCAGATCCAAAGCCATATTCAGCTGAGTATCTTTTTCTTTTTCCTGCGGGATATAGGCCTGACTACCAGAACCTTCATCCCCTTCTTCAGCTTGCAGGTGACCACGAAGACCAGCTTCGCCTTTAGTCTCCACACGCCCTTTCAACTCTTCAGGGAGTTCTTGCAGGGTCACAATGTCAGGAGTGATCCCTTTTGCCTGAATAGAGTTACCCGATGGGGTGTAATAACGCGCTGTTGTCAAGCGAATGGCACCATTAGCACCAAGCGGGATAATTGTCTGCACAGACCCCTTACCGAAGGAGCGGGTTCCCAGAATGGTTGCGCGGCGATGATCTTGCAAGGCCCCAGCCACAATTTCAGAGGCTGAAGCAGAGCCACCATTCACCAGAATGATAACTGGCAGACCATTTGTCAGATCACCCTTACGCGCATTGAAACGCTGAGTCTCATCCGCATTTCGACCACGTGTTGAAACAATTTCACCCCGGTTCAGGAAGGAATCCGAAACTGCAATTGCCTGATCCAGAAGTCCTCCGGGATTGTTGCGAAGGTCTAGAATGAAGCCATTAATTTTGTCGGGACCGATTTCCTCGGTAAGTTCCTTAATGCCCTTTTCCAGTCCCTGCATGGTCTGTTCATTGAACTGGGTGATACGCAGGTATCCCACGTCCTCTTCTTTATTCCAGCGAACAGAACGGATTCGGATCACATCACGGGTAATGGTAATATCAACCGGCTCGTCAATATTTTGTCTGCGAACCTTGATTTCGATATCCGTATTGACCGGGCCACGCATTTTCTCCACTGCCTCATTGAGCGTCAGGCCCATTACCGCCTCGCCATTGAGGTGGGTAATCAGGTCTCCAGCCTGCACACCGGCCTTAAACGCCGGCGTATCATCAATCGGTGCCACAACCTTCACAAGGCCGTCTTCCATGGTCACTTCAATGCCAAGCCCGCCAAACTCACCGCGGGTTTGTACCTGCATATCGCGGAAGTTCTTGGGAGACAGGTAGCTGGAATGTGGATCCAGATTGGTCAGCATGCCATTGATAGCCGCTTCAACAAGATCCGCATCCTCTGGCTCTTCAACATAGTCGGAGCGTACACGCTCGAACACATCACCGAACAGGTTGAGCTGATTATACGTATCAGATGACGCAGCATACGCAGCGTCGGAAAATTTAAAGGGAACCTGTTGGTAGGTAACCATTGCCGCAGCACCCATTGCTACGCCAACCACTAAGAGCGATGCTTTCCGAATCATCCGCGAACCTTCTCAATATTTGACGTTGCCCACCATGATCGGGGATCAACTGCGGTACCGTCTTTCCTAAACTCTACATACAAAACTGGTAATTCCGAACTTAAATTAAGGTTCGCAGCACTTGCAAAGCGCTTATCCCCCATCTTGGCAATCGGCTCACCAGCTAAAACAAACTGACCAAGTTCTACACTAATTTGGTCCATTCCCGCTAGAACCACATGGTACCCATTGCCAGCATTTACAATTATGAGCTGGCCATAGGACCGGAATTCCCCCGCAAATGCCACCCAGCCATCAGTTGGAGACGTAATTTGCGCATTAGCTCTGGCCATATAGGTCTGCCCATTTGTACGGTTTCCAAAGCCGTCTGCAATCCCGAAGTCTTGCAATAACGTACCCGAAACCGGCAGAGGTAACATCCCTTTAGCATCACTGAACGAAATTTGCGGTTGCAAACGTCCCGGATCAGCAAACGGATCTCCACTCTTCCGCTTCTTCTCCCGCTCCAGTTCTGCCAATCTTGCAGCCTCGGCGGCCTTTTTGGCACTGCCGATCTGGCTTTCAAGAGTAACAAGTAGTTCTTTCAAAGAGGTTGCTTTTTTTGCCAATTCGGCTGCGCGTTTCTTTTCTTCTGCCAAAAGAGTATTGGTTTCCGCCTTTTGCCGCTGCTTTTCAGCCAACAGAATTTCCAGTTTCTCGCGCTCTTCTTCCAGCTCAACAGCCCCTCGGCGAATGCGCTTACGCTCTGTTTCAATGTCTTTACGCAATTGCTGCAGCCGAGCCAAATCGCTGGCCAGAGCCTCAGCCTCAAATTTCACTTCCGGTACAACCGCGTTGAGCAAAATAGCCGTACGCACTGCACCCAGAGCATCCTTGGGCCGAACGGCCAGAGCCGGAGGCGGGCTGTGCCCGATCCTCTGCAGCGCCACCAGAACTTCCGTAAGGGTTCCACGGCGTTCATGCAGAGATTTACGGACATTATTCTCATTGGTCCGATGGCGTAGCAACCGTGCTTCTGTGGCCGCCATCTTGTCTTCCAGCTGCTGCGTCCGCTGCCCAGTCTGAATAAGCTCGCTGTTTAACGCTTCCCTGTCCCGGTCAATCGCCCTGATCGTACGCTCAATCTCGGCCTTACGTTCCTCTGAAATGGAAATATTGTGCGTCAGCTCTGTCAGTTCTTTTTCATGGGCTTGCTTTTGTTGCTGTACATCCTCAAGCTTCAGGTCCCGTGACTCCGCCGCACCGGCACCCGGCACCAGCGCACAACTCACAGATAACGCAACAATCAGACTTCGTAGAGCCTTGGGAGAACAGCACAGCAAAGAGTTGTATTCCTGTAATCTAACAATCAATTAGAAGCGATAGTGCCCTCGCACTCTTAAGGAAGTGTCAACCATACTTCGCTCTTTGTGGCTTGCACGCGAAATATGCGGGATTTTGACAATTTTCCGGTGCATCCAAGGCATTATACACGATGATATGGATGCCCGGAAAGAATTGTAATTGCCCTATAAACCTGCTCTGCAAGCAAAATTCGAACCAGTTGATGAGGCCACGTCATAGCTCCCAACGCCAGTTTGATCTGAGCTTTTTCCAGAATATCTCTTCCATGGCCATCAGCACCGCCAATCACGAGGCAAAAGTCACCAATTCCCTGATCTAGTGATGAACTAATCTTTTGAGCAAAAGCCTCACTGCCCATCGACTTACCATGTTCATCCAGAACAACCACAGTTGCTCCGGCAGGAATAGCCTTGAGAAGGGCGGCAGCCTCTTCGGCCTTGCGATCCTGAGTGCGCGCTGCACGGCTCTCAGAAAGCTCGACGACCGAAACAGCCTTAACACCTAAAGAGCGGCCAGCCTTGCGCGCGCGCTCCAAATAGCGTTCACAAATATCTCTCTCTGCGCCGGCTTTCATTTTTCCGACGCAAGCAATCGTGATCCTCATATCGCCTCTGGGACTACAAAACCAAAATGCCCATAATCCCGCCGACAGGCTGGACTGGCATAAGCCCAATAAGCAGCCGAACGCCTTCAGCTGCACACAGGTGCTTTACTCAGCCTAGCCAATAAACTGGGTTGGCTCATCGCTCTCCATGGACCACATTTTCTCCACGTTATAGAAGCTGCGAACTTCAGGGCGGAAAATATGGACAATGGCATCGCCAATATCAACAAGAACCCAGTCACAATGGGGCAGACCCTCAACACGGGCATTCCCATAGCCAGCCTTTTTCAGGTCGCGCAGGAGGTAATCTGTCAACGCGCCCACATGTCTTTGTGAGCGGCCAGATGCAACCACCATGTAGTCGGCAAGTGCGGACTTACCTGTCAGGTCTAGTGAAACGATATCCTCGGCCTTGGATTCATCAAGGCAGTTCAGGATCAATTGAAGCACGCTATCCTCATCCTGAGGGGCCTGCTGCTGAAGGGCTGATGTCACCTGCCCTTCCTGTTCTACTGTCATGGTCAGCTGTGTAGCCTTTCGCCATGGTTAAAGTTAAGTGCGGTCTAAGCCGCGTCGGGTGTCTTTCAACTCAGAAATAAGCTGATCCCTCTCTTAAGATCACACTTCAAAGCCAAAATTTCAAGACGGTTTGTAAGAGTACATGCGTGAACTGTATCGTCTCAGTCACTGCGCTCCCTCAAAGAGCTAGAGGATGTATCATCCAATGGGCCATGAAGAAAGGTCCAAGCGGGTGCTTCTTCATTTTTTATTCTTCGAGCGTTCTGTTCAGGCACACGCGCGCCTGAATAAGTTATGCTCATGGGGGCAAAAAGGGGCGACAACGTGGCCCCCGGACGATTAACAACAATCACCGGCAAATTTTCAAGGATCTCTCGCCATTGGCGCCACCTGTGAAACTCCGCCAGATTGTCCCCCCCCATAATCCATAGGAACTTCAAATGGGGACGCCGCCTCTTCAATTCTGCAACCGTATGAGCGGTGAATGCGCTTCCAAGAGTTTTTTCATAGGCACACACACGCATTTTCGGATGCGACGCCAACTGGCGCACACGCGCCACACGTTCATCCAAACTAAGCAGTTCGCTATGATCTTTCAATGGATTGCCGGGAGACACCATCCACCAGACCTGATCTAGCCCAACCCGCTGCAATGCAGTGCGCGCAACCATCAGGTGCCCAGGGTGTGGAGGGTTGAAAGACCCTCCAAAAACACCAATGGTATTTCCAGCTTCTGCATGAGGCAGTCTTAGATAGTCGGGCATAGGTCCGTTTTTATGCGGTTTCGAAAATATCCAAAACCTTTGCGATTTACGGGCGTGTCTGGCCTTGGCCTCGCACAACATATTTAAAACTGGTGAGTTGCTCTACACCAACCGGCCCACGGGCATGCATTCTACCCGTAGCGATACCGATTTCCGCTCCCATGCCAAACTCACCACCATCAGCAAACTGGGTGGAAGCGTTGTTCAACACTATAGCAGAATCTACACGGGCAAAAAACTCATTAACAACCCGGGGGTCTTCCGCGATGATACAATCCGTATGATTTGAGCTGTAACGGGCAATATGCTCAATTGCATCTTCGGCGGATGAAACAATTCTTACAGATAAAATTGCATCAAGATACTCAGTGGACCAGTCTTCTTCACTCGCCGGTCGTACATTCTCGCACAAGGCGATAACTTCATCGTCCCCGCGCACTTCACAGCCCCTTGCCTGTACGGCGTCAATCATAGGGAGCAAATGGGTTGCGGCAATATCCTCATGCACGAGAAGTGTTTCCAAAGCTCCGCATACTCCGGTACGGCGCATTTTAGCATTTTCAACAATATCAACGGCTTTGTTTAAATCGGCTGATTTATCAACGTAGATATGTACCAAGCCTTCAAGGTGTGCGAACACAGGAACCCGCGCCTCTTCCTGCACACGAGCAACAAGGCTTTTGCCGCCACGTGGAACTATTACATCCACATTGCCATTCAGCCCTTTGAGCATTTCGCCAACAGCCGCCCTATCCTTCACAGGTACAATCTGAATTGCATCAATAGGAAGGCCAGCAGCTTCAAGGCCGGCCTGCAAGGCACGGTGAATAGCGCGGTTGGATTCAATGGTATCAGAACCACCGCGAAGGATAACAGGATTACCAGCTTTAAGGCACAAGGCCCCTGCATCAGCAGTGACATTTGGGCGGCTTTCATAAATCACCCCAATAACGCCAAGCGGTGTGCGAACACGCGAGATCTTCAGGCCGTTTGGCCGGTCCCAGCTGGCAATTGTAGAACCCACGGGGTCTTGAAGCTTGGCAATATCCTCAAGCGCCAAAGCAATCCCCTCAAGGCGTTCTTCATTGAGCGTTCCACGATCAAGATAGGCCGCGGTTTGACCATTGGCCCGCATGGCCGCGATATCCAGAGCGTTTGCCGCCAGAATCTCAGGAACGGAAGAGCGAATGGCCCGAGCCATTTCATGAAGAGCTTTGTCCTTTGCCGGTGTGGGAGCAACTGCCAACAAACGCGCTGCGGCACGGGCCTTTTCACCCATGGCATTCATCATTTGTGCAATTGTTTCACCAGTCATTGTCTTCATTTCCCTTGAATCTGTTTGGGTTTAAAAATCGGGCGGCAACAATGGCACACCCTTCTCAAAATGCAAGTCCTGTTTCTAGGTTTCAGTTCCCAGAACCAAATCATCCCGATGAACCATCTCGCTGCGTCCACCGTGTCCTAAAATAGTCTCTATTTCGCAGCTGTTGCGGCCAATAATAAGGACGGCCTCCGTGTAGTCATAGGCAACCAGACCACAGGCTAGATCATACCCCTTACCATCCAGAATACGAACTGCATCTCCGCGGGAGAACTCGCCCTCAATTCGTTCAATACCCGTGGGAAGCAGGCTGCGCCCTTTAAGCAAAGCCATTCTAGCGCCTTCATCCACATAAAGCGCGCCTTTGGGCTTCAAGCTCCCGCTAATCCACGCCTTGCGGGCATTCGCGGGTGTAGAGTGGGCTGGAAACCAAGTACAGCGCGCACCATTATCGATAGAACTCAAAGGGTTCAAGAGTTTACCCGATGCAATCACCATGCTTGTTCCAGCATTTTGTGCAATCTTGGCGGCATCAAGTTTTGTTTTCATACCACCGGAAGAGTAGGCAGTCCCGGACGATCCGCCCATTGCCTCCACTTCCCGAGTAATCCGGCGTACTTCCGGCAAAAAGACCGCATTCGGGTCTTTCTGGGGGGCAGCTGTGTAAAGGCCGTCAACATCGGACAGCAAAACCAGACAGTCGGAGCTTGCCATTGTGGCGACACGGGCACCCAGGCGATCGTTATCACCATAGCGGATTTCCGCGGTTGTCACGCTATCATTCTCGTTGATGATCGGAACTGCGTTCATTTTGAGCAGCGTTGCGATGGTCTCACGGGCATTCAGATAGCGTCGACGCTCTTCCGTATCTCCCAGTGTGAGGAGAATCTGACCGGCAGTCAGACCCCGTTTCCCGAGAATTTCCGCGTAAGCCTGCGCCAACTCAATCTGCCCTACAGCTGCAGCAGCTTGCGCCTGCTCCAGCTTCAAGGGGCCTTCAGGCAAGCTCAACACACCACGGCCCAAAGCAATAGAACCGGAGGAGACAACCAGAACCTCGATCCCCTGTTGGATCAATGCCAAGAGGTCATCAGCCAAAGCTTCCAGCCAATCCCGCTTCAAATGCCCGTCTTCGACAAGTAAAGCCGAGCCGATTTTGACGGTAATCCGTTTAAAGTCCGTGAGCCTGCGCATGTTTTAAGGACGCCATTCCTCTATTTGTTGAGTGGGAACGGAGTTTGCCTCAAGTTCCTTATCCCGATCAATAGCACGAATGATCATTCTTTGGGTTGTATCGATATTTTCACCACTAGCGGACGAAATTACCAGAGGTTTCTGACCACATGCTGCCTCTAATGATGCCAGTTTTTCCGCGCGAATGTCCTCGGTGATGGCATCAGCCTTCGTCAAGCATATAACCTCCGGCTTTTCTCCAAGACCATGTCCGTAGGCTTCCAGCTCTTC
Organism: Pseudovibrio sp. M1P-2-3; assembly: GCF_031501865.1. Classification (NCBI taxonomy): domain Bacteria; kingdom Pseudomonadati; phylum Pseudomonadota; class Alphaproteobacteria; order Hyphomicrobiales; family Stappiaceae; genus Flexibacterium; species Flexibacterium corallicola. The sequence goes on from NZ_JARRCW010000001.1 coordinate 4,116,062, forward strand.
GCGGATAATCTTATAGGCTTCTCCCGGATCTTGCTCGGAAGAGCCATCCACCAAATGCAGAAGAACACGGGTACGCTCTACGTGACCCAGAAACCGGTCGCCCAGCCCTGTCCCCTCATGGGCACCGCGAATAAGGCCGGGGATATCGGCAAGCACAAAACCACGTCCATCCAGCTCGCACACTCCAAGGTTCGGATGTAAAGTGGTGAAAGGATAATCTGCTATTTTCGGGCGAGCTGCAGAAACCGCTGCCAAGAACGTGGACTTACCGGCATTTGGCATTCCCACAAGGCCAGCATCAGCAATCAGCTTCAAACGAAGCCAGATCCATTTTTCTTCGCCTTCTTGTCCCGGGTTTGCATTCCGCGGCGCCTGATTGGTGGAAGACTTGAAGTGTGCGTTGCCAAATCCACCGTTGCCACCCTTGAGCAGCAATATGCGCTGACCAATCTCTGTCAGGTCCGCGAGCACGGTTTCATTATCTTCTTCCAGAATCTGGGTTCCCTTGGGAACGCGCAGCACCATGTCATCGCCGCGCGCACCTGTGCGGTTTCGGCCCATGCCATGAATGCCGACTTTAGCTTTGAAGTGCTGTGCGTAACGATAGTCGATGAGCGTGTTCAGCCCATCAACGCATTCCACCCACACATCACCGCCGTTACCGCCGTCGCCGCCATCTGGTCCACCTTCGGAAACATATTTTTCCCGGCGGAAACTCACACAGCCCGCACCACCATTTCCAGATTGAACAAAAATTTTTGCTTGATCGAGGAATTTCATTTTGTGTCTCTTTAAGATCGTAAAACGTCTTTGTTGATCCTAGCAAAACGCCTTGGCGGAGCAGCACCACGTGCAGGATAAGGCCAAAGACCTCAAGTTTTCATTTCGGGGATAGGTTCCCCGAAACTGTTGATTGCTGCCTTTAAAAGGTCAGGCGGCAATTCTGTCAAGTCTTCGCGCAAAATAGCTTTCTCGCGCAAGTTCCATAAACAGGTAGGGCGCGGGCTCATCTTCCCAGCCAGCACAGGTTTTCATTTCCTTGCCAGCCTCTTCAAACCCCAACTTATGCAGGATACGCTGAGAACCGGAATTCTCTTCAAAAACACCCGTTTTCAATGTCTCAATCGGGTAGTTTTCGAAAATGAAGTCCAGAACAGCTTTCACAGCTTCACTCATCAGCCCTTTGCCCCAGTGGGTTTCGGCCAGCCAATAACCAAAGCCGGTTTCACCTTTCAAATCATTGCCACCAATGATGCCAATCAACCCCGAGCCATCATCAATAGCCCAGTTGATATGTTCAGCATGATCAGCAGTGCGGCAGAACTCCAACCATGAATGCCCATCCGCCTGAGTATACGGATACGGAATAGGTAGCAGCATCTTGTTGATTTCAGGTGCATTCAGATTTTTGCAAATAGCATCCAGATCTTCATCACGAAATGCCCGTAGATGAAGGCGTTCAGTCTTAATTTCAGGAATCATGTAATCGTCTTATTATTAGTTATTCTTAACGGCGCTTGCCCGCCTGTTATCATTTTAAGAGCCAAGCTTGCCCAAACCCCCTCACCTACAAAATGCCAAAGCAGAGGGATCAGAGTCCCTTGGGCATTTCCACGATTTTCCCGAAAATCGAAGTGCAGAATTCAAAGCAGAGCTTATACAAAAGGCGCTCACCGCAATTGGTCAGCGCCCTTTGCTCAATTTGGGTGCCTATAAACGGCTAGTTGGTGAGCCTGTCAAGGTTTTCCTCGAAATAGTCGTGGCGAGGCAACTCTAGCAGTATGTGGGGAATGTCTTCATCCCCACGCGCAGCGCATCTTGTCATTTCTGAACCAACAGATCGAAAACCTTGCTTTCTCAATAACTTCAGCGAAGCCGAATTTTCATTGAATGCGCTTACATGGATCTGTTCCAACGCCAATTCATCAAATGCGTAATTGAGGACAGCCCTGACAACTTCGCTCATGTACCCCTTGCCCCAATAGGGTTCGGCAAGCCAGTAGCCAATCGTTGGCTGGGTTTTGATCAGTCGCAGGCCAACAGACCCTATCTGTCCAGCTCCGTTATCAATGACCCAATTAATCTCATCGGATAAATCACAGTGCTGATCATGGGCCAGCCAAGATTCAGCATCCATTTTGCTGTAGGGGTACGGAACAACCGACAGCATCTTGGAGACTTCATAGTTATTCAAATGCTGACAGAGCGCCGGTATATCCTCGCGCACCATCTCACGGAGCTTTAAGCGTTTTGTCTGTAAATCAGGAAACATTTCAGCCATCATACCCCAGTCAAGCAACTTCGCGGAGCTCTTGACATTGCACGAATGCCTCTCGCGTCAACATGTAACGGTTCTCAGGAAATTCCTTACCGTCTCGAGCACGGCAGTTTTGGAAACCACGGCCAGAGCGAGTAAAGCCTGCTTTTGCGAGCACTCTTTGCGAACCTTCATTCTCGACAAAGGCTCCTGCGTATACAGCGGAAATATTCTTGGTTTCAAAAAGGTATACCATCACAGCTTGAACAGCTTCACTCATATAGCCTTTTCCCCAAAAGGGTTGGCCTAGGAAGTAACCGAAGACGACTTTGCCAGAAGCACTGCGAAACCCAATGGTACCGACCAGACCAGTTCCGTCATCAATCGCCCATGCACATGTATCAGCGTAGTTATTAGCCAGAACAGATTTAATCCGCTCCTGAGCATCCTTTTCCGTGTATGGATATGGCACCACAGCCAACCAGCGCGACACCTCAAAATTGTTCAAATACTTCACCATGTTTTCCGCATCGCTCAATCGGTTTTCGCGTAAAACAAGACGTTTGGTTTTTAGCTCAGGAAAGTTCATCGGCACTTTGTAATCTACTCGGGTTAGTCTGGCACACTATAAAATCTTGGCGAGAAAGCTTAAAACGTAAAGTCGGCACGTCTTTCTCGCTCCGCGCTCGGCAACGACGCTTCGTAGTTGCGTACTGAATAAATCCAGCTTTACGCAAAACAGTACTAGAGGCAGGGTTCTCTACAAAAGTATCAGCATAAATTTTCTTCAGATGGGGCAATGTGAACACATGAGCGAGCACTGCTTCCACCGCTTCACTCATATAACCACGCCCCCAATAGTCCTGCCCCAAACAGTAGCCCATAGATGGAATCCCATGCAGACCATGGACACCTAGAGACCCGACAAAACCCGTGCCATCATCTAGGGCCCAAATGATATCCTGCTCAAGATCAACTTTAGTAAAACGCTCCAGCAATTTGCGTGCGCCCTCCTCATCCAGAGGGGCAATAAAACTTGCTGTCATTTTGGCTACTTCAAAATCATCAAAACAGCGGCGAATACGCGGTAAGTCAGCCTCAACTGGCCGCCTCAGATGCAGCCGCTGAGTACGCAACTCGGGAAAAATCATTGAAACTCACCTTCTTAGGCGGAGGAGCACAGTCGATAAACTCCTCTGCATGCAGGCTGAACACATAAAAAGGATAGGAATGTCCATCGCGGCCAGCACTTTTATCAGCCCCTTCTCCTGTCATTGAAAAACCGAATTTCAACAGCAGGTGAATGGAAGCAGGATTATCGGTGTAGACTTCCGCAACAAGCTCCTGCAAACCACGTTGCTCGAAAGCATAGGCAATGACTGCCGTTAGAGCTTCGCTCATAAAGCCGCGCCGCCAATAAGCCTGACCCAACCAGAACACAATTTCTGGTCGCTCTCCAATTACAACAAGAGCACAACCACCAATAACCGAGCCTTCCCAAAGGATGGCCCAACCGGTGAGCCTGTCCAAATCAGCTGGCATAAATCTTTTGAGATACGTTTCAGCATCTTGCCGTAAAAACGGATGGGGCACTGTAGAAAGCATACGAGAGATATTTTTATTATTCAGCAGTTCGAGAAGGCGATCCATATCCGCCTCCTTCCATTCCCGAAGGACAAGCCTTTCAGTCGTCAAAGCTGGAAAATTCATAGAAAATACTCTTCTTTTAAAAATAGGGCTGCGACAGTCTTCCGTTATTCCTCTGACAGTTCCAAGTCGGTATTCACAGGGGGTGGATTATTAGGGTCTTGTCGGACTTTTCCTTTATTTTGTTCGTACTGAGCAGCAAAAAAGCGCTCTTTCGTAATCAAACCGACATAATTTTCTACATCTTCATTCAAACTCTTACTGAATCGCAAGCATTCTCCGGTCTTCTTATAGCCAAGACGCGTCAAAAGTCTGAATGAAGCTGTATTACTCTTGAAAACCCGTGCTGCTACAGCTGGGCTGTTCATATCCGTAAATGCCCGGTTTAGAACCGCTGATGTTGCCTCATAGGCATAGCCATAGCCAGCAAACTCTCGCCCAAGCCAGTACCCCAGCGTATAGTGTTCTGGATACTGCTCCAGATCCCCAGGCGATTGTAATTCCACCCCTCCTATCAGCAATCCCTTCAACTCAATTGCATAGGGACACAACTCTCCCCATCAGGAGACATCAGGACTTTATTGAAGGTCTCGACCAATTCAGACTGGACTGGAGGCCAAGAGGTCCCCGTCAGCCAGCGTACAACCTCAAAATCACTGGCGCCAATCTGCCAGTGGCGCTCCAGATCGGACATTTGATAGGAACGCAGGCGCAGTCGCTTTGTATTTATTGCCGGTATCATGCATCTGTCTCCTTGCGTGAATGATGCATTCTTCCAAAGGGTCGCCCGCGAGCGACCCCGAATCTCAACTAAGAACCTTTTAGCTTGCTTTACCCCAGCGCTTTAACGCTGTCCAAGTACTTTTAACGAGGGAGAAGCGATCGACATTGACCAAGCTGTTTGAACCGGTTGGGCGCAGAACCGTTAGTTCTCTAAACTGGAAACCAGAGTTTTCCAAAACCCGGCGACTTGCAGGGTTTGTCACCCGGCAAGCAGCAACCAGTTCATAAATGGTACCTTGTTCAAAGGCAAAATCAACGACGGCTTGCGCAGCTTCTGTGGCGTAGCCCTGCCCCCAGAATGGTTCGCCGATCCAGTAGCCCAGATGAACCGATCCATCGTCTTCAGATTGTGGGTTATAACCAATACACCCTACAATCCGTCCAGTATTCTTCATACGGATTGCAAAGAGTGCCTGCTGGTGGCCAGCGTTCTCACTACGTTTCACGAGCGCTTTGGCGTCTTCAAGTGTAAACGGGTGGGGCATGGTTGCCAGCATTTTGGAAACATTGCGGTTATTTGCCAGAAACATAATATCCGCAAGATCATCTTGGCGCACTTGGTCAATCACCAGTCGCGCCGTGTCCTGCGGCGTTCCTGCCGCGCTGTAACTTCTTTCTTCTAATGGTCCTTCATACTCTATAACCATTGTTCATTCTCCGGCGTAGCTGCCCCTCACGTGGGCAATAAAAAAAAGGGAGGATGGCGTCCCATCTTCCCTTTTCCTGATCTTTTTGATCTTGTGCCGGATCTTCATCCCGCCGGGTCAATGAGACGCCGACGATTTGAAATCTTGTGTGTCGGCTTTACTCTGCTGCTTCCGCTAGAGGCATCACATTAATATATGTTCGGCCACCACGTTTCTGTTCAAAGGACACATTGCCTTCTACAGTTGCAAAGATAGTATGGTCTTTACCCATGCCAACGTTGGCACCTGGGTGCCAAGTTGTGCCGCGTTGACGCGCAATAATGTTGCCCGGAATGACGAGCTCGCCACCGAACTTTTTAATGCCTAGACGACGACCAGCTGAATCGCGACCGTTGCGGGATGAACCGCCAGCTTTTTTATGAGCCATAACGAAGTACTCCTCGTTTAATCTCTAAGGTTTAGAAACGTGGGTGAATTACTTCACCAGTTCCTTAGCCTGTTCAACCCAGTTATCGCGTTCGAAGCGGCCTTTGATGCCTTGCTCTTCTTCAACGCGGGCGATGTCTTCAGCACTCAAAGCTGCGATCTGAGCGTATGTTGAGATGCCCGAAGCATTCAACTTTTTCTCAATTGCAGGGCCAAGGCCGTTCAATTTCTTCAGGTCGTCAGAACCTTCTGCCTTTGGAGCAGCTTCCTTTTTAGGAGCAGCTTTTTTAGCAGCAGGCTTTGCACCACCGGTCAAGATGTCTGTGATCTTCACTGTTGTGAAGGACTGACGATGACCATTGCGGCGGCGGCTGTTCTGGCGACGGCGCTTTTTGAAGATGATGATCTTACGATCACGGCCCTGTTCAACAACCTCAGCAACAACAGAAGCACCTTCAACAGTTGGAGCACCGATTGTTGTATCAGAATCAGAACCTACCAGAAGAACTTCATCAAAAGTAACTGTTTCGCCAGCTTCAGCGGAAACTTTTTCGATCTTCAAGAGATCGTCAGCAGCAACACGGTATTGTTTACCGCCTGTCTTAATGACTGCGAACATTGTTCACGTCCTTATATTTAAGGCGCGCCCTTCGGCGTCACGGTTTCCCGCAAACTTTCCGGACCAAACATCTTCAAGAGATGTCCCACCTTAGGTTCCCGTCGGAATAAAGCGTGGTGTCTATGCCTCGGACAGCGCAAAAAGACGGAGTTCTCCCCCGCCATACAATTCGGAAGGCGAATATAAGCAAAACAAATGGCAAGTCAACGGCATTTACTGGCCCCACCTATTTTTTGTGGCGCACCTTACACTTCAAGCTGAAGTTAAACAAACAAGTTGGCAACTTAAAGGAGATGTAAATGACGTTTTAAAAGGCAAGCTGCTCGCAAACTCATCGCCCTCTAGGGAGCCTTTATTATTTATTAAGCATATTTGCGTTTAACTATGCGTAATTATCAATAACACTTTTGAAGGCTCCGGTCGGGCGAGCTGCCTCAAAGGGGGGGGAAAAGGCATGAAGAGATTGCTGATCAACAGCTTCTATTCCGTCATAACGCGCATCATTGCTTTAGGCTTGCTACCGGTAGCCGTCATTATTGCGTCTCTAACCTTCGGGTGGACAATACAAAACGCGACACTCGAGGCCTTCACTACAGTTCGCAGTAACAACATATTGGCTCGCGATGCGCTGAGCGTTGGCAGCGAACTGGAGAGTCTACGGGCAATGACTGCCGAGTTTATGCTGGCTCCAGCCGCGAACATTCGTGGCAAAGTAAACCGCTCCGTGAAAACAATAGACTCGAAGCTAGAGGCATCACACAACGGGCATGCAGGCGCTGAAGACAGCCACCAAGGTGAAGAAAACGATGTAAATGTTCTCATCGACACCATTCGAGAGAATATTAGTCAGTTTTCTCAGGAATTCAAAGCCCTCAACAAAGCCCAGAATGCACGCGGAACCTCTTCCGGATCGGGTTTGTTAAGAGCAACAGCATGGCAAGGTGCCCAGCTGCGCAGCCTTGCAGGCAATATTCGCAAGGATAACCCACTGGGTGCCAACATTGGGAAGATCACAGTTTTCCTGAGTGACATGCAGAAAAACGAGTGGGTTCTGGAGACCAAGGGAGTATCCACCTCTGCTGAAAAGGAATTCCGTAAAGGGATCGCTTCGGTCGATAAAGTTCTGGAATGGACAAAGGCAGACACTCCAATTGCAGAACGTTTTATTCCCAAGTGGGACGAGTACAAAACCTCTATTGCAAGACTTGATGAACTCTCTGCGGAAATTGAAAAGTCCGCCAAGAATGCCAATGCCATAATCAGAACCACACGGCCTTTGGTTCAAAATCTGGTTGACGCCGGAACTTCCGGAGCTTCTGAGGCAACGGAAACATTTGAAAATCAACGAGCACAACGCCTGATACAGGCGGCAATTGTCTTTGGTCTTGCAACATTATTTGCAGTCGTGACAACAGGCTTGATTTGCTGGAGTTTATCCCGCCCACTCTCCCGCCTGCACTCAGCAATGTCTGAACTTGCACGTGGCAACACCAATATTAAGATTATTGGCACCAAGGGCAGGAGCGAATTTAACAAAATGGCACAGACGCTTGAAGTCTTCCGCAGTAACGCGCTGGAACGAGACAAGCTCAATGCCGAGCGGGAGAACGAAACACAAGCCCAGCTTGAAAGAGAAAAGCGCATCCGCTCTCTCGTCAGCAAGTTTGAGGTAACAGCTGGAGATTCTCTGAACACCTTTAACGGGTCCATTGGCGAGCTCCGCAGTGCCTCACACACCCTTCGCGGTACAATTGATCAGGTGTCCACAACAGCCGGTACTGCAGGCGCCGCAGTAAGCGAGGCCAGCCAGAACGTTTCAACAGTTGCCTCCGCAAGTGAAGAAATCTCTATGTCCATTTCTGAAGTTGCAAATGAAGCTGCAAACTCCAACAAAGTTGCCAGCTCCGTTCGCGAGCAAGCTGAAGAAACCGCAGAGACCATCAACGAGCTGGCAAGCACAGCAGGCAAAATTGGTGAAGTTGTGGGTCTCATCAAGGACATTGCGGACCAAACAAATCTGCTCGCGCTGAATGCGACTATCGAAGCCGCTCGGGCGGGCGAAATGGGGAAAGGCTTTGCCGTTGTCGCTTCCGAAGTGAAAACACTGGCAAACCAGACCACATCGGCCACAGAAGACATCTCCAAACAAGTGGGCGCCATTCAAGGGGCCTCTGAGAAGGCCGTATCTTCCATCGTGGAAGTGAACAAGCTTATGGATGGTATGTCTGGCAGTTCTTCCGCAGTAGCAGCAGCTGTTGACCAACAATCTGCAACGATTGCGGAAATCGCCCGCAGCGTCAATGAAGTTTCCAACCAGTCCCAACTGGGGGAAAACGAAATGGGCCGCGTGGCGACAACAATTGCCTCATCAACGGAAGTAGTGGTGAGTGTGGACGACCAAGCCGAAGTCATCGCTCATAACGCCCAGAAACTGGATGAAGAAATCAGGCAGTTCTTAAAAGAAGTTCAGAGCGCTTAAAGCAATGAGGCGCAACGCTGAATCGATTGGGGATTCCCAATCAGGTTGATTTGTGATTCACTCCTTTTAGGGAGGAGATCACATGGGCCGGCCACTTTCACTTGATTTACGCCTTCGCTTTAAAAGGCTCATTTTATCCGGGATGAGCGGGCGTGAAGCAGCACGCCGCCTGCTGATCTCTCCAGCATCAGGATCTCGCTTGGCCCGTAAAGTTCGGGAGGGGCAGAGTTTAATCCCGGTCAGGACAGGGCGCCCAAAGGGAGGCGGAAAATTGGAGCCCTACCTCTCCTTCTTGCGCGAGCTGGTCAATCAAGACGGAGATATCACGTTGATGGAGTTATGTGATGCACTTTTCATGGCTGAGGGAGTGAGGGTTCACCATACTTCCGTCTCCAAGGCTTTGCGCCGTCTTGGCTACACCTATAAAAAAAATCGTTGGTGGCAACCGAGCGTGGCAAACTCCATGTACAAAATGCCAGAGATGAATGGCGCCACACCCGTCAGCCTATAATGCGTGATCTGCCTGAGAGACTGGTGTTTCTCGATGAAACCAGTGTTAAAACGAATTTAACCCGGCTGCGAGGCCGAGCCTTTAAAGGGGAACGAGCCCTTGACACAGCGCCGTTTGGACGCTGGCAGAACCAGACCTTTATCGCCGGTTTGACCCACGAGGGACTCATTGCGCCCTGGGTTCTGGACGGGGCCATGAATGGCAAGGCATTCACCACTTATATCACGACACAACTGGCTCCATGCTTGCACCCTAAAACGGTGGTCATTCTGGATAACCTGTCCACACACAAAGTTCCAGAAGCCGCAAGGGCCCTCAGACAAAGCGGGTGTTGGTTCCTTTTTCTGCCGCCCTATTCTCCTGATCTCAATCCTATCGAAATGGCGTTTTCCAAGCTCAAAGCACACCTACGCAGAATGAAAGCCAGAACCTTTGAGACCTTGATAAAGGCTCTGGGTGACATATGCGATCTGTTCACACCCCAAGAGTGTTGGAATTACTTCAAGGCAGCTGGATATGTTTCAGTATAAAGGCTCAAGACTATAAAGGAAAAAATAATGCCCGCTCGCCTAGTAATTCTACTGGGAGTAGCGGGCATTAGCATATCTGGCCTGTGCGTATCTCCCCCTCCCCCTTCTACAAGTCTTGTCACCCTCACAGCCCCCGTATACGTTCCGCCTGCTGCCTGTTAAGATCAGCCAAGCGGAGAGTTGCCGGAGTGGTCGAACGGGGCGGTCTCGAAAACCGTTGAGCGCGCAAGCGTTCCGAGGGTTCGAATCCCTCACTCTCCGCCATTATTTCTTGAAACTATTGATTTATTTAGCATTTTCCGCATTTTGGTGACCAAAGTAGGAACCATGGTCGTATTTCTTATTATTTTCAGCCGGTAAAAATTTAAGAGCATGCTAAGCTTTCCTCAACGCAGGGCTTACCAGTGAACTCGGGTCTTCAAGATCTCCACAATCAGTACATAACGAAACAACCGAGATAAATGAGGAGCAGGTTTTCTGCTCCTCACATACAATATTAGGCAAATAAGAAGTCATCACTGCTAAGTTGAGTGATGTCTACTCCGGTCAGTAGAATTGATCCACCATCGAAGGTGACAAATGTATCGTCTCCTTGATCTGTAATTGTCAGTTCAGCAAACGAAGATATCCCGCCTTCGAACTCAATCAGGTCCAGACCATCAGAGAAGTCAAGAATTTCATCTGCACCAGAGTTCGTGTCAAAAACAAATGTATCTGAACCAGCGCCGCCAACAAGAGTATTGTCAGCTTCATTGCCAATGAGAATGTCATTACCATGGCCGGAAATTACATTTTCAATCACGGTACCGCGTGCAATAGCAAGATTACCTGTCAGGCCGTTGACATTGGAATAAGTTTCCTGCTCAAGAGAAATGAGCTGGTCATCCCAAACAGAACTATAATCAATTGTATCATCACCGCCATTATCAATAATGGTGTAGGCAACTGATTGTAGACCTGCGATATTATCGTAATATCCACCAACCGTTGAATTTTCTCCATAAACAGTATCATCAATACGCAGGTTGTTTGCAGTACCGTACAGGTTTTGCATCGCAAGAATATCAGCAACTGTAGGCGTCAATATGTATGCAAAGTCGGCCTCAATTGACGTATTTTGGGGTTGAGTGAAATACGACATCACTGAGGTCTGCCAAGAGTCGTTTGTATAATGATTATCAACTCCATAGACGGCAGCACCATCATAGTTACCAGCATGTCCAAGCCCCATGGCATGGCCGATTTCGTGTACATAGGTCTGGAAAGAATAGCTGTTCAACGTGGTTCCATAGGTAGTGAGCCAGTCAGTGGAGATATTCACATTAGAAAAAGCGATTGTATCACCTGCAACGCCAGAGGCAGTGTATGCGCCACTGTTATTATCATCAAAAGTAATTTGAGCGCTGCCACTAACAGCTTGGAAATTAATACCTGTAACCATCGCCCAAGCGTCAAGTGCTGCCGTTGCCAAATATTGACCGTCACTCGTTAGGGCATCAATACTCACGGTAATTGTGTCACCAGGGGCAACATCAAAACTACGAGATGAACGTCCAATGGATTCCCAATATCCATCGGTTAACTGATCTGCAATTTGATCATTTGTAAATGTATCTGGATCTACAAGTTCAATTTCACCATAGCTGCCATCACTATTTGGATGGAAAAGATAACTGGCTCCAGTACCTTCAGTATGCTGTGCACCCACAACAATAACGCCATCGTCATCGATAGAAACAGCAGAACCAAAGAGCCCACCGTCAGATCCAGAGGGCTCCGTCAGCTTATATTCCGTATAAGAACCATCAGAGGATGGAACAAAAACATAAACTGCCCCAGAGCTGTCCCCAAGCTCATCTTCCCCCGTGGCAGCTACAACAATGATACCATTATCACTAATCGCAACTGAAGAGCCAAAATTATCATAGGCCTGAGCATCAGAGGCGTACAACTCTACCGCCTGATATTCGCCATTACCATCCAAAGTGAAAACAGTAACTGAGCCTGCATCACTTCCTTGGTCATTGTCAAAAGGGGCACTCGCAACAATAGTCCCATCTACATTGACAGCAATTGCAGTTCCAAGTCTATCATACATGGCCGCTGCTTCTTGGGCGAGTTTTACCTGATTGTAACCACCGTTTCCATCTGGAGTGAAGACATATATGGAGCCAGAACCACTGACCTGGTCATCATCATATGGGCTCCCAACGATAATCATGCCATTGGGGCCGACCTCAACAGAGCTACCAAAATAATCTTGATCTTCAATATCATCAGCGGACAGGCGAATAGGTTCGGAGCTGTAATCACCATTTAACCCTGGGGTGTATACATAAACACTGCCTGTACTGTTCCCGTCGCTATCGTCATATTTAGCTCCCACAACCAGAGTTCCGTCTTCGCCGATAGCTATATCGTCTCCAAATCTGCTATAATCATCTGGACGGGGGTTGGTGAGTTTTACGGTAGAGTATTCGCTGTTTTCATCCTCTGTATATATGTAAACAGACCCCCCTCGGTTGCCGGGAGAGCCTACAGCAATGACACCAGAATCATTAATATCGACAGAATACCCAAACTTTGACCTTTGCGTGTTATCCGGTTCTGGAGAGATGCTCTTTTCTATATAGTTGCCATTCCCGTCAGGCTCATAAATATAGACTAGCCCGTTCCATTTACCTTCATCCCAGTGGTTACCACTTATCTCGAAATGTCCAGGGGCCCCAACCACAATAGTCCCATCACTATTCGTTGCAGTGGCCCCACCAAAGTAATTCAGGTCCACTTCATCAGAAGCCGTTAAAACTTGAACTTGGCTTGTGGAGTTACTCTCCATAACCTCTGTTGAGGTCACCTCTGCGTGAGAGTCTTGAAAAGTTGGAATGAAACTTTCAGCTATCATTATAAATTCCAATTCAAATATCTTAGAATACAACCAATTATACATTTAGTTGCATATGATTAATATACATCTTTTGATACATTTATCATTTGTAGGGAATTTTGCTTTTGAAAGTTTAACGCACCTCAGAGGGTGCTTAAGTAATAAGCTTGAGCAGTATGGGGAGCAGATCAACTTCACATTTCTGGCGTTTTGGCTGCCTTGAGGAGGCTATTGGAGCAATCTAAGATGGCTGCCTGCCAATAATTGTGAAAACTAACAGATTATCATCTCCAACTGGATCAGGCAGCGTATATTATCGTACATGTCCAACAGGCAGTTTTGGACCAGGCCCATATTACTGGGCTCGGCTGACAAGAACACCTGCCTTGAAATATCTCCAGCACTCCCCCTGCGAATTGTCGCAGTCACAACATGAAATAAGTACACCGACTTAAGTAACCACACCAATAGCGAAAGAAGTTCCTGATCGAAAAGTTGCCGTCTTTATGTGGATTTTCACATCAAGCGAGTTCTCACTTAATCAAGTATTTCCCTTTGGTTCTTCTGGAAGTTGTAGGTGGGTTACGCTATAAATACCCGCTCTCTCCTCCCCCAGAAAATGACTGAGCGTTACTCTGATATATCTTCAGTCCGAGGTTTCGGGCAAAAAACACGCATCTCCGTAAATTTTCTACTTATTGCCCCCTCTCCCACCGGCCTCTAAACCCCTCCCCGTTTCCTGTTCGCACTCTCATCCGCAGGCAGTTCACACTGGAGCCAAGAAACATTTTGGATGAGACAGTGAGCCGTTTCCACGGTCGGTTAACGGGCTGCACAGGAGCTTGAATTCAATATGGAGACTGTGCTGATATGCTTCAGCGGACGGATACTGAACGAGAAAAAAGTTACGCGGAACTTCATAAGCCCGCGAATGAATTTAAGACACGTACCGACTATCTGGATCACGAACTCCAGATCATGAAGCCCAACAGATGGGGTTTAAACCTTCCCGGACGAGATTTCCGGTTCGAATGGGAGGATATGGTTCCGGCTATTGCAGGGACCATAGGTATCTCAGTCATGTATTCCGCAGTTATGACAGCTTGGGCTACCGGCCTTACTCAGCGTTGGGATTATGTGAACTTGGGTGCTGAATGGATTATCGAGGTGGTGCGCATTGAAATGCTCGTCCCCACTTTGCTTTTTTGCATTATCGGCTCAGGCTTTTTCAATCCACGTGCCAACCTGGCGGGAAACCACGGACCTATGATCCCGCTTATTGGCTCTATCGCTCTTGCCGGTGCGCACCCGTTGGCATTGGCAATTCTGCTTTGTATCTTCGGCTTGCTGCTCAGCTATTTTAAAGGGGGCTCGCGGCTGGTTAATCTGACCAGTCAGGGGGTCGCAGGAGGTCTCCTCGTTTTTCTTGGGTTTATGGGCGCAAAAGGTCAAATTACCTCCCTGTTCACATGGGCTGATAGCCTTCAGGCTAAACACTCTTTGGAAAGCAGCCTCGCATTCGTGGCATTGGTGATTTTTGCAGTCAACATTGTGCTGTATGCATTTCTTGCCAAAATTGGAAAGCGCTGGCTGGCAATTCCCGCATGTTCCATCACGGCGGTCGTTGTTGCCCTGCTCTTGGGCGCGGGAGTTGATCTTCAGTTTACCACAGCTCCGGGCCTTCCTAACATGAACCCTTGGTACTGGTGGGGATCTACGGAAACCGGTTGGCAGTTGGGCCTTCCCACAATAAGCCATTTCATTGCTTCCCTTCCTTGGGCCATTTTGGCTGTGGCCATGTGGTCTCCGGACTTTCTTGGTCATAGAATTTTTCAGGAACTCAACTACCCGAAAAACACTGAAAAGGTTTTGATGGATGTTGATGATACAATGACCACCTGCTCTTTGCGCCAGTTCACCGGCACACTCTTTGGCGGCGGTAATATTACGTCGTCGTGGGGCACATATATGATCCCAGCTGCCATTGCCAAACGTCCTATTCCTGCAGGCGCTATTCTACTGGGGGCTCTGTGTATCGTCATCGCCGTTATCGGGTATCCGATGGACATCGTTGTATGGAAGCCGGTTATGGCCTGTGCTCTTCTGGTGGGGGTATTTTTGCCACTCCTTGAAGCAGGGCTTCAGATGGTGAAAGACAACAACAGCACTAACGCCGCCGGTATCTGCATCTTTGCGGCAATGGTGACCAATCCGGTTCTGGCTTGGGCCCTCACTATGTTTCTTGATAACAATGGCCTTATTGGCGACAGCGAGCGGGCAAAACGCCTTTCCTTCACAGATAGGATGATAGTACCAGCCGGTGCGGTGGTTATCTGCACGCTTGCAATGGCCGCGGTTGGCATGCTGCCGGGTATTCCTGCAATTCTTTAATCAGTTCGAAGTATGAAGAGCGCGGCTATGCATGATCCGCGCTTTTTTTCAGCGCAAGGCATGAATGAAAATGAACGTAACGCGCTCTAACTGTTTAGTCCCCCTAGGAACCTATTGCAGCTCCTACGCGCCCCATGCCAACATCTCACATAGCCCCAACCAGCCAGAGTGAAAACCAAGGAACGGCGATCAACAGGGCCAGACGGACAAGGTCCGAGACCCAAAACGGAAAGACGCCCCTGAATATGGTGGAGAGTTTCACATCCCGCAGCACGTTGCGTAGAACGAATACATTTAGACCGACGGGAGGTGAAATCAGACTGATTTCAGTCACCACCACCACGATCACCGCAAACCAGATGAGGACCGCTTCCGGATCGCTTAATGCCTGCACACCAAAGTCCAGCTCCAGAATGAGTGGGTAAAAGACGGGTACGGTCAGCAAGATCATGGAGAGACTTTCCAGCACACAACCCAGCGCAATATAGATCAGCACAATACCAAGGATCACCATGTAGGCGTTCAATTCAAAGTTCAGAATCCACTCTGCAAGAGTGTCCGGCAGGCCTGCATAATTTATGAAGTTGGAGAAAACTTCCGCACCAATGATAATCATGAAGATCATGGCAGTGGTGCGGGCACTCTCAAGCATAGCATTGAAGAGGTTTTGCGGTGTCATGCCGCCCATAAGCAGGGCGATCAAAAAAGCAGTTGCGACCCCAATACCAGCAGCTTCTGTCGGAGTGAAAAGACCGCCATAGATACCGATCATGATAAGCGCAAATAAGCCGAGGACGGCGATCACACCAAGCTTATCTTTTTGTGAAAATGGCTCAGCTCCCTCTGCTTTGGGAGCAAGGGACGGGTTGAGCAAGGTGGAAACATAAATTGCACCTATATAAAGCAACAACCCCAGAATGCCTGGAACCACACCAGCAATAAACAGCTTGCCAATATCGGTTTCTGTCAAAAGGCCGTAGATAATCATCACCACTGATGGCGGGATCAAAATACCAAGGGTGCCTCCTGCTGCAATGGAGCCGGAGGCAAGGCTGTCCGCATATCCATACTTGCGCATGGAAGGCATTGCGACCTTAGACATAGTGGCTGCCGTAGCCAAAGAAGACCCACAAACTGCAGAAAAGCCCCCACAAGCCACAACAGATGCCATAGCAAGACCTCCACGGGCACCGCCAAGCAGGCGATTTGCAGCGGCATAAAGGCCATGACTGACACCTGAGATGGTGAGCAGATTGCCCATTAAAATGAACAGAGGAATAACGGAAAGCGAATAGGAGAGACTGGTTTCAAAGCCAACACTGCTGATAACAGACCAGGTGGCGGACCATCCGCGCAGCCACGCAAACCCCAACGCCCCTACAAGGATCATTGCAAAAGCTATTGGAATGCGCAGAAAAATCAAAATTAACAGTGCAGCAAAGCCGAGAAGGGATTCAAACATTATATTAATAGCCTTTGCGCAGTGCCCTTGTTAACCAAACAAACGTGTAGCCAGCACTCAGCAGAGCAGAAGCCGCGGCGATCCATGACAGGGGAGCCAGCGGAATATCAAGAGCATTGGTGACAGCCCCGTCCTCCATCAAGCGCTGCGCATGTGCTGCAAGGCGCCAAGAAAGAACGAGAAGTACGATGGTTGAAATACCGCCGGAAACCGCTCTCATAAGAGACTGCATAACCGGTGGGGCCATCCCGTAGACTATATCCACCTCAACATGCTCCCGACGGGAAGTTGTGAGCGGGAGCGCAGTAAAGACCAGCGCACCCAGCATAAGCTGGGTAACCTCGAACGCGCCGCGAACAGGTGCGTTGAACCAGTAGCGCGCAACAACATCAACAACTGTAAGGCTCGTGAGGCCAACAAGCAGCAAGGCGCAGCATATCCCAAGACCAAATTCCATGAGTTTGACGAGGGAACGTGCCCGCGACGCACTCCCATATGGCTCTTCAGGCCAGATCAATTTTCAATGCCCGTAGATTTGCGGAACTTAGCAAGAGCCGCCTCCCCGTTAAAGCCATCCTCGGCAACTGCCTGCGCCCATTCACTCTCATAGGCTGTAGCTTTTTCTCTAATTACTCCAAGTATTTCCGGCGAAGCCTCATAGATCTCAATACCAGCTTTGTTGATGAGCTCGATTGCTTTTTCATCCGCACTATTCCATGCCATGCCCACACGCTCGGAAAAGGCCTCACCGGAAATAGCCATGATGGCCGCCTGATCTTCAGCAGAGATCTCGTTCCACTTGCTCTCATTCATGACAAGAAACCACGTGGTATTGTAGATACCACCGGGAACGCGCATGGAATACTTCACATGATCCAACAGCTTAAAGGCTGTCACCGCTTCGTATGTAAAGGTCACCCCATCAATGATCCCGCGGGATAGTTTTTCATAGACTTCACCTGAGGACATAAAAATCGGGGAGGCACCGAGGTCACCAGTCAGATCTGCAATGTAGCCACCGGGAACACGGATCTTAAGTCCCTCAAGGTCTTCTGGCGTATTCAGTTTACGTACATTATTATGAAAAATACCGGGCCCGTGTACAAACAGGCCAAGAACCTTGGTGCCTTTGTGTTCTGCCTGAGCATTCAGATCGTTTGCATAAACATCCCAAAAGGCTTTGGAGCCGGACACCGCATCATCTCCAAGGAAGGAGAACTGACCAATACGGGAACGCTGGAAGCGGTTGTCTTTAGTGAAGGAGTGCAGGCCGTAAGTGATATCGGCAACTCCGTCAACTGCCATATCAAAGTGGGCAGGCGGGGCTCCGGCAGGCTTTGAAAGCACACGTATGGATACGCGCCCATCGGTGACTTTCTTCACGTCCCGTGCCCACGGTTTAATAGCTTCCACCACAATGGGGTGGCGTGGTGGTAGCCAGCTGGAAAGAACCAGTTTGGTTTGTGCAAAAGCTGAAGTTGTAAATGCAGTTGGTGCTAGTATGGCAACAACTGTCATTCCCAGTAGCATACGGCGGGCAATGTTTCCCTTCAAGAATTCCATGGCTCCCTCCCTAAAGACGCCAATAAAACGAGGTGGACCACGAAGACCTCCCAATCTCCGCAGTCCGCGTGTATTCTTTAAACCTTATTTGGCACCAAGCTCACTCTCATGCAGCCAGTCTGCATGCTTGGGTGCTTTCTTGGTCTTGCTCCACTCTTCCAGCATCTCCCACTTCACGGCATCAAGGCGTTTCAGTTTCGCTTCTTCCGCAGCATCTGGGCACGCCAACTCGATGCGGTGTCCATTTGGATCAAAGAAGTAGATGGAGTGGAAAATGGAATGGTTGGTGACCCCCAAAACCTCAACCCCGTTTGCCTCCAGTTTGTCCTTGAAGGCAATCAGGGTTTCGCGATCCTTCACCTTGAACGCAATGTGCTGCACCCAGATAGGAGTGTTTTCATCGCGCCCCATCTCAGGCTTGGTTGGCAGTTCAAAAAAGGCCAGTATGTTACCGTTGCCCGCATCAAGGAACAGGTGCATGTAGGGGTCAGGCTCATGAGTGGAAGGAACCTTGTCCTCCGCAATGGCCAGAACAAAATCCATATTCAGGTTCTTGGTGTACCACTCAACAGTCTCTTTTGCGTCTTTACAGCGGTAAGCAACGTGGTGAATTTGTTCAATTTTCATTTCAGCCTCCTATCAAAACGGTTTAACCCACTAGCTACTCTTCTCGTTTGCAGCTGCCAGTGCAAATGCTTCGCGTAAAACCTCAAGGTCCCCGATATGGTTTGCAAGGATGAGAACCAGCCGTGCATTCAGTGCTTCGCTTTGAGCCTTCGTCCGGCCCTCGTGTAGCGTTAAGAGGTCTTGATAAAAATTATCTGGCTGGTCGATGTTGGGAGCTGTGTTGAGCTGGCTCATTGGGTCACCTCCTCAAGGCATTTACCAGTCACTTTTCTGAATGCGCTGACAACCCCAGTGTGGCTGAATTCATTCCAGCGGGCCGCAACATGCTGGTCTGGCCGTATAAGATAAACTGCACGGGGCAAGCTGCCCAGATAGCGCTCCCTTACAAAGCCGTATGCGTCGTCACTCAGGCTGATCGGTAGAGCAAAAATCTCAATGCCATCCACCTTCAAACATGCAGGAACGTCACAGTTGATTGCCAATAATTGAAATTTGTTGCCAAGCTTATCAAGGAGCCACGTTCCATCACCAAGCGGCGCATCACTTGCTGGCGAGCCGGGCCGAGAGCGCATGGGCATGCCTTTAGTATCTGGTCCGTTAAGCGAACTTTTATCGTAGGTACAAGGAAGGGACAGTCGACCGGAATTGACAAGCGGGCGAGCAAACTCTGCCATTTCGGCAAGGTTCAACACCGCATCTCGAAACACTTGGCTCATTTGAGATTTTGGGGTGATGAAGTCTGTGGAGCGGGAAGAGTTCAAGATGTTCTCATCTGCTGCAAAAATACGCTCTTCATCATAGGTGTCCAGCAGGCTCAAAGGCGCCTTGCCATCCATCACCAGCTTCAGTTTCCAGATCAGGTTATCGGTGTCCTGCAAGCCGGAGTTCGCACCGCGGGCACCAAAGGGTGACACCTGATGGGCACTGTCGCCCGCAAAAATTACACGCCCTTTTCTAAACTTCTCCATGCGTCTGCATTGGAAAGTGTAGATGGAAACCCACTCGAGCTCGAAGCTGACATCCTCGCCCAGCATTGCTTTCAGGCGCGGAATCACATTCTCCGGCTTTTTCTCTTCTTCCTTGTCAACACCCCAGCCCAGCTGTAGGTCGATGCGCCACACATTGTCTGGCTGCCTATGCAGAAGGGCAGACTGCCCGCGATTAAATGGTGGGTCGAACCAAAACCAGCGCTCAGTCGGGAAATCAGCTTCCATAACCACATCAGCGATCAGGAAGTTATCTTCAAAGATGCGGCCGACGAAGTCCAGACCCATCATGGCGCGGATTGGAGAGGCAGCACCATCACAAGCGATCACCCAGTCCGCTTCAACGCAGTAGTTACCTTCCGGTGTTTCCAACTCAACAGTCGCAAAGTCATTGCCCTGATCAAGGGAGACCACCTTGTTATTGCCGCGGATCTCAATCTGCTTGCCCTGCGCTTGCAGCTCCCCCACCCGCTCAACCAGATACTCTTCAAAGTAATACTGTTGTAGGTTGATGAAAGCTGGGCGCTTGTGGCCGTCTTCTGGCAACAGATCAAACTGATAGACCAGACGTTCATCAAAAAAGACTTTTCCTTTGTTCCATTGAACGCCTTTATCGACAAACCTGTCCCCGCAGCCCAACCGGTCAAGAATTTCCAGCGGTCGTTTTGCATAGCAAACCGCGCGGGAGCCCCAGCTCACCTTGTCGTTGTCGTCAACAACAACAACTTCAATGTCCTGCATGGCCAACTCTATTGCCGCCGCAAGGCCAATGGGTCCCGCCCCCACCACAACAACCTTATGGCGCACCGCCTTTTTCGCATCCTGATCCACAGATCGGACATATGGATAGAGCGGAGCCTCGAAAATCTTTTTCTTCATACGCTACCTCCCAGCATCTGCGATACTTCAAGCCGCCTGCGTTTATCTCAACTGTGAAAGTCACAGAGGTTTGTTTCGTGAGTTAGGACCACGTTGTTCGCTATTAAAAGCGTCCACTATGTGATCCCAAACCCAAGTCACTCACCCTTGCAATGCAGCCCACATTTCCCGGTCACGCTCAGCAGTCCATATGCGGGGGGTGTCGATGCCTCGTGCCTCATCGAAAGCGCGGGCCACATTAAACGGCAGGCAGTGCTCATAAATTGCGTAGTCAGCGAATTTGGGGTCGCACTGCTCACGCACTGCATCCCATGCTTCTTTCAACGTGCCTCCCCGCACGGCCACCCGAGCCGCCGTCTTATAAGTGCTCTTCACAAAGTCACGGGTGTTTTCAATGGCTTTACCAACTATTTCCGGCCCCACCAGCGCATCGCCACGCCCCGGTACAATTGCGTCTGGAGTGTAGGCCTTGATTGCGTCTAACGTGTTGCCCCAGTCCTTGAAGTGGCCGTCACCGCAGTAACATGCGGAGTGGTACTCAACGATATCACCGGTAAACATCACGCCTTCATCTGGAACCCATGCAACAATGTCGCCAGCGGTGTGCGCACGGCCCAGATGCATCAACTCAACCTTACGCTTGCCCATGTTGATGGCCATACGGTTCTTGAAAGTCATGGTTGGCCATGTGAGGCCGGGAATGGAATCTGCCGCTGAGAACAAGCGCGGGAACCGGCCATACTCGGAATCCCAGTCCTCCTGTCCCCGTTCAAAGATCATGCTCTCACACTTTTGGGAAGCTATGACTTCCAAAGCACCATATCCGGACGCCCCCAGCACCCGCACCGCGTGGTAGTGGGTCAAGGTCACGTATTTAATCGGCTTGTCGGTGACTTCGCGGATTTTCTCGACAACCATGCCTGCCATCACAGGGGTTGCCTGTGCATCCACCACCATAACGCTGTCGTCACCGATAATAACGCCGGTGTTCGGATCCCCTTCCGCGGTGAATGCATAAAGATCGCGGCCAACTTCGGTGAAGGAGATCTTTTTGTCTTCCATATCACCAACACTCGCGAATGCTTTAGCCATGATAAAACTCCTGAAATTCCTATGAACTCGATTAGCCTTTGAAGTTCGGTGCCGGTAGGATCTTGCCGGTACATTCGCCAAATCCGATGCGGTAACCATCTCCTTCAGCCCAACCGGTGAGTGTCAGCGTGTCGCCATCCTCAATAAAACTGCGGGTTTCACCACCCTCCAACCTTAGAGGGTCCTTACCACCCCATGAAAGCTCTAGCAGTGAGCCGAACTGAGTCCTCTCAGGGCCGGAAATAGTACCCGAGCCAAGCAGGTCGCCTGTATTCATCTTACAGCCGCTCACCGCATGGTGCGCCAGCTGCTGCGCGGCGGAAAAATACATCTGCTTGTAATTGGTTCTAGCGATTTTTGAGGCATGCGCAGTCCCTTCGGGCCGCATGTAGATCTCCAGATCAATATCATAGAGCATTGGACCCGGCTCATTGAGGTAGGGAAGAAGCTCTTTTTCACGGGGCGGTGTGGAGACACGGAACGGCGCAAGGGCAGCTTTCGTCACCACCCACGGACTGATGGAAGTTGCAAATGCTTTTGCCTGAAACGGGCCAAGCGGCTGATACTCCCAAGCTTGAATATCACGGGCAGACCAGTCATTCAGGATCACATAGCCAAAGATCATGTCATCAGCTTGCTGCACAGTAATGGGCTCTCCCATTTCACTGGGCATACCAACAACAGCGCCCATTTCCAGCTCGATATCAAGGCGGGCGCAGGGCTTGAAGCTTGGCGTGTTATCAGTTGGCGCTTTCACCTGTCCAACAGGTCGTTTGATATCCGTACCTGAAACAATGACAGTCGAGGCACGACCATTATATCCGATGGGGAGATGCAACCAGTTGGGCGGCAGCGCATTTTCCGGTCCGCGAAACATGGTCCCCACGTTAAGCGCATGTTGGCGTCCGGAGTAAAAATCCGTGTACTCTGCTACAGAGAACGGCAGGAACATCTGCGCTAAGTTCATTGGTACCAGCGCTTTGGTGCTCAAGGTATCATTGCTGGAAAGAGCATCATTGCCCCCTTCAACAAGCAAGGAAATCAACTGCTCGCGCACACTATCCCAAGAGGTTTTCCCAAGCCCCATAAAACCGTTAAGAGCTGGACGATCAAAAACAGGAGCGCTTCCACCTGCATTGATAAGACCAGCCGTCTCCAGCAAAGCGAGGTCCACAATCATATCCCCAATCGCAACACCGCACCGTGCTGCCTCATCCCCCGTGGCAAATACACCATAGGGGAGATTCTGGATTGGGAAATGGCAGTTCAGCGCATTTGCGCTCTTGATCCAACTGGTCATGACGCTCCCTCGGTAAATAAAACCAGCCGCGCGTCCTCCCAGACCCGGACAGTCAATGACTTTCTCGATATTCAGGATAGTTTCAAATGAAACTGTGTCAATATAAATTCTGGGAAGGATAGAAATTCAAAATGCCACCAGAATGCATAGTAAGTTGAAAAGCGTTAGAAAATAGGGCTTAACAATACTTAAGCCTACACGATATTTCATATACCTGCAGTATTGACATTTAGTTTCACACGATACTATTTCAATATTAATTGACCTTTATGAACCTAGTAGTTTCAAATTAAACCAAAGAGACGCATAAATGGGAACTGTGAACAAAGCGCCAAATCCGGATGACTTTCAGCTGGAAAAGTTCTTCCCGTATAAAGTCCGCATTTTTGGCTCTGCCGTCAGCAGTGCAGTTTCCAGCGTGTACCGCGAGCGATATGGGCTCAGTGTCTCCGAATGGCGCACCATGGCAATTCTCGGAGGAACCAAGGCGCTATCTGCCTCAGAAATTGTCGAGCGCTCCAGCATGGACAAAGTGAATGTCAGCCGCGCTGTTCAGGCCCTTCGTAAAAAAGAACTTTTGCGCCGTGACATTGATGGAGAAGATCGCCGGAAATCTGTTTTACGGCTGACAGAAAAAGGCCTTGCGGTTTACAATGATGTCATTCCACTGGTTCAAAGCGTGGAAGCTGCATTAACGGAAAACCTGTCTTTAGAAGAACAGGCAACGCTCCTGTCATTGATGGAAAAAGTTCAAAAAAACGCTGAAATACTTACCGAAAACACAAAGGGTGAGGTTATCACCCCATCCTAGAGAACGACTAGAACTCCACAGCGGAGCTGCGCCATACCATGAGTAATATCAAGTTATACGATTATTGGCGCTCATCAGCGAGCTACCGTGTCCGCATCGCACTCAACCTGAAAAGGATTGAATACGATAGGATAGCCGTAAACCTGCTCAAGGGAGAGCAAAAGGCACCTGAGAATTTGAAGCGCAACCCACAGGGCTTCGTGCCATCTCTTGATCTGGATGACCATATGATGACCCAGTCTCTCGCCATAATTGAATATCTGGATGAACGGTATCCAGCCCCTCCCTTAATGCCGTCAACGGCTCGCGAGCGCGCCCGTGTACGTGCACTTTCCCACGCAATCGCCATGGATATTCATCCGATCTGCAACCTGAGCATTGTTCAACGCCTTGTGGAGGTGTCTGGAGGAGGAGAGCAAACCAAAATCAGCTGGATGCACGAGTTTATCACTAAGGGTCTCTGTGCATTTGAAAAATTGCTGACTGATGGACACAGTGGAAGGTTCTGCCATGGCGATCAGGTCACACTGGCAGACATCTGCCTTATTCCTCAAGTCTACAATGCGGATCGTTGGGGCGTTGATAGCTCTCATTTCCCAAAGGTCAACGCCATCAGCCAGCGAGCAAATGGATTGAAAGCTTTTCAAAAAGCCTACCCGAAACCCAAGCTGGAGGCATCCCCTTCCAATACGCCTTGAAAGGGGGAAAGCTTACAAACCAACCAAAAGAGATCCGCTGACAAATCCGGCACCAATGGCAGATAGCAGCAACTTGTCACCCTCTTTGAAATCACGGTTCTCACGACATTTGGAAAGAGTGAAAGGAATGGTCGCCGCCGAGCTGTTGCCAAACTCCCCCAGTGTCATGAGTGTTCTGTCCTCACCTATACCGAGGCTGTTGCCAACAGCCTGAATGATGCGGGAATTGGCCTGATGTGGTGCCCAGTGGTCCACATCGGAAGACTTAACCCCTGCTTGCTCCAGTACTTTTCCGGCAGACCCCGTTAAGGTACTCACGGCCTTGGCAAACACGGTCTGACCACCCTTCAAGCTCATCAGATATTCGTTGGGGTCCATATGTTGCCTGTAAGGGCTACGACTGCCACCACCAGTGATTTTGATAAGATCATAGTATGCCCCATCTGATGCCAGATCAGCGGCCAAAATGCCCTGTCCCTCTCGCGTTGGCGGTGAAATCACAACAGCACCTGCCGCATCGGCGAACAGTACACGGCTTGCTCGCTCTTCAGGGTTAATACGGCGGCTCAAAATATTTGCCGCCACGACAAGAACACTTATGCCCTGCGCCTTGGCATAGGCATCTGCCATTGCGAGCGCATAAAGGAATCCGGCACAGGCACCAGCCATATCGATGGCACCGGAGTTTGGCAGGCCCAGCTTGTATGCGAGTAGTGGAGCCGAAGGAGGCAAAAGGTGATCCGGTGTACTTGTGGCTAGCAGCGTCAGTCCAATTTGGGCAGGAGTAACGCCAGCATCTTCAATCGCCATTTGTGCCGCTGGCAGCGCAATATCGGTAAGCGCCTGATCCGGTGCAACATAACGGCGCTCCCGAATACCGGTACGCCGCTCGATCCAACCATCCTCAAGTCCCAGATCCTGCTCGATTTCAGCATTCAGAACACGCCGTTCGGGAGCATAATGACCAAAGCCGACCAGCCCACCTCGCCCCTTAAAGGAGTTCATCGGCCGCCTCCGCCATGGCATCGTAGATATGGTTGACATCATCTTGTGTGACGCAATATGGCGGCATGGAATACAGCGTATTGCCAAGGGGGCGCAGAAGCAGGTTCTTCTTCTGGAAGAACGCATAAAGGCGCGGCCCCACATCAGACAAATAGCCGTGATCCCTCACATTAATGTCCATCGCGGCAATGGTGCCCTGTTGGCGCAGGTTGGTAAAGCGCTCATCGTTCTTGAAGCGCTCCAGCCCTGCCGCCTGCATTTTTGCAAGATTTTCGATCCTCTCATAAACCGGTTCTCTCTCCCAGACTTCAAGGTTTGCCACCGCAGCGGCGCAGGCAATCGGGTTCGCCGTGTAGGAACTTGAGTGGAAGAAAGTTTTGCTTCTGTCTGTTGAATAATGCTCATTATAAATGGCTTCAGAACACATGGTAACAGCGAGCGGCAACGAGCCGCCGGTCAATCCCTTGGAATAGCAAGCAATATCTGGCGTCACCTGTGCATACTCGCAGGCAAACAGTTTGCCTGTACGCCCCCAACCGGTCATCACTTCATCTGCAATAAACAGAACATGGTGCTTTTTGCAGATCTGCACCAGAGTACGGAGCGTTTGCGGGCTATACATAAGCATGCCGCCTGCCCCTAAAACCAGTGGCTCTACGATGAACGCCGCCACATCCCCTGCACTGCAGAGCTTTTCCAATTCATCGAACGTGGTCTGCTCGTTACCTGCAGAGGGAAACGGCAGTTTAGCCACATCAAACAGGAGCGGATTGTAAGGCTGGTTGAAAACGCAGCGCTCTCCGACGGACATGGTGCCGATGGTATCGCCGTGATAGCTGTTTTCCATAACAACAACACGCTGGCGCTTTTCTCCCAGATGGTGCCAGTAGCCAAGCGCCATTTTAAGAGCCACTTCAACACTGGTGGACCCGCTGTCAGAAAAGAACACATAGTCGAGCCCATCAGGGGTACACCTGAGCAGTTGCTGTGCCAGCAGTTCTGCGGGCTCATGGGTGTGACCTGCAAAGATCACCTGATCCAGCTTATCAGCCTGCTCCTTGATCGCACCAATCACATGCGGATGACAGTGCCCGTGGGTCACAACCCACCAGGAGGAAATGGCATCCAGCATCCGCTCGCCGTCAGCCTTTGTTAGGTAAGCCCCGCAGCCACCTGTAATTTTGGTCATCTCCGGCATAATCGCGTGCTGGGTAAACGGATGCCAGATCGGTGAGTGCCTCGTCATCAAGCGCCCTTCCCGTCCTGCAGGCAGAAGTCTTCCAGTCTAAAGTTATCGGAAAATGCTGCCTCTATTGTTTTGGTCGTAATTTCTTTGAGCACTGGAAAGCGGCCGAGCTTTTTAACACCTGCATACTCCACAATGGTGCGCTCTGTATCTGCCACCTCATCGCCAATAAACACGATCCCCAGCAGCGAGCAGCCACGCAACCGCAGTGCTTCAATTGAAAGGAGACTATGGTTGATCGTACCAAGGCCTGTCCGGGCACACAGCACAACGGGTGACTGCCATGTCTTGAAAAGGTCGATATAAAGCGTTTCACGGGTAAGCGGAACCATCACACCACCTGCGCCCTCCATCACCAATGGGCCACTGACCTGCGGCAAATCCAAACTGCCGCACTCAATCAGCACACCCTCTTCCTCTGCAGAATAATGGGGAGATGCAGGGATTTGTAGGCGATACGCCTCTGGTAACACCGCACACCCTGTCAGGCGTTTAACAGTCTGTGTGTCTGTCTCCTCTTCCAGACCGGACTGAACCGGTTTCCAGTAGGTGGCGGCAAGTGCCTGCGTAAGCGCCGCAGAAAAAACTGTTTTACCGATACCGGTGTCTGTTCCGGTAACTACAATCGGTTGTGTCATGATTGAACGAGACCTATTTCTTCTGCAAGAACTTCAAACATGCTGGATACATCTTCTTTACTGGCATGCAAGGTCAAAGCAATACGTAGGCGGGAGGTGCCACGCGGGACGGTTGGCGGACGAATACCGCGAATATCAAAGCCGCGCTCCTGCAAGGATTTTGCAATACGCATGGTGCGTTTGTCATCGCCAATAAGAAACGGCTGGATATGTGTCCCGCTGCCCTTCCGGCCACAGCGGCGCTCCATTTCTTTATTTGTATACTTCACAAGGTCCGCAAGCCGCTGGCGCCGTTCAGGTTGGCTCTGCACCAACTCAAGTGCAGCACGTACAATAGCAGCAACAAGCGGAGACGGCGCAGTGGCATAGATAAAACTACGGGCACGGTTTATGAGATAGTCAATCAAGACAGCCGAACCACAAACAAGAGCGCCAGACGCCCCAAGTGCCTTACCGCAGGTATGAAGCGAAATAAGGTTTTCGCGCCCTTCGAACGCGGCAGCAAGTCCCCGACCACCGTTGCCCAGTACACCCGTTGCATGGGCTTCATCTACCAACAAAAATGCATCATGCCTATCAGCAAGTTCGACCAGATCTCCTAGAGGCGCACGGTCACCATCCATGCTGTAAAGGCTTTCACAGGCAATCCAGATGCGCCCTGTCTCCCCCTGCTGACGCCAAGTGGCAATACGCGCTTCCGCGTCTTCAACCTGATTATGCTGAAAAGCCATAGTTTGAGCTGCGCCCAGCTTCATTCCATCATGTGCGCTGGCGTGAATAAGGCTGTCATAAAGCACAAGATCGCCTTGCTGTGGCAAAGTGGAAAACAGCGCCATGTTGGCCGTGTATCCGCCGCCAAAGAACAAGGATCGCTCTGTATTAAACAGAGCTGCCGCCTCATGCTCCAGCGCCTCGTGCTCAACATCATTCCCCCGCAACAGGCGCGATCCGCCAGCCCCAAGGCCAACACCGCGTGACAGGGCTTGCTCTGCCGCCAAAAGCAACTCTGGCGCTTTTGTCAGCGCCAGATAGTCATTGGACGAAAAATCGCATCCATGAGCCTTGAGCAAAGAGCGCGACCTGCCACGTTCTGCCAGACGCTCAAGTGCACCTTGGTGCTTATTCAGCAGGTTCATGTTCGGATGTACAGCTCTTAAGCCCCATAGGGCGGATGCCAAGACGCTTGAACAGCGCTGCGTCTTTGGAGTCCTCTGGATTGTCTGCCGTCAGCAGTGTTTCCCCTTTAAAGATGGAGTTTGCCCCAGCAAAAAAACACATAGCCTGCGTTTCATCAGACATTTCCGTCCGGCCAGCAGACAAACGCACATGGGATTTCGGCATCATGATGCGGGCAACGGCAATCAGGCGAACAAAGTCGATCGGGTCAACCGGCTCGGCATCTTGAAGCGGTGTACCTTCAATTGGAATGAGCATGTTGATCGGCACACTGTCGGGATGCTCTTCCAAGGTTGCCAGAGATACCAGCATGTCGAGGCGATCGGTTTTTTCCTCACCCATGCCTACAATACCACCCGAACAGACCTTTATACCCGCGTCCTTGACCATATTGAGCGTATCAATGCGGTCGGAGAACTTACGTGTGGTAATGACCTCGCTATAATAGCGTTCAGAGGTATCAACGTTGTGATTGTAGTAATCCAGACCAGCATCTTTCAGGCGGATAACCTGATCGGGGCTCAGCATGCCAAGGGTCATGCAGCTTTCCATACCAAGCTCTTTAACACCTTCCACCATCATTTCGATGGCGCGCATGTCACGGTCCTTTGGCGAACGCCACGCCGCCCCCATGCAATAACGTGTTGCTCCGCTTTCCTTCGCCTTTTTAGCTTCGTCCAGCACACGCTGCACTTCCAAAAGCTTTGAGGCGGAGAGTTCGGTATTGTTGCGTGCAGACTGACTGCAATAGGCGCAATCTTCCGGACAGCCTCCTGTCTTGATACTCAACAGCTGACTTTGCTGGACCTCATTGGGGTCAAAATGCTCGCGGTGGACGCATTGCGCTTTAAACAGCAGGTCGTTAAATGGCAGATTATAAAGAGATTCAGCCTCTTCACGGGTCCAGTTATTACGGATTTCAGATGAGTTTTGCACGCAGTTCAACTTGTTGATTTCCCCAAAGGCGCTTTTCGCCGTCAAATACAGCAAAGTATGAGCTATACAATTGATTAATTGTCAATCGCAGTAAATCCTAGTCCACCGAGTGGATGATTCTTGTATTTGGACTAAAGTGTCCCTGTTACCTGAAAAATATCAAGGGCGATAAATTAAAAACACCCACTCCATTTCAGGTGTAAACCTCATAACCAGAGAACCTCCGTTGATCAACTGCCCAGTATCCCTGTTTGCCCTAGACTTTCAGGCCACGCTTCATCCCCACACAAAAATTCACATTCATTCACCAACCGGTTACCAGCCGGAAAGCCTTCAAAACCCTTAGTAAATCATTAAGCAATAAACACGAATGCGGCTTATACTTGCCAAGAATTCATCGCCTGTTTTATTAAAAAATCGCCATTTTTGCATTCTGCACATGTAACTGCATCAAGTCGGCAATCTCCTTGTTGCAAAAAGCAACTTTTGGTCTTCATTTCAGAAAAAATCCCGAATTACGGCACATTTTCAAGTGGCACAAATTATGTATTATAAATCTCAGGAACAACAGGAACATAAGTTCTATGTCTTTACTATTCATTTACTACCTGACTTTTGCAGTTATGCTTTCACTGGGTAGCTTTGTTGTAATAAAGGAGAAACAAAGAAAAGCTCTCAGAGTCATGAAAGCGAACGAACATCCTGTGGTCCGCCCGAAACCATAGGATGTCAGGAAGTCCCTATATTAAAACTTGCCGTCCTTGCAGCAATCGGCAATTGGGCTTCCAACACAAAGCGCGAAACGATTATGCCCCTAATCACTCGCGCCAAGAAACAAGATCACTGGATCCGCTGGCCCTTCAGAGCAGTCAGCAATAACAACAGTGACCTACAAAGACGTAAAGTCCAACTGGCAAAATGCCAAACAAATGCCGCTTTATTCTCAGCTCCCCCCACCTCCTGATGAATAAAGCGGCTTTTTTTTGCCTACACCCCGCCTCCATGCGCCCATTGGGTTACACGCACTCAAAAAAATGAAAACTTGCCCCGCAACCGATTGTTTTCAATTGACTTTATTTACGAAATTCTATTGTCTGGATGACAGTATACTGATGAGCACCCAGTGCCTCTGCACGATTTTCATTTTGTTGTTTCACTGATCAGAGAGATTATCGGACCATGAGTCTAGACAGCGACATACTGATTGATCGCCTGCGCCTTAGAAGAAAACTGACTTTTTGGCGTGTTTTTGCGTTTTTGGTAGTGCTCATAGCGATTGGGAGCATCTTTGCGGTCACTGGAGGCAAGTTCAGTTCAAAAAAACACATCCAGCACATCGCCCGCATCGCAATTACCGGAACGATCACCGAAAACCGGCAGATGCTGGAGCTGATCAAGGAAGTTGGAGACTCGAAAGAGGTTGAAGGGGTTATCATTTCGATTAACTCTCCGGGCGGAACAACCACTGGCGGGGAAGCTCTTTATCATGCCCTTCGCGAGCTTTCCCAGAAAAAGCCGGTAGTCGCAACCATTGGCACCGTTGGTGCTTCTGCCGCCTATATGACAGCTGTCGCCACAGACCATATCATTGCCCGCTATAACTCCATGACAGGGTCAATTGGTGTCCTGTTCCAGTACGGCAATGCAGGGACCCTTCTTGACACGATCGGCTTGAAGCTCAATGCGGTGAAAAGCTCTCCCTTGAAAGCCGAACCGAATTTTTATGAGCCCGCTACACCGGAAGCCATTGCTGTCCTTGAAAGTCTCGTCAATGATTCTTACCAGTGGTTTATGAATGTCGTCGCGGAACGGCGCGGTTTTACCACTGCACAAATCCAGCAGCTGGCAAATGGTCAAGTCTACAGCGGTCATCAAGCCAAGGAAAAGAACCTGATTGACGCCATTGGCGGTGAAGATGAGGCAAAAGCTTGGCTTGTCAGCAAAAAGGGGTTGAATAAAAACCTCAAGATAGTTCACTGGAAACCGGCGGAAGAGTCGGCTACATCTTTGCTAAAAATCAAAGCATCCAGTTTATTCTTGGGGCAGGATGCTAACATTCTTGAAAATCTAGCAATTTTCGCTAAAAAACTCACAGAAAGCGGTAGTGAGCTTGACGGACTGCTGTCTGTTTGGCAGGCTCCACATACGTCAGGTGATACCAAGTGGGGGGACGCACGCAATGATTAAGTCTGAATTGGTCCAAAGTATTGCAGAACAGAATCCGCATCTATACCAGCGCGATGTAGAAAACATCGTCAATGCGATTCTCGATGAAATTACAGAAGCTCTCATGCGCGGAGATCGCGTTGAGCTGCGCGGTTTCGGGGCGTTTTCGGTTAAAAACCGTCCTGCACGCGTAGGCCGTAACCCAAGAACCGGCCAGAAGGTGGAAGTGAACGAGAAATTTGTTCCTTTCTTCAAAACCGGCAAAGAAATGCGCGAACGCTTGAACGATGGTGAAGACATCGGCGAGTGAGCCTCTTATTTGGAGTGACCCTTGAGAAGATTCTTGAAGAATCTGGTACTGATTCCCGTTGCGGCACTGCTGATCGTTCTTGCAGTAGCCAACCGGCATAGTGCCATTATCTCCCTTAATCCGTTTGTTGAAGGGGACCCGGCACTAACATTCAATGTTCCAGTTTTCTGGATCATATTTGCCTCCGTTGCCCTTGGCATCCTCATTGGAGGTGTCGCCACATGGAGCACACAGGGCAAATATCGCAAAAGTATGCGCCAGAATCGCAAGGAAGCCAAAGCGCTACGTGCCGAGGCTGAGCAATTGAAGCGGGGGCTTAAAGCTTCCAGCACCAACAGCCTCCCCCACCCGATAACCAACGGGTGGCATAAATACGAGAAGGTCCCCATGCGAGTCATTTCAGCACCGGAAATAAATGCTGTAATGGACTTGCGAAGCCTTATCGAAACTGTCAGGCAGGCTTATCGTAGCAGCGTTGTTTCCCCTCCACGCTGCTACAATGAAATTGAGCGACCTGACTGTGAGGCGAACAGCCATCTTCTCATTTCTTCTTCGTGGAACAACTTCAAAGAACAAGGTTCCTCAGAGCGCGGGTTCATAGGAACCACGCTCAGCACCTTTACCCCTTCGGGCAGCGGAGACGGACAGGCCCATGCAGTCAGCGTTTATCTCCTCCAGTCAGGAAAGACCGGTGCACCTCTTGCGGTGCTAGATAGCTCTGCGCTAGCGCCATGGAAAGAAGCTTCCGTGAACGCCCTTGCCTCCAGTTATCTCGCCCGTGAAGACGCTTCAAAAATGCTGGTTATCGGGGTCACTCCCAACAGCCAACTGAATGTGCTTGCCCAGACATCGGTCAGAACACTCCACAAAGTACTCATATGGGACAATGAGACCGTGAACGCCTCCAAACTTGCCGCCTCTCTTTGTAAAGAGGGAATAGACGCAGCGTGGACAGACGATCTGGAAGGAGCAGCCCAAGGGGCTGACATCATTATCCTGTCATCCTTTGAGGCGGCTGATCTGCTGAATGGCGGCTGGATACCAGAGGGCTGCCACATCAGCACGCTCCAGTCTCCCATCGGAGATTACCCGAACTATGACCCCTTGCTGCTCGATACTTCCAGATTTTTTATAGAAAGCCACGGGGCACATAACCCAATATCACGCGAAGTCACCGCAGACCTTGGTGAACTGTGTAAAGGCTCCAAGGCAGGGCGCCGATATTATGGACAAAGGACCATTTTTGAAAACAGCTTCGCCGCTATCCCAGACCTTGCCACCGCCAGCTACGCTTTCCTGCGCAGCTGAATACCGGTACATTTTGTCTATTTCCGCCGCGGCGTGTAAACGGGGAGTTTCCAGTCCATCATAATTGCCCCTCCGCGCAGGAACAGTGCAGCACTAAGAGCCACAAGGGAAGCTATATTGCTGGCGCCTGTGAGCGCGTCAATCACCGTATATAAACAAGCACCCGCAAACGCTGCGGCCAAGTAAACATCCCTTTGAATAAGCGCGGAGGGCTGACTGGCCACAACATCGCGAATAATCCCGCCAAAGGTTGCTGTTGCAACGCCCATGAGAATGGCAACAAAGAAGTGATCCCCCACAGACAGAGCCTTCGCGGCCCCCATGACACTGTAGGCCGACAGCCCAACAGCATCCAGCCAGCGCAAGGGTTTGTCGAACGCCTCCACAATATGAGCACCGAACCACATGAAAACGGTAACGCAGGCACACACAATCAAATAGGCTTCATTCTCCACCCAGAAGATGGGAACACCCAAAAGCAGATCACGCAAGGTGCCGCCGCCCATGCCTGTGAAGCTGCAAAAGAACAGAAAAGCGATCAGGTCAAGTTTCAAACGGGCAGCCACCAGCCCGCCCGTCAGCGCGAAAACTGCAACGCCGAGAAAATCCAGATACTGCCAAATATAGTCCGCCATCGGCACCCACCCTCGTGATACGTTCACAATCACAACAACAAGCGCGGCATAGAGCTTTTTCCCGTTAAAGCAATGCCTGTTACCACAGTATCTTGTGGTCAAAGAAAAGGGCGCGTGCAAATTGGAATGCACCCGCCCAAAACGAATAAAGAAAAATCCTGTCTTAGTGCTTACTCAGCAGAAGAACCCGGCTCTTCCTTTTGTGCCGCGATTGGTGCGACCTTCGGACCGCCTTTCGCCACACCCACCATTGCAGGGCGCAACACGCGTTCACCAATAACGTAACCAGCCTGAACAACCTGCACAACAGTGTTGTTAGGAACCTCAGGGTTTGGAACTTCAAACATGGCCTGATGGAAATGCGGGTCGAACTTATCGCCTTCTGGAGACAGGCGCTTCACGCCGTGCTTTTCCAGCTGGTTCAACATTTCACGCTCAACCATTTCCACGCCGTCCACCAGCACTTTCAGGTTGGAACCTTCCACGGAACGCTCTTCTTCCGGCAGGGCATCTATAGCGCGGCCCAAATTGTCGTTAACCACCAGCATGTCGCGGGCAAAGCTTGAAACCGCATAGGTTTTGGCGTCACGAATTTCTTTTTCGGTCCGGCGACGGAGGTTTTCCATCTCGGCCATCACCCGCAAAACGCGCTCTTTCATTTCCGCATTTTCAGTGCGCAGAGTTTCAGAGGCGTCTTCAAAAGCAAATGTATCTGCCTCAGCTTCGGTTTCTTGCGCCCCGATGGTCTGATCAGTTTCCTTGGCCTGATTTTCTTCCGATGTTACCGGTGTCTCTTCTGGGCTAGGTGTCTTGCTTTCGTTCGTCATTCTCATCCCAATCGTTCAAAGCTACGCAAAGCGTTCATTTCGCTCAGCCAGTAGCACTTTACAAATCTATTGCGATCTTATTTAGGGGTAGTTTTCAAAAAACAAAAGTCCTCCGGCTACCTGAATAGCCGGAGTCTTTGGCGCTATGCCCATCAATAACAGTTTTTCCAACTAATTTTAGGAGTACTGCTTGATCCATTCGGCAATCTTACCCTTTGGCTGAGCACCAACCAATGTTGCAGCGGGCTCACCATCCTTGAACAAAATGATGGTTGGAATAGAACGCACACCGTAGGTCATGGCGGATTGCTGGTTGGAATCGATATCCAGTTTTGCAATCTTCACATCTGATGCCATTTCCTCGGAAATTTCTTCCAAAGAAGGTGCAATCATCTTACACGGACCACACCAGGTCGCCCAAAAATCAACAACAACCGGAGAAGAGCTTTTCAGTACTTCAGCGTCGAATGTCTCATCACTAACATTCACAGTGGCCATGTTATGCCTCTCATCTTTTTGTTGGTACGGGTCACAGGCTCTTCCGTGACTCATTGGCACAGAAAGTAGGAACCCAACTCCCGAAGGTCAAGGAAACGAATTTCCTACCTTGGCCTAAAAATTAAAACTATCCATTATTTCAGCCGGTATCTCTAGCAGTTTGGGCCCGGCGGTAAAGAGCAGAAACCCACGTATTTGGTGATTTGGATAAAGTTCTCCTAGCAGCCTGCGGTAAATTGCCACCTGTGCCTTATAGGTGGGATCAACCTCAGAAACTTTATTTGGAACCCAAGAGTTTGTTTTATAATCCACAATCTGGATGGTCTCTTCACCAACAATCAATCGGTCAATGACACCAAAAACCTGCGCGTCCTTCACCCCTTCCGCGCTCAACACACCTTGCACCGGCACTTCCGCCCGCCCTTGAGGCGAAAATAATTCCTTCAATTCTTCGCGATCAAGTACCTTGAAGACTTCAGCAACAAGCTTTTCCTTGTTGTCATAAAAGCGCTCAGGCAGGGCAACCGCCAGATAACGCTCCACAGCCTCGGCTCGATCCTCTTCCGGCATATCCGGCAAGATTTCCAATAGGCGGTGGGTCAGGCGGCCACGCACCAGCGGCCAACTGTCCGTCTGCCGTGCAGCTTCCAGTGCATTCATTACCGGTGGCTGTTCAATGCCATCCTTGGCTTCCATATCCTCAAAAGCTTCAGAGGGTTTCAAACGGCGCAGGCGCTCCGGCGGGCTCACATGTTTATGCAGCCAGTCCGGCAAGGATACGGCTTTGTCTTGCTGTGCAATTTCTTTTCGTGCCAAGACAGGCTCGGCCTTTGAGGCGTCCCCTTGCGTCCAGATGGAGCTTACCAGTGCTCCTTGGGCATCACGCACCTCTCGTGCTTCACTCAGCAAGGCATTTTCTACCGTTTGATACCAACAGTCCTGATGGGGGCCACGCTTTGGCGACCAGCCACATACAACAAGCCTGTCTTTCGCCCGTGTGAGCGCCACATAAAGTAAGCGACGATATTCTTCCACCTGCCCCTGCCGCAGCTCTTCCAGAATCTCCCCGTGCCACGCGGTGCGATAGTCTTTACGCGGTAGCCACACAAGACCGGGGGGAACGGCAGAGCTGTCCCCGCGCGGCCTTGCAAGCATCACTGGATCATGCCTCGAAGAGACCGGCGCAGTGCAGTCGTCCACCAGCATCACATAGGGTGCTTCCAGCCCCTTGGAGCCATGCACGGTCATAATCCGCACCATGCCCTTGGAGGCGTTCAGCTCACGCTTGATTTCCGTAGGGCTAGCATCCAGCCATGCCACGAACCCTTCCAGACCGGGAGGTCCGTTGCGCTCATAGGAAATGGTTAGGGAGAGAAATTCATCAAGAACATCATCCACTTCCGTTCCCATACGCTGACGGAATTTCATGCGGTAGCCATCTCCCCCAAGAATACGGGAGAAGAACTCGAAGGGTGGTGCATAGTCCGCACGGGCACGCCACGTATCCAGCTGCTCGCGCACGTCCTGCCATTTTGCGGAGAGCTCACTTTTCTTCAAAAGGGAGTGCCACAGGGTTCCGGGGCGGGTTACTCCCGGCTTCTCGTGTGCAATTTCGAAAAGATCGTCATCACCAAGTCCAAAAAAAGGGCTTTTGAGAACGCAGGCAAGGGAGAGATCATCCTCAGGTAGCAGTAAAAACCGGCTCAAGGCCACCAAGTCTTTTGCGGCTATATGCTCGGAAAGTACCAGACGGTCAGCACCAGCGGTGGGAATGTCCAGCTTTTTCAGCTCTCTGTTCAGCGCCTCGATAAAAGGCCCGCGCTTTCGCACCAGCACCAGGATATCACCGGGGTCTGCAACCTTACGCTCGTCCCAATCCTTGATTTGCAATGCAAGACGCGAGGCGACACGCATCATTGGGTTGGATTTACCAATACGGTCCACCGGCTGCGTCCAGTCCTCCGGCTCACTGGTCTCCTCCGGTTCCTCCAGCGGCCACAATTCCACGCAGCCCGGATCATTATGCCGGATCGCTTCGTGAACAGGCGCAACATTGTCCTGAGAGAGCCCTTTATAGGCGTCCGGAGTGGCAAACACCTTATCGACAGCGCCTAATACATCGGAGGTGGAGCGGAACGAAAGGGTCAGTTCCACCGCTTCAAAAGGCTTGTCTGCTTCGGTTACCCGCTTAGAAAAGTGCTTGCGCATCTGGGCAAAGTAGGCAGGTACCGCCCCTTGGAACGAGTAGATGGACTGCTTTTCATCACCCACCGCAAAAATGGTGCGGATTTCTTCACGGGCGCCCTTACCGGAGAAAAATTCCTCTGCCAGTGCCCCGATCACCTCCCACTGCCGTGGGCTGGTGTCTTGAGCCTCATCCACCAGAATGTGGTCCAAGCCCTGATCCAGTTTATATTGCACCCACTGGGCCGCCTCACTGTTGGCCAGAAGCTTGGCAGAGCGCACCACAAGGTCTTCGAAATCCAGAAAGCCCGCACGGGATTTCTCACTCTCATAGTGGCGCAAAACCGCATCAGATAAATGCAAAATGGCAATAGTCCCACTCACCGTTTGCGCCGCATTGCGCTTTTCAATGAGAGCAAGCAAACGCGTTTGCTCAGCTTCCATGCGCTCCAGAACCTCAGGAAACGTTTCCCTGATCTTTTTAGTGGCAAGAGCTTTACGCGGAGAAAGGGTTTTGGTCAGGAAAACTTCAAACCAGTTGGCACGCCACAGCTCATCATTCTTTTGCTCAATGGCACTAAGCATCAGGGCCGCCCGATCTCCATCAGTCTTGGAGCCAGTGCGCAGAGCTTCGGCAAAAGCTTTCACCTCCCCCTCGCTCATGGAACAGCCGTTTTTAAACGCGCTCACCACGTCGCTCAGCGTCTCGCCCGTTTGCAAGCCAAAGTCCCTGTGCAGTTCATCCAGCGCATTTTCAAGGGAGCCACAGGCCTCCACCCAGCGGCGGAAGGTATCACGCTTGCCAATAAGCTCGGACAACGCGCTCTCAACACCAGAATCCGGCAGCAAGTCCATAAGCAAAATCAATGCCTTGCCCAGATCACTCTCTGGCTCCACCTCGGCGCGGTGCAGCACGCGGGCACGGGCTTGCATTAGCAAGTCGTCAGTCATCCGGTCATCCAGAACCGAAAAGTGGCCCGCCACATTGGCTTCCAGCGGAAACTGGTGCAAAAGCGCCTCGCAGAATGCGTGAATGGTCTGAATTTTCAAACCGCCGGGTGTTTCCAGTGCCTTGGCAAACAAGCGCCGCGCACGGGCCAAAATGGGCGGTGTGGGAGCGCGGCCCTCAATCACCTCCAGTTCCTTGGCAAGGCCCGCATCGTCCATGTGGGTCCACTCTGCCAAAATCTCGAAAACACGGGTCGCCATTTCAGCGGCGGCGGCCTTGGTGAAAGTCAGGCATAAAATGCGGGTCGGCTCGGTGCCAGCCAGCAGCAGGCGGATCACACGGCGAGCCAGCACAAAAGTTTTGCCAGAGCCCGCATTGGCGCTCACCCACGCGGAATTTTCAGGATGGGCTGCCCGTTTTTGATCATTAATGGTTTTTTGCGGTATCTGCATCATTCTTCATCCCCATCACCGCCAACGGACCACTCCTGCACACGGGCCAGATGGTCGTAGGGGCCTGCCCATTGCCGCTCTTTCAGAACCCGTGCCCGCGAAAGATAACCCTTCTTGGGGTTCTCATAGGCGGCCACCAGCTTTTCCAGCTTTGTCCATGCGTCTTCCGCCAGCTCGGCAATGTCACGCTCTTGCGGGTCCACCGGCTTTTCCAGCAGCGCCTCTCTGGCCCCTTTCAAGTGCACATAAAGCATGGAGGAGACAGGCCGATCAGGCGGAACATCCCAAAATCCTTTACGTTTGAGCATGGCGACCTCCAAAGGCAGCTGCGGGGAAAGCAGGGATTCAACCTGTTTTTGCGAGGGCGGTGCTCCGGTTTTATAGTCAATGAGGCGTAAGGTGCCGTCTTTCAAAACATCAATACGGTCAGCCCGCCCTGTCAGCTGGAAGGTATAGCCCGGCCTCTTCATATCCGCCGCGCCCGCAACTTCCGGCATCCGCTGTTCAATGCGGCCTTGATGGCGGCGCTCAAAGGCTACAAACTCCTCGGCAATACGCTCAAAACGGGGCCACCACAACGCCCTGATTTCCGGAAAGGCATCCAGCGGCCGGAACAACCGCCCCCCCTCCTCTAACAGGGCGCGCACGGCCTTTTCATCAAACGGCCCATCCCACTCATCCAGAAACTTGGCGAGTGCGTCATGGATGATCGTGCCTTTGTCAGAAAGGTTCGGCACACCGCCCAAAGGCTCCACTTCATCCAGCTTGAGCACCTTGCGGGCATAAATGGCGTAGGGGTCGCGGATCAGGGTTTCAACTGCGGTGACGGAGAGGTTTTGCGGCCGGGCGACAAGAGGCGGCTTGGGCTCCGGCCTCTTTGCGGGGCGTACACTTGTTTGAACACGGTCGAGCCCGTTGGCAAGGGCTATATAGCATTCCCCGTCCGCACGCATGCGTTTTGCAACATCCTGTCCGGCAAGGGTCAAGATGCGTTGCAGCCAGCGCGACATTACTGTAGGCGCTCCATCCACCCGCTGCGAGCGGGAGAGGATCACTTCTCCCATGCCCATCATGCTCACAAAGTCATGGGCGGCTGAGCCAATGCGTCGCTCTGGCGGGTCCAGACCGATCTGCCCTTTCATGGGCCGGTTAAGCCACGGGCTGTTGCGGGTGCGCTGGGGCCACGTGCCCTCATTCAAACCGCTCAAAATCACAAGATCATAGTTCTGCAGGCGCGATTCCATGGGACCAAGCAGGTGAATGCGCGGGTCCGCAGGCTTTGTGGAACGCACAGACCCCCCTGCGATAAGCGCAGCGAAAACACCGGGCCACTCATAGGCGGGAATGGCAAGGTGGTTCTCGTTGGCATCCAGCAACTCGGTCAACACCTGTGCCAGCGCCTTGCCATCTTCCTCCCCAAACAGCTTCTCATGGGTGCTATCTTCCCCTTCAGCGATCTTTAAAAGCGCATCCGTATGCGCCCGCACCAGCGTTTCCACGCTTACATCACTATGGTTTTCCAGCAATTGCTCCAGTGGGGCGAGAGCATCGGCAAGCTTTTCCACCAGATCATTCACGACGGTCCAGTCATCCTCCACCAGCTTCTTCCAGCGGGGCGTATGCACTGCGTCTTTGCGCGCGTAGGCGGCAGCAACTGCTTCTTTCAAGCCGGAGGAGCCGGGCCTTGCTCGCGGTCCGCGTAAAACACCGCGCTCCAGTGAACGAGCAGCTGCACGCACCTCTTTTACCGGCATCCCGAAACGGGCCATGGGGTGTTTCAAAAGAGCCAGCAGCTCCACAGGATCAAGGCCGGTCAAGGCAAGCTTTGCCACCAGCATGGCAAGCACTGTGGGCGGCGTGAGCTCCAGCGGTCGGCCCGCAGTATCATCCACGCTGATATTCCAGCGGGTCAATTCGCTGGCCACGCGGCGCGAGAGATTCCTGTCCGGTGTAACAAGGGCAACGCGCTTGCCCTCTTCTATGGCTTCACGCAGGGCGATGCTCAGTGCCAGAGCCTCTTCCGCCTCGCTGCGGGCGTTCACCAACTTAACCCGTTCAAAGGCGCTCACACTTTGCTTTGCCAGTGGAGAGGTAAAATAGTTCTGCCACGCCTCGGTCGTTTCTGCCGGGCGCAAAGCCTCATGGCAAATGCGCTCACGGGCAACCAGATCTTCTGCTGGAGCCTCCCCGACTTCCTTCACATCCTCGCGCAACACGCCAAGAGAAGAAAGAAGCTTGCGAAAACTGAATTGGGGATGCCCTGCACGCTGGGTGTTGCCGTGTCCTTGGCCCAGCGCTTCCCAGCTGGGTTTATCCATATGCATATCAAGGCCGGGCAGCACAATTGCCCCCTGCTCCAGTTGCAATACCGCCTTAAGTAACTCGGCGGTGGCAGGCACCGAACCGGTGGCACCGGCCACCAGTACAGGGCCGCGCGGTTTTGCAATGGACAAGCGCTTTGCTTCCCGCCGGATCAGGGCGGAACGGCGTTCCTTGGGGTCCATCACATTGATTTGCTGAAGATACAACGGCCACTGTTCGGTAACGATTTTCAAAAACTCAAGTGTAACCTGCCAGTACTGGGCATGGTTATCAGGCACAAGGTTGACCAGTTCGCCCCAATCCGCCTCTTCCGTCTGAACCTCGTCCATGAGAGTGAGAAGATCACTGGCAAGCCATGCTGCATCCGCGCTGGACGCCGGAACAGCGGAGGGGTTGTCCTCCCCCAAATTCAACAGTTCCTTGCGCAGGTGCCCTTTCCACGCCCAGACCAGCTGGGTCATGGCCAAGCGCCGCTCCATGGTGGACAGGGCCGGCGGCAGTGCGGTGCCATCGGGCTCGGCCTTCAGGATATGTTCATCCTCATCCACATCGCCCAGCGGCAGGATTTTAGGCAGCAGCGCTACACGGGTTCCCATTTGCGCACGCAAGATATCAGGCAAGGAGCGGGCGGCACGGCGTGTGGGCACATAAATGGTCACATCCGCCAGTGCCAACGGATCACGGCCCGCATCAAAACCGGGAATTAACCGCCCGGCAAGCAGCTCTCCTACCACGGTTGGCAAAAACGGAACACTTGGCGCAATACTGTAAAGTTTCGGGTGCTGCACGCCCCACTCCTAAAAGAATCTAATCAAGGTTCCTATTAGGCATCAATTGGCGCTGGCTGCAACGGCTCTTTCAGCATCTTTCAACGCTTCTGGCGTTCCCACATGCAGCCATAGGCCATCCCCTTCCACCCCGTAGAGCCGCCCTTCATGAATGGCGCGGTCAAACAGCAGATTCAGGGAAAAGGCGCCCTCAGGCACATCCTTGAAAACACGCGGGTGAATGAGGGCTGTTCCCGAATAGGCATAGGCCGAGACTTCCGCTCCTACACGGCGTGTCAAACGCCCATGCCCGTCGATGGAAAAATCGCCTTTGCCATCGTAGCCGACAGAATTTACCGTGGGAGCCAGCAGCAAAAGCATGTCCATAGTCTCGTCATCCCACGCCTCGCGCATGATCTCTAGGTTGGGCCGTACGCCTTCCAGCCAGAAGCTGTCAGAGTTGG
Organism: Pseudovibrio sp. M1P-2-3; assembly: GCF_031501865.1. Classification (NCBI taxonomy): domain Bacteria; kingdom Pseudomonadati; phylum Pseudomonadota; class Alphaproteobacteria; order Hyphomicrobiales; family Stappiaceae; genus Flexibacterium; species Flexibacterium corallicola. The sequence continues at coordinate 4,158,540 of NZ_JARRCW010000001.1, forward strand.
TGGTGAAAAACGGCTGCTCTCCCAGCATGGGAAGTGCCTTGTTTATACCGCCGCCCGTTTCCAGCAATTCCTCACGCTCATCAGAAATAACAATGTCAACGCCCTCAAAGTTCTCCGCGTGAATTGCCACAAGGTCCGCAAGGTAATGCACGTTTACAACACAGGTTTTCACCCCCACGTCCCGATAGCGCTCCAGCGCCACATCCAGCATAACCCGCCCCGCGACCCGAATAAGCGGCTTGGGTGTGGTAGCGGTTATGGGGCGCATTCTCTTGCCGAAACCTGCTGCAAGGATGATTGCGGTTTCTGGCTGGATAGTGCTGTTTGCTTGCATGGAAAGCCTTCAGTTATTTTTGCTTAACGAGACGCCAAGGATAGGGTCTGCGTGTTTTTGTTTTTCTGCGTATTTTACGAAAGCACTGCCAACATAAAATCTTTCAGGTCTTTTAACTCAGGATGGTCCAAACCTCTTTTAAGATAGCTCAAAATTCCAGGAATTTTATGGATATACTCCGGTTTGCCATAGGCTTGGTCAAGACGTACAAAACCCCCAAGAATTTTGGTATTGCGCTGCGCCGCCAAAACGGCAACACCATAGCGGAATAGTTTTTCATCAAACGAGAGCAGATTTTCTCGCGCCTGAGTACAGTAATAATCTATCAAACTATCCTGAAGTTTGTGTGACACACCTACCCGCGCATCCATAACTAATGAGGCCACATCATAGGCGGAAGGGCCCATAACAGCATCTTGGAAATCAATCAAACCAATCTGTTTCAAGCCGGTTTCATGGTCCATCCACAACAGGTTGGGGCTGTGATAATCTCTCAAGCACCACACCTGCGGTAGTGCGGCAAGCGGTGCCAGTGCGCAGCTCCAGAGGCGGTGAAACTCCTCACGCATTGCCCTTGAAGCCTGTTGCCCCTTAGCATAGGGAAGATACCAGTCCAGAAACAGATCCGCTTCAAGCAACAGTGCTTGGCCATCATAGTTCCCAAGGGTATAACGTCCGCCACCGGGCACCCCAACGCTTTGCGGCCACGCATTAGAATGCATGTCAACAAGCACATCAATGGCCCGCTTGTAGCGTTCAGTTACAGGTTCGCCGTCTTCTACAATAAATCGGGATCCAAGGTCACCAAGAAGAGCAAGACCCCGTTCCTTGTTTGCTGCAAGAGTTTTGGGAACCGTATAACCACGCACCTCTAGCGCCTGCCCTACAGCAAGAAAACCTTCGATGTTTTGGGCAAGATGCACCGCTTGGCTATAGGCCTGCCCGTCTGCCAACAACGGCTCGTCACACCTTGCGGGACTGTCCATCAAAATAGCAGTTTCACCGTTTTGTATGAGGCGCACATAACTGCGCGTGGAGGCATCCCCTTGTAAATACTGCCGCTGGGCATGCTCCCAGCCAGCCTTTGCCACAATATCACGGCGCGCTATCAGGCGTTGCAGTCGCGCATTCCAGTCTTCATTTTCTGACGAAGCACTCACAACACGGGTATCGGGCGTATCCCCCTCTCGGATTTCTAAGTAAAGCGCATGGGGCCAGAAAGAAGGATCCCCCATTTCCGGCCATTCAATGAGCGCGGCTCCTTGCTCCAGCGTATCCTCAAGGCCCAGCTCTTCCAGCTCTTCAGGTTCCTCAACGCGGTAAAGATCCAGATGGGCAACATAAAGCCGTGGCAAATCATAGACTTGAACCAGTGTAAACGTGGGGCTAGGCACCTCTAGGTGCGGGTCGGCAGCCAGATGGCGCAGCAAGGCCCGTGAAATAGTGGATTTGCCCACACCAAGATCACCGGAAAGGGCTACAACATCCCCTTGTTTCAAAAGCTCTGCTAAGTCAGCGGCAAAAAGCTCGCTCTCGCGCTGGTCCTTAAAGTGAAAGTCCATGGATTAATTCTGGCCTCAATCTTCTTTCGGCAATTCCTACCGCTTATTCGGCCGCTCTCAGCTTTGGGATTTCTGGCTCCAGCGGGAAACGGCAAGTCACAGTGGTGCCTACACCCTCTTTGGAGGTAATTTCAACCGTCCCACTGTGCAGTTCAACGAAGCTCTTCACAATTGAAAGCCCAAGGCCCACGCCCTGACGGTGTTCATCCGTTCCACGGCTCACAAAGCGCGAGAAAACCTTTTCCTGCAGATGTTCTGGAATACCGGTGCCCTTGTCTTCCACACGAAAGAAGACCCCATCGTTCTCACGCCAGCTGGAAACCGCCACAACGCCGCCTTTTTCAGAGTAACCAATGGCATTGGAAAGCAGGTTAAACAGCACTTGCCGCACCCGTCTCCCATCGGCTTTAAACCCACCAATACCTTGCGGAAGGTGCGTTTCTAGCGAGATTTTTCGCTCATCAATCCGGTCCTTCAGCCCCTCGATCGCCTCAAAGACGGTTCCGGCAATATCCACAGAGCCCAGATCCAGCTCCATAATACCCGCATCAATTGTCGTCAGGTCCAGAATATCGTTGATGATCGCCAGCAGGGACGCAGAGGATGACAGGATATAGTCTGTATACTCGCTCTGTTTGGCAGACAGCGAGCCAAATTTCGGGTCGGACAACAGTTGTGCAAAGCCGATAATGGTGGTCAGCGGCGAACGCAGTTCATAGGAAACATGCTGAACAAAGGTGTTTTTCAGCTGATCCGCTTCTTGAAGCGCATCATTTTTTTCCACCAGTGCCCGCTCCACATTCACAGAATCGGTCACATTCACAAAAGTCAGCAGCGTGCCGCCATCAGGAAGTGGCACAGTTACATAATCCACCACACTACCATCAAGGCGTTCCATACGCCCGCTCAAGCTGCGCCTGTTTTCAATCAATCCGGTAATACTGCCTGAAAGATCCTGCCACACACCGTCTTCGGGGAAGAGCTTTTGGCATTCACCAATAAGCTGGGATAGGTGCGGGACTTCTTTCAGATCCTCTGCGGACAGATTCCAGCATTCCTCGAATGCGGGGTTTCTAAGCCGCAAGCGCCCGTTGGAGCCAAACACAGCAACCGCTTCGGAAAGGTTGTCAAGCGTTTCCCCCTGAACCCGCGTGAGTGCGTTATAGCGGCTTTCCAAGTCAAGGCGCTCCGTCACGTTCTCGTAGATATAGGTCACGCCGCCCTGCGGATGGGGGTTGGCAATCACGCGAATGGTGCGCCCATCGGGCAAATACCACCAGAAATCATTGGCCTCCAGAGATTGATAGCTGCGCAGGTGTTTTTCCCGCCAGCTTTGGTAATCGGCCTGTTCGGGCAAATTACGGTTTGCCCGCATACTGTCCAGAATTTCCCCTTCCAAAGGAGTAGCCTCCAGCAAGCGCGGGTCCAACTTCCATAGCTCGCGGTAGGCTGAGTTATAAAACTGCAATTTCTGGTCCGGTCCGAAGATGGCAACAGCCGTTTGCAACTCTTCCAATGTACGCCGATGCGAGCCAAGTGTACGGCGCAGCTGTTTCTGTACTGTTTCCAGCTCACTCACATCAAAGGCCAGCCCTGCACTGCCAGAATCTCTTTTCACATCCGTAATATCAAAAACACGCCGCTCTCCAGCCGCCACGACAGAAAGAGGAGAGTTGAATACACCGTCGGTTCCCCGCATCATGGCCACCCGGCGGCGGCCCCGTTCATCGAGAAATTCCGCAGATTTTTCTAGTGTATCTTCCAGTGAGCGCTCTTCCACCGCGTCCACATACGCATCATTTGCCCAAATCAGTTTTCCATTGGGGTCCCGTTGCCAAGCTGGTCCCGACTGTGCGTTGAGCAACGTTCGCAAAGTGGTCAGCCGTTCCTCAAGTCCTCTATTGCGCTCATCCAGACGAACACCACGCCTTTGATCGCCGCTCAAATCCCGCAGACGTAAAACCACCATGCCCCCGACAGCTTTTCCAGTGGCCTCCAGATAGATCCCTTCCTGCGTAACCAAGGAAACTGTGAACGGAGTAGCACTTTCAAACAGTGCCTCAAGATGCTCCTTCAGCTCTCGCGCGGATTGATGCTCCAGCCAAGTAGGAAACTTCAGGAACTCAGCGGGTTCAATAGGATAGTTGATTTCCTTATTCATCTGGCCGGTCAGAACCGGCGTCTGGCCCAACCGCTTCCATAGAACAATCAAAGTCCCTTCACTTTCCACCAAATTTTGCAGTTGTTGTGCTTGGGTACGCAGGGAGAGGACTTCCTCCTCCATCTTGAAATAGCTACCCAGCTGGCGGCGCTGGTAGCGAACAAAGAATATGGACACCCCGCAGGCAACAAGAATTGAGGCAATCGTGCAAACAACTAAAAACAGCTGAAACAGGCCAGAGGTTTCTTGAAGAAGGAAAGAACCACTTGATGATGATTGAGCCCAGCCGGATGTGGTTACTACAAAGAAGAAGACAGTGCTCAGGATTGAGAGGGATTTGCGCATACCGGTTGGCCGTTTCCTACGACTTCGTAGACGGTCAGGAATATCCTGTAGCATAGCGCCCCCTCTTGGCTGTTTGCGGGAAACGTACAGGCCAGAATTTGTGGGCCCATGAACGCCAAACAAACTAATAACCAAAATAACGCCATCACGATTCGGTAATAAGCACTTCATCGCGACTAGTGAACAGGATATATTTTTATTATTGAAATGGAATACCATTATTTGACGGAGGTAACCCTCCCGAGGAAGCTCTCCGCCAGACAGCGGAGAGCAATTGCTAAGCAATTAGTACTTATATTGTACGGACTTATAAGGCCCATTCCTGTCAATACCTAGGTACTCAGACTGGTCTGGCGTCAGCTCCGTCAAGCTCACGCCCAGCTTCTCCAGATGCAAACGTGCAACTTTCTCGTCCAGATGCTTGGGCAGAACATAGACTTTATTCTCGTAGTTATCCCCACGGCAGAACAGCTCCATCTGTGCCAGCACCTGATTTGTAAAGCTTGCAGACATCACAAAGCTTGGATGTCCAGTGGCATTGCCAAGGTTCACCAAACGTCCTTCGGAGAGCAGCAACAGCCGCTTGCCATCGGGATATTCAATCATATCCACCTGTGGCTTCACATTACGCCATTTGAAATTGCGAAGAGCAGCAACCTGAATCTCGTTATCAAAGTGCCCGATATTACAAACAATGGCCATGTCCTTCATGTCCCGCATGTGGTCAGCGGTGATGATGTCCTTGTTGCCGGTCGCGGTTACAAAAATATCAGCGGTTGGTGCCACTTGTTCCAGTGTGCGTACTTCATACCCATCCATAGAAGCTTGAAGAGCACAGATCGGATCAATTTCCGTAACGATCACCCGGGCGCCCGCCCCTTCCAGAGATTTGGCGGAGCCTTTACCCACGTCCCCATAACCACACACAACCGCAGTTTTACCGGACATCATCACATCGGTGCCACGGCGAATGCCATCCACCAGAGATTCACGGCACCCGTACCTGTTATCGAACTTGGACTTAGTGACGCTGTCATTCACATTAATCGCAGGGAACGGCAACTCCCCTTTCTTTTCCATCTCGTAAAGGCGCATCACTCCGGTTGTGGTTTCCTCGGAAACACCTTGAATATTGGCTTTAATCTTCGAGAAATAGCCGGGATCTTCAGAAAGGCGACGTTTGATGATGGAGTAAAGAGCCGTTTCCTCTTCATTGCTAGGCGAGGAGATGACTGAAGGGTCTGTTTCGGCCTGTGCGCCCAACAGAACCATCAAGGTGGCGTCCCCCCCGTCATCCAGAATCAGATTGGCGGTTTCGCCGTTGCCCCAGTCGAAGATCCGACTGGCATACTCCCAGTATTCTTCCAGTGTCTCGCCTTTCACAGCAAACACGGGAATATTGGCAGCAGCAATTGCGGCAGCGGCCTGATCTTGAGTAGAAAAGATATTACAGGAGGCCCAGCGCACTTCCGCACCCAGCTCAACGAGTGTTTCAATCAGAACAGCGGTCTGGATTGTCATATGCAGCGAACCTGCAATGCGCGCACCCTTGAGCGGCTTATTCCTTCCAAACTCCTCGCGGCATGCCATAAGGCCCGGCATTTCGGTTTCCGCTATTTCGATCTCCGTACGGCCCCAATCAGCCAGCGAGATATCTTTGACAATGTAATCTGAAAACTGTGCCATTCTCTCTTTTCCCGGTGCATGGACCTTGAAAGTCCGCAGTGGTATTTGGGCGCCGAATCTACGGCGTCAACCGAATGCGCAATTATACCAAGTTGAAAAGAGAGAAAGCAATCAAGATATAAAGGTTTCTTTATATCAGATAAAAATAGTATTTATTTCAGTACTTTAGGAAACTAATGAAAATGGGGAGTACAATAACTCTCCAGCCACTTCTTTAGTCTCTTTCTCCAAAGCCGTCTTCAACCAGCTCGGCAATGGCGTCGAGCGCCTCATTACGTTGCTTACCCGACACGCTCACCTCAATGCTACACCCGATGGAAGCGGCCAGCATCATCAGCCCCATAATAGACGTACCGCCCACAGTCTGCCCATCTTTAGAAACTTCCACACGGGCATCAAAGGCCTCCACCAGTTTCACAAGCTTTGCGGAGGCACGGGCATGGAGTCCACGAGAGTTCACTATGGTGAGGCTTCGCCCCACACTATATTCATTCGACATCAAAAAAAAACTATCCTTGGCCAGACAACACCTGACTTGCGACTGAGATATATTTCTGCCCCGCATTTCGGGCTTCTTCAACAGCCTGTGCCAAAGGCAACTCATGTCTTATGCTTGCAAGTTTGATGAGCATGGGAAGATTTACACCGGCAACAACCTCGATTGTTCCCCCATTCATAACAGAAATCGCCAGATTGGAGGGCGTACCTCCAAACATATCCGTCAGCAGAACAACGCCCGATCCGTCATTGACGCTCTCTACAGATTTCACAATATCTTGACGACGTTGTTCCATATCATCATCTGGGCCAATACAAATTGTTGAAATACGTTCCTGAGGACCAACAACGTGCTCCAGAGCCAATTTGAACTCTTCTGCCAATCGACCATGTGTGACAAGAACCAGACCTATCATTCACTTTCCGTAAATTTAGAGAGACTACACACTACATTCATTCTTGCCTCACTGTGTTTTAGCGCGGCAAGAAGTGCAAGGAAAATCGGTAACACGTTGTTAGTTGTATGCTACTTTTGTAGGCGAATAAAGCTCAAAGCGGCCTCAACAAGCCGTTGAGCTGCAGTTAAATCGCCAACAGGAACAGCTTGGTAGGGAATTTTGGTGCCGTGAATCTCCGTTGTCATGTTTTCTTCTTCCGGCATTCGCTCTACGAGCGCGATAGGCAGTAATTCAACTACAAGACTCACCAGAGCGTTGTTAAGGTGGGGAACTTCAACAGGACCACGCCCCCTTACCTCCATTAAACCGGCAATAGCTGGCGGGGCAGAGGCGATCAGGAACCCGTTCACCGAGCGAACATATACCCTGTCGTCTGAAACAAGACAGGCAAAATGTCCCTGACTGCGTTCATGATTCATCAAGATGTGCGCCAGCGTGGACTTTCCCGATCCAGAAACCCCACGAATAAAAACAGCTTCCGTCCGTAAAAGGACGCAGGTTCCATGTAGGGCCGGATTGTCCATTCTTTTACTCCTAGCGGGAGGGCAAAACGACCTTAAAGATTGCTCCCAGCACGTTTTGGCTGCTCTCTTCCAAGCGGTTCTGCGCAGTGATTGTCCCGTCATGGACATCTACAATCTGGCGGCAGATTGAAAGGCCAAGACCGGAGTTATTCCCGAAACCTTCCGTCTCGGGCCTATCAGTATAGAACCTTTCGAATATTCTTTCCATGACATCCTCGCCAATCCCCGGCCCGCTGTCTTCTACCGTTACCACAATATTGCCGCCTACCCGCTTAGCGCGCACCACCACCGAAGCACCGGAAGGTGAAAACGAGCGGGCATTGTCGATAAGATTGTTAAAGACCTGCCCCAACCGCTCGTCATTTCCTGACATGACATAGGGCTTTTGCATTTTGGAGGAGGCCAGTTCCAACTCGATATGCGCCTCACCTTTACGGGTGCGCTCATTGGCAATTTCAACAATTGTCTTGAGCAGGATAGAAAGATCGAATTCTTCGGTTTCCTCACGCGCCATTTCTGCATCAATACGCGATGCCTCGGAAATATCCGTAATCAACCGGTCCAGACGCTGCACATCATGCTGAATCACCTCCAGCAATCGCTGCCGTGAGGATTCGTTTTTGGCAAGCGGCATGGTTTCTACTGCACTTCGAAGAGAAGTGAGCGGGTTTTTAAGCTCATGAGCCACATCTGCGGCAAAACTCTCGATAGCATCCATACGGCCATAAAGGGCGTTGGTCATCCCCCGCAGAACACGAGCCAAGTTGCCAATCTCATCATGACGGCCCGGAAATTCCGGAATCTCCTCACGGGACTTGATACTTCGCTGCACCCTTTGTGCCGCCTCCGACAAGCGCCGTACAGGACCGGCAATGGTTCCCGCCAGCAGAACTGACAGAATAATCACCACAACAGCCGCTACCATGAATATTTTCAGGATTGCCCAACGCTCTGCGGCAATAATGCTATCAATATCACCCCCTTGCGTAGAAAGAAGAAGTGTCCCGAGAACAGCGCGGAACCTTTGAATAGGCACAGCTACGGAAACAATCATCTCTCCCTTGTCTGAAAGGCGAACCACACTGGCTGGCGTTCCCGAAAGAGCTGCTTCAACCTCTGCATACTCCAGACCATCGGCTGCCCCCACTTCCTGATAGAGAGGCAACTCGCTCCGCCGCATCCAAAGCTTGGTTTTTTGCCAGAGCTTGATGTACCAGCTCTCTTGCTCCTCATCGGGAGAGGGCAGATCGTAGCGGAAAATCTGATTATAATCGTAGATGTGACGGGAATCGAGCAGCAGCGTTCCATCTGGATCATAGATACGGGCCCGCGTCTTGGTCGGCGAGATCAAACGGCGCAATACCGGCCCAACCCGCTCGGGATTAATAGGAAAGTCCAGATTACCAATGGAGCCACGCGGGCTGACGCTTTCCCCTGCTTCAAGCCGCAAAAGCTGCTCGGGGTCCAGTGTAATGGTATCCGTATCGGCTGTGGCAGAAGCTGCAATGGCACCGGCAATAATCTCCCCTTGAGTGAGGAGAGACTGCACACGCGCATCAATAAGACCCGCACGAAACTGGTTCAGGTACAAAATACCCACCACCATGGCCACAAGGCCAAACAGATTCAAAATAAGAATCCGCCGGGTCAGGGAAGAAAGAACAAAGGTTCCCATAAAGTCGCGCCAGCGGGAGAACACCCGGCGGCGCACCTGCTTGCGCCGTAACCAGCGCAAGGGGGAAACCTTTACGCCTTTGCCAGATGCGCGCACGCTATTTTCTTCGAGACCTTGTTCAGGTCCACGTTGTTTCTCAACTGCCATGGATCAGTCCGGTTTAGCCTTCCCTGAAACGGTAGCCAACTCCATAGAGTGTTTCGATCATATCGAAATCATCGTCGACAACCTTGAACTTCTTGCGCAGCCTTTTAATGTGGCTGTCAATAGTCCGGTCATCCACATAGACCTGATCATCATAGGCGGCGTCCATCAAGGCATTCCGGCTTTTCACCACACCCGGACGCTGAGCCAGAGCAAACAGAATCAAAAATTCTGTAACAGTCAGAATCACCTGCCGACCCATCCATGTGCAGGTGTGTCGCTCCTGATCCATAACAAGGCTGCCACGCTCCAGTGTCTTGCTGGCTTCACTTGGAGCGCCCACCACGTCTTTGGCCTGCGAGCGGCGTAAAACAGCCTTGACCCGCTCCACCATGAGACGCTGGGAAAACGGTTTACGGATAAAATCATCCGCCCCCATCTTCAAACCAAACAACTCATCAATCTCGTCGTCCTTGGAAGTAAGAAAGATTACAGGTAGGTCAGATTTTTGCCGTAGCCGCCGAAGTAGCTCCATACCATCCATTCGCGGCATTTTGATATCGAAAATAGCCAGATCTGGCGGATCACTTTGCAACCCCTCCAGTGCCGACGCTCCATCAGTATAGGTTTGCACCCGATACCCTTCTGATTCTAGAGCGATAGACACGGAAGTCAGTATGTTTCGGTCATCATCGACCAAGGCAATCGTTGGCATATTGCGGACCTTAATCCTCTTTCACTACAAGACAGTACTACTATAGATTTGCGCCGAAAGGGACTATTATCCTTGAAATAAGGCAAAAGCCTGTTTTGCAAATTTTATGTACTCTCAAAACGGGTTTCATTTGAAATTAAAGTGAAACCACGTGAATATTTTCGAATATATCCGAAAGTAAATGACCTATACGTGAGTAGTAACCCATAAATAGCACCCCAGTTTATCAACCATAATAATTAACCTTTTTGCCAATTTAACTTATTCAATCGTTTTAGATAAAATCCTTTGCCTTGTTCCCATCGTTTTCGTGGCATAAATAGTTAGTTCGCTTAAGTAGAACGGAGCGGACAATCCTAATAAATCATTACGTGATTGTTAGGAACATCAATCAGATCTTCTGAGGAAAAAGAAATGAATGAGTTCGGTTTACGAAATTCCGAATCTGGGAGCGAGAACTTTGGCTTTACGCAAGTCAAAAATCTGTATTGGAATTTGCAGGCTGCTGAACTCTATGAGTATTCCATTCAGCGCGGCGAAACACAGATTGTTGATGGTGGTGCACTCCTTGCTGAAACCGGAAAGCACACTGGAAGGTCTCCAAATGACAAATTCATTGTTAAGGATAGCCTGACTGAAGATACTGTCTGGTGGGATAACAGCGGAGCAATTAACAAGGACAACTTCGACACCTTGCTTGCCGACATGCTGGACCACGCAAAAGGCATGGATCTTTTTGCTCAGGACCTTTACGGCGGAGCCGATAAAGCCCACCGCCTGCCGGTTCGCGTTTATACAGAATATGCATGGCATTCCCTGTTCATCCGCAACTTGCTTATCCGTCCAGAGCGCAGCACCTTGGCGTCCTTCCTGCCGGACATGACAATTGTTGACCTGCCAAGCTTCAAAGCTGACCCAGCGCGACATGGCAGCCGCTCGGAAACAGTGATTGCCTGTGACTTCACCCGCAAAATCGTTTTGATTGGCGGCACTGCATATGCCGGTGAAATGAAGAAGTCTGTCTTCTCCATGCTCAACTTCCTCCTGCCAGCCGACGGCATCATGCCAATGCACTGTTCTGCCAACGTGGGAGATGAGGGAGATGCAGCTGTCTTCTTCGGCCTGTCCGGCACTGGCAAGACCACTTTGTCCGCCGACGCCTCTCGCACCTTGATCGGTGATGACGAGCATGGCTGGGGACCACAGGGTGTCTTCAATTTTGAAGGTGGCTGTTACGCGAAGACTATCAAGCTTTCCCGCGAATCCGAGCCGGAGATTTTCGCCACAACACAGCGCTTTGGAACAATTCTGGAAAACGTGGTTGTTGACGAGAACCGCAAGCCGGATTTTGATGATAGTTCCAAGACCCAAAATACCCGTTGCGCCTATCCGATTCACTTTATTCCCAATGCAAGTGATAGTGGAACAGCGCCGCATCCCAAAAATATCATCATGCTGACTGCCGATGCTTTTGGTGTTCTGCCACCTATTGCAAAGCTCACCAGCGCGCAGGCCATGTATCACTTCCTCTCCGGTTACACAGCCAAAGTTGCCGGTACCGAGCGGGGCGTTACAGAACCACAGGCTACGTTCTCAACCTGCTTCGGTTCACCTTTCATGCCCCGTCACCCTTCCGAGTATGGCAAACTGCTGAAAGATCTGATCCACAAACATGATGTGAACTGCTGGCTGGTGAACACCGGCTGGACAAGCGGCGCTTACGGCGTTGGCCACCGCATGCCTATCAAGGAAACCCGAGCCCTGCTGCGTGCAGCCCTTGACGGCTCTTTGAATAATTCGGAATTCAGAACGGACAGCAACTTCGGTTTTCAGGTTCCGATCCACGTTCCTAACGTTGACACGTCTATTCTGGACCCGCGCAGCACATGGCAAAACCCAGATGACTACGACATTCAGGCCGCCAAGCTGGTTAATATGTTTGCCGATAATTTCCATATTTTCGAAGCATACGTAGACGAAGAAGTTCTTGGTGCGGCCCCTATCCTGAAAAACGCAGCAGAGTAAGCCTTTTACTCCAAGCACACCTATCAAAAGCGCTTCTTACGGGAAGCGCTTTTTTCGTTTCTCCACCACCTCACCATTATTGCCAATATTGCTTGACCCCTCTGGTTTATCTGGACAGGAGTTGCCATATAATTGCCCTTGATCACGTTTGCGGAAGGGAATCGGCTCCATGACCTTGCAAGATAAATATGCTCCAGCCCATCATGTCCTCACCATCGCGCAGGACTGGCTGGCTCAAGGCCGCCGCCTTGCACTGGCAACTGTCATACAGACATGGGGATCCGCGCCGCGCCCCGTTGGCAGTCCGCTGCTCATAGATCAAGCCGGAAACTTTGAAGGCTCGGTCTCCGGAGGCTGCGTGGAAGGGGCAGTGATTATTGAAGCACTGGAGACAATAGAGACAAGCAAAGCCACCCTCTTGGAATTTGGCGTGGACAATGAAACCGCATGGCAGGTGGGGCTTACTTGCGGCGGCAAAATTTCCATTCGCGTGGAGCCCGTATTCGAGACCAACCTGCCACAAATTATCGAAGACTTGAACACCGCCCGCGCACAGCGTAAACCCGCCATTCTTCTCACCAATCTGGAGGAGAACACCCATACTCTGGTCTCTTCACCAGAAAGCGTGACCTCCCCTCTTTTGCAAAAGGAGATTACGCAGCGTTTTCACTCGGGAAAATCCGGTCTGGTATCCATTAAGGACGGTCAGTCCGTGTTCCTCACCGTTCAAATCCCCTCCCCCCGCCTTATTGTGGTGGGCGCCGTACACATTGCGCAAGCGCTTGTTCCCATGGCCCAAAGCACCGGTTTTGATGTGAGCGTGATCGACCCCAGAAGCGCATTTGCCACCAAGGAGCGCTTCCCCCAAGTGGCATTATATGATCAATGGCCGCAGGATGTTCTGGAAGAAATCAAGCTGGACCCCTACACAGCGGTTGCCCTACTCACCCATGATCCAAAGATAGATGACACCCCGCTTATGGAGGCGCTCAACACAGGGTGTTTCTATGTTGGTGCCCTTGGCAGCAAAAAAACCCATGCAAGCCGCCGGGAGCGGCTTGCAAAAGCGGGTATACCCGAACCGCTCATCGACAGGATCTCGGCGCCCATTGGCCTGAATATCGGTGCGGCAACGCCAGCCGAAATTGCCGTCTCCATTCTTTCCCAAATCATTGCTTTTCTGCGCAACCCACAGCCCCACGTTTTCCAAGGGGATCAGACCTGATGCTATTTGGCGAAATTTCCGTTTCTGAAGCCAGTGGTTGCTATCTGGCCCACTCCCTCAAGTGCGAAGGCCAACACTTCAGCAAAGGGCACCGCCTCACCCAAAAGGACGTAGTACAGCTCCTGAACGCGGGAATAACGCACGTTCAAGCCGCCCGTCTGGAACCGGAGGACCTGCATGAGGATGAGGCTGCCTTTTCACTTGCGCAGGCCGCTGCCCACCGGAACATCCGTGTAGACGCTCCGTTTTCCGGCAGGTCCAACTTATATGCCATTGAGAGCGGCGTCCTTACACTTAACGCAGACCAGATCAACAACGCCAACAGTGTGGATGCCTCCATTACCTTCGCCACCTTGCCCCCCTACGCCAGCGTCGAAAAAGGGCGCATGCTGGCCACATCCAAAATCATTCCTCTTGCTGCCAACCGGCATCATCTGAAAGAAGCCAAACGGCGCATCTCCAATGCTCTTTCCATAGAACCCTTCAAGGCAAAGCGTGTAGGCGTCCTCTCCACCACCCTGCCGCACCTGAAACCCTCAGTCATTGAAAAGACGCTGAAAATACTGGGGGAACGCCTCTCCCCGTCCCTTTCAAGCATCACCGCTCATGTGGAAACTCCGCATACCTTACATGCTGTTGAAGACGCACTTAGCTCAGACAGCTTCAAAGAGTGCGATCTGGTCATTTTGTTTGGAGCTTCCGCCGTGGTGGACGGCAAAGACGTCATTCCTCAGGCCATAAGGCTGGCAGGCGGCACTATTTCCCACATCGGCATGCCTGTAGATCCCGGGAACCTGCTTGTTCTGGGAGAACTGAACGCAATACCCGTTGTGGTAGCCCCCGGCTGCGCCAGAAGTCCCCAGTTCAACGGGTTTGACTGGATTTTGAACCGCCTGCTTGCAGATATGATAGTCACTCCACAGCACATCATGGGAATGGGTGTGGGCGGTCTTTTGAAGGAGATTCACAGCAGACCACAGCCGCGTGAAGCACGACCAAAGCAGAAAAGCTCCCCCCCCTCTGTTACCGGCATTCTACTCGCTGCAGGCAAGTCCAGCAGGATGGAAGGCCACCACAAACTCCTCACCCGTTTGCACGGCAAGCCTCTTGTGCGCCATGCGGCAGAGGCAGCATTGCAAAGTGACCTGAAAGACCTTGTCGTGGTGCTCGGCCATATGGCACAGGACGTGAAACAGGCACTTAACGGACTTCCGGTAGAATTTGTGGAGAACAAAGACTACGCTCAAGGCCTGTCTTCCTCCATAAAATCCGGCATGCGCGCCTCTTCCCCTGCCACCTGCGATGCAGCTCTTATCCTACTGGGAGATATGCCGCAGATCACTGCCGAACATATCAACTCCCTTATCAAAGCTTACCACAGTTCACCCGAACACCTCATCGGCGTTTCCATGGCGAACGGGCGCAGAGGCAACCCTGTTTTGTGGGACCGGCAGTTCTTTGCGGACCTACAAACACTTCACGGCGACATTGGCGGCAAAGCCCTGTTGCAGCAAAATGCCGAGGCCGTCTACACAGTAGAACTTGGGAGTGCTGCCCGTCAGGACATAGATAATTTGCAGCATCTCAAAGATATCGGAGGTACAACAGGAGAGTATTCGCTAAAGCCATCGAAGAATCAGTTATAGAACTGGA
Source organism: Pseudovibrio sp. M1P-2-3 (assembly GCF_031501865.1). Taxonomy (NCBI): domain Bacteria; kingdom Pseudomonadati; phylum Pseudomonadota; class Alphaproteobacteria; order Hyphomicrobiales; family Stappiaceae; genus Flexibacterium; species Flexibacterium corallicola. The sequence goes on from NZ_JARRCW010000001.1 coordinate 4,173,545, forward strand.
AAACACGCTCGAATAGCAATAATTCAACACATTACAAAAAATCAATCCTATAAATTTAGCTGGGTAAGTTCATGTTTTGCTTCGTATTTTGATAGGATGCACCTAAATAAGCAAAATATTTTCATGGAAAAGGATTGATAGATTCGCAAAAATCCTAGAAATTACCGGTGAGCTCTATTAAATAATCTTCGTCGACTGGCTAAGCTGTTTGCTTTGCCGTCTTTTAAAGTCGAAGTTCTCTTAAAAACAAGCGTGGTTCCAGAGAAGGCGAAAGCCTGTCTGTGGTACTTCGCACTGTAAAACCTGAAAAAGATAGTTTTACAACGATAAAAAAGAAGGCAAAAAATGTCCGGAATTAATCTTCCAAGCACAGGCCAGTGTAAATGGGCCGAAGGCGACAGCGGCAGCTATTACTTCCCTTGCAAAAAACCACGTGGTGACGGTTCCTACTGCGAATATCACCGCACTCTTGTGTATGAAACACCGGAGCAGCGCAAAGCCCGTGCCGAACAGGCCCGCATTGCCAACGCTCAAGCCAAGCGGCTTGCTGCCTAAACCCTAGATTTTTGGGTTGAGTTTTCAGCCAAAGTTCAAAAGCAGTATTAGGCCAGGAAAGTCGTAGGTACGATACGTACTTGTGTCCTCTGGCCTGAGCAGCTGAGCTGTCAATAATACCAACGGCACTTATAATTGACCTGTATGCGCCCAATTTCGTCTACCGATTGATGTGATTGTGTGGGGTTGTTGAATAAGCTTATTCCAAGCGGAACAGGCGGCATCGACAATTTCCTGGTAGTCTTGAAAGGTTCGGTTAGAGAGCCAGTTTTGCCGTAAGTACTGCCAAACATTTTCAACCGGGTTGAGCTCCGGAGAACGGGGTGGGAGCAGCAAGATGGTTATATTATCAGGCAACTTCAGTTTTGCCGTTGTATGCCAACCCGCTTGATCCATCAGGACCACTGCGTGCGCCCCTTTGGCGACGGTTCGGCTGATTTCTTTAAGGTGAAGCTGCATGGAATTGGTATTGGCTTTGGGCAAAACAAGTGCTGCCCCTTTGCCGTGGGCGGGGCAGATGGCCCCGAATACATAAGTTGATTGATAGCGCCCGTCGCTGGGAGCCCGTGGTCTCGTTCCTTTTTTTGCCCACCTTCTGGTGAGCCCATTTTTTTGACCAATGCGGGCTTCGTCCTGCCACCAGATTTCCATGGATGTTTGTGAGGGCAAGCGCGCTTTTATTTCTTTAAGCTGGGCATGGAAGTTTTTTTATATGTCTCCATAACTTGCTCGTCCTGTGCCGGGTGCTGTGGCCGAACGCTGACCCGAGAAAATCCCAGAACTCTGAGGAGGCTTGAAATAGCCCTTTCGCTATAGCTGACCCCAAACTTCTGCTCGATCACACCTTGCAGATCCCGCCGACGCCAGCGAATTACGCCGTGTTGTTGTAAATCAGGCCCAGCCTCAACCAGATCTGCAAATTCAGCCATTTGCTCTTTATTTAACCACCGGACACGGCCCGGGCTCTTACGATTGTACAGGCCGTGCGGCCCTTCTGCGTTAAACCGATGCACCCAGTCTCGCAGTGTTTGGCGGTCCATGCCGCCCATGCGTGCCGCCTCCAAGCGCGACAACCCATCATAAACAGCAGCAAGAGCAAGAAGGCGGCGGCTCTGCCTGACATCCTTACTTTGACAAGCAAGAGTTCGTAACGAAGAAGCATCATAGTCTCGGCGCAATGGGATCGCTGACATTGGGAATCTCCTTTCCCAATGTTGAATCACAATTCAAGTGATTTGGGAATCCTCATCCCGAGTCAAAAACAGGTGCCGTTGGTATAAAACACCATTCCAATGCTCAGGGTACAAAAGAAAAAGCCTCGGTCAAAAACCGAGGCTTTTCTAATTTTCATTGATCTTTCACCGCGTTACGCTGTACGTATCGCCGCTTCAACTTCCTGAAGCTGGGAAAGGAACAAAGATGCTCTCTGCTTCTCAATGTCGTTCTTTGCGTCAGCCACATCTTCCTCAGCATTTTTAATCTGCTGGGCAAGATAGTCTGCCTCAATTTCCGACATTGGAATTGCCTCTTCCGCCAGAACGGTCATGCCAGACGCTGAAACGTCTGCAAAACCACCACGTACAAAGTACTCGTACGTTGTACCATCTTCGCTAGATGCCTTGATAACACCCGGACGCATGGTTGACAGAAAAGGGGCATGGCCAGCACCGATACCGAACTCACCTTCAGAGCCAGGGATGATCGCCTGTGTCACCACTGCCGAAAGCAGAAGGCGTTCAGGTGAAACCAGCTCAAACTGAAATGTTCCAGCCATTTAGCTTTTCCTCTGTCGTTTCAAGAGGCGACACCAATCAAGGAGCCGCCCAAGAAATTTGCGTTACAAAAGCTGTTATCAGGCAGCTTCCGCAGCCAGTTTAGCCGCTTTCTCAATGACCTGATCCATAGAACCAACCATGTAGAATGCTGCTTCTGGCAGATGATCGTACTCACCTTCAACAAGGCCTTTAAAGCCTTTGATAGTGTCTTCCAGTGGTACCAGCTGACCAGGAGAACCAGTGAACACTTCCGCAACGAAGAACGGCTGAGACATGAAGCGTTCAATCTTACGGGCACGAGCCACTGTAAGTTTGTCTTCTTCTGACAGCTCGTCCATGCCCAGAATAGCAATGATATCCTGAAGCGACTTGTAGCGCTGAAGAGTTTCCTGCACTGCTGTTGCAACATTGTAGTGCTCTTCACCAACGATACGTGGGTCAAGCATACGGGAGCTGGAGTCCAATGGATCCACAGCAGGGTAGATACCCTTTTCAGAGATCGCACGGTTCAGAACCGTGGTCGCATCCAAGTGGGCAAAGGTGGAAGCAGGTGCCGGATCGGTCAAATCATCCGCAGGAACGTAAACGGCCTGAACGGACGTAATAGAACCCTTGGTTGTTGTCGTAATACGCTCCTGCATGGCACCCATGTCGGTTGCCAGAGTAGGCTGATAGCCCACAGCAGAAGGAATACGGCCGAGCAGCGCCGACACTTCGGAACCAGCCTGTGTAAAGCGGAAGATGTTATCCACGAAGAACAGAACGTCCTGACCTTCATCACGGAAGTTTTCCGCAACAGTCAAACCTGTCAGAGCAACACGTGCGCGTGCTCCTGGGGGTTCGTTCATCTGACCGTAAACAAGTGCAGCTTTAGAGCCTTCGCCCTTACCAGCTTCTTTGTTCACGCCGGATTCGATCATTTCCCAGTAAAGGTCGTTACCTTCACGGGTACGCTCACCAACACCGGCGAATACAGAGTAACCACCGTGTGCTTTCGCAACGTTGTTGATCAGTTCCATGATGAGAACGGTTTTACCAACACCCGCACCACCGAACAAGCCGATCTTACCACCCTTTGCATAAGGAGCGACAAGGTCAACAACCTTAATACCGGTGACCAGAATTTCTGCTTCTGTTGACTGCTCAACAAAAGAAGGAGCTTCCTGGTGGATCGCACGCTTAGCTGTGTGCGGAATTGGACCAGCTTCATCAACCGGCTCACCAATCACGTTCATGATGCGGCCCAATGTGCCGGCACCAACAGGAACAGAAATTGCTTCGCCTGTGTCTTTTACTTCTTGACCACGAACGAGACCTTCGGTTCCGTCCATAGCAATTGTACGTACTTCATTTTCACCCAGATGCTGAGCAACTTCGAGAACCAGACGGTTCCCGCCATTGTCAGTTTCCAGTGAGTTCAGGATCGCAGGCAGTTCGCCGTCAAAGTGTACGTCGACGACAGCGCCGATAACCTGCGTGATCCGTCCGACTTTGGTGTCAGCCATCACTAAAATCCTCGTTTCAACTCGGTCAAAGCGCTTCTGCGCCCGCGATAATTTCAATCAGTTCAGTCGTGATCTGGGCCTGACGCTGACGATTGTACGTCGTTGTCAGCTTGTTGATCATCTCGCCAGCATTACGGGTCGCATTGTCCATAGCGGACATACGAGCGCCTTGCTCGGACGCAGCGTTTTCAAGAATGGCACTGTAGATCTGAACCGCAATGTTCCGAGGCAGCAAGTCCTCGAGAATCACATGCTCATCTGGTTCATATTCATAAAGTGCATCACTTCCATCAGCGTCTGCGTTACCTTCTTCCTTCGCCTCAAAGACGGCAGGAATAAGCTGCTTTGCTGTCGGGATCTGACTGATCACAGACTGGAACTGCGCGTAGAACAAAGTACAAACGTCGAACTGCTCTTCATTGAAGAGTTTTAGTACCAGATCGCCGACTGCCTTTGTGTCACTGAAGTTAATTTTCTTCAGGCCACGCAGCTCGATTTTCTCTATGACATACTGACCCATGTCACGCTTAAGAGCATCATAGCCTTTTTTGCCGACGGTAACGATTCTCACCGTTTTACCTTCGGCCATCAGCTTGTTAGCGTGCTCACGTGCCAGTTTAGCGATGGACGAGTTGAAGCCACCGCAGAGACCGCGCTCTGCTGTGCAGACGAGGAGCAGATGAATCTGATCCTTGCCTGTTCCCGTCATCAGCTTCGGTGCATCGTCCCGACCTTCAAACCCGGCAGCGAGATTGCCAAGCACTGTCCCCATGCGTTCAGCATAGGGACGGGATGCTTCAGCAGCTTCCTGGGCACGACGCAGTTTCGCCGCGGCCACCATTTGCATGGCCTTGGTGATTTTCTGTGTCGCTTTGACCGAAGCGATGCGGTTTTTTAGGTCCTTAAGGCTCGCCATGGGCGCCCCCGTTCCTTATCCGTTGCTTCGATTAACCGAGGGTCTTAACAAATGCGTCAAGTGCACCTTTGAGCTTCTCTGTGAGACCAGCGTCAAGCGCCTTCTTCTCCCAGATAGCAGCCAGAAGGTCAGCATGGTCGGCACGCAGGAAGCGCAGGAGACCATCCTCGAACTCGCGAACTTCACTTACTGGACGGTTGTCCAGATAGCCGTTCACACCAGCGTAGATCACTGCGACCTGCTCTTCCGTCTTAAGCGGAGAGAACTGAGGCTGCTTGAGCAGTTCAGTCAGGCGTGCACCACGGTTCAAAAGCTTCTGAGTTGTTGCATCCAGATCAGAACCGAACTGGGCAAATGCTGCCATTTCACGGTACTGAGCCAGCTCACCCTTAATCGGGCCAGCAACCTGCTTCATCGCCTTGATCTGAGCGGAAGAACCAACACGAGAAACGGAAAGACCAACGTTCACAGCAGGACGGATGCCCTGGAAGAACAAGTCTGTTTCAAGGAAGATCTGACCGTCAGTGATGGAGATCACGTTGGTTGGAATAAACGCGGAAACGTCGTTACCTTGCGTTTCAATAACTGGAAGTGCAGTCAAAGAACCGCTACCGTTTTCCTCGTTCAGCTTCGCAGAACGTTCGAGAAGACGGGAGTGAAGGTAGAAAACGTCACCTGGGTACGCTTCACGTCCTGGTGGACGACGAAGAAGCAAGGACATCTGACGATAAGCAACAGCCTGCTTGGAAAGGTCATCATAACCAATCACAGCATGCATGGAGTTATCTCGGAAGAACTCACCCATTGTTGTACCGGCAAACGGTGCCAGATACTGCAAAGGCGCAGGATCAGAAGCAGTCGCTGCAATCACAATGGAGTATTCCATCGCGCCAGCGTCTTCCAAAGTCTTCACAAACTGAGCAACGGTTGAACGCTTCTGGCCAACTGCAACGTAGATGCAGTACAGCTTTTCGTTCTCGTCGTCAGACGCGTGCAATGGCTTCTGGTTCAGGAAAGTATCCAGAATGATTGCAGTTTTACCTGTCTGACGGTCACCGATGACCAGCTCACGCTGACCACGTCCAACTGGGATCAAAGCATCAATCGCTTTAAGACCAGTAGACATTGGCTCGTGAACAGACTTACGTGGCAAAATGCCAGGAGCCTTCACGTCAACGCGTTTGCGTTCAGTAGCTTCGATTGGACCTTTACCATCGATCGGGTTACCCAGAGGGTCAACCACACGGCCCAGAAGGCCTTTACCGACAGGAACTTCCACAATCGCGCCTGTACGCTTAACTGTGTCGCCTTCTTTAATGTCACGGTCGCTACCAAAGATAACAACACCAACATTATCTGCTTCAAGGTTCAATGCCATTCCCCGGATACCACCTGGGAATTCAACCATTTCACCCGCTTGTACTTTGTCCAGACCATAAACGCGGGCAATACCGTCGCCTACGGAGAGAACTTGACCAACTTCAGTAACTTCGGCTTCCTGTCCGAAGTTCTTGATCTGGTCTTTGAGGATTGCGGAAATTTCCGCGGCCCGAATATCCATCAGCCGACCTCTTTCATCGCGAACTTAAGAGAGTTGAGCTTGGTACGTAGCGAACTATCGATCATCTTACTGCCAACTTTAACAGTGAGACCACCGAGGATGGACGGATCCACCTTCGCTACAATGTTCACGTTCTTGCCTGTAGAAGCATTAAGCGCTTTCTGCAGGTCTGCGGTATGCGCTGGTGTCAGTTCAGATGCGCTTGTTACTTCAGCAGTAACCTCGCCGCGTTTCGCAGCAAGAAGCGATCTGAATCCCAGGATCATACCTTGAACGGCGAAGAGGCGCCTGTTTTGGGCTACCAACTTCACAAAATTTGCGGTCAGGCCGGTAATTCCGGCCTTTTCCAAAATAACATCTAGCGCTTTCGTTTGTGCATCAGCACTAAAAACGGGGCTCTTGATGAGACGGCCGAGATCAGCACTCTCATTGACGAGAGTTTCAAATTGATCGAGGCCTTTCTCAACTTCCGCCACTTTTCCCTGCTCTTCAGCAAGGTCCATTAAAGCGGAAGCATATCGCAAGGCCACGCCAGAAATGAGAGATACATTGTCAGTCACTGGATCCGTGCTCTCCGGCGCGCTCAAACCATTGGAAGTAATCGATAAGTGCCCAATTCCAATGCTTTGATATGTCGCGTTTAAATCTGTTTATAGGGTAAAACAGGATTGCTTTACCCATTAAGCCGCGCTCCGCATAGCACAGCATTCACAGGCTTGCAATACAGGCTGTCCATTCCTTTCCTGTCTATGAGACGAGGTTTTTCACAGGCTTTCTAAAAGAAATTTTGCGGATCAATATCCACCTGAACCCGTAAACTTCCCCTTACCGGAGGGCTGGCAGCCAGCCATGCTCTTATAAACCCTTGCAAATCAAAGCCCCTTTGCGCCATTGCCAGCAGGCGAAAACGAAAGCGCCCGCGCACTTGGGCAAGGGCCGCCTCAGCCGGGCCCAGCACGGTAACATCACCACCCCTAGGTAAAACACTTGTAAGTATTTTTGAATATTTTTCAGTTTCTCCACGGTCTGTCCCCGAAACGATGATGGCCGCAAGTCTGCCAAATGGTGGAAGACCGGCATGTTGACGCGACTCGATTTCTGCTTGGTAAAACTCATCGGGGCGGCCAGACAGCAGAGCTTTAATGACGGGCTGGTCGGGGCTGTAACTTTGCAAGATGCCAATGCCCTTACCGTGGATACGCCCCGCACGCCCTGTGACCTGCGCCAGCAGCTGGAAAGTACGCTCTGCAGCCCTTGGATCACCATTGGCAAGACCAAGATCCGCATCAATCACCCCGACAAGGGTCATCAACGGGAAGTTATGCCCCTTGGCCACGAGCTGGGTGCCAATGACAACATCCACCTGCCCCTCTTCAATGAGCTTCATTTCCCGTTTCACCCGCTCTGCGCCACCGGGCAAATCGGAGGAGAGCACCAGAACCCGCGCATCGGGAAACAAACTGCAGACTTCCTCCCCAATGCGTTCCACACCGGGGCCGCACGCCACCAGCGTATCAGGCTTGGAGCACTCCGGGCACTTTTCGGGAACCGGCTGGCTGTAACCGCAATGATGGCATACCAGCTTGCCTCTAAAACGGTGCTCCACCAACCATGTAGAGCAGTTTTCACAGTGAAAGCGATGGCCACAGGTGCGGCACAAGGTGAGCGGCGCATAGCCACGCCGATTAAGAAACAACAGTGCCTGATTGCCATTGCCCAGCGCCGTTGCAATCTCCTGCACCAGCATGGGAGCCAGCCAGCGCCCGCGCTCCGGTCCCTCAACGCGCATATCAACACTTTTCAGCGTTGGCATTTCAGCGCCCGATGCCCGCTCCGGCAGGCTCACCAGTTCATAGCGCCCGTTTTGGGCATTCACCTTACTTTCAACGCTTGGGGTGGCACTGGCCAGCACAACGGGAAACTTGGCAATATGCCCACGCAGCACCGCCATGTCCCGTGCATTATAAGAGACGCGGTCATCTTGTTTGTATGCGGCGTCATGTTCCTCATCCACCACCACAAGGCCAAGGTTCTTGAAGGGCAGGAATAAAGAGGAACGAGCGCCCACCACCACTTTCACCTCGCCATTGGCAACGCCGCGCCATGTGCGCTCCCGTCGTTTTGGTGGCACCTGCGAGTGCCACTCGGCGGGCTTTGCGCCAAAGCGTTCTTCAAAACGGTTCAGGAACTGATTGGTCAGAGCAATTTCGGGAACAAGGATCAAGGCTTGCTGTCCCTGACGCATCACTTCGGCAATAGCCTCAAAGTAGACCTCCGTCTTACCCGATCCCGTCACCCCGTCAATAAGATAGGTTTTGCTGCCCTTACCAATGCCGCTGATCAGCGCATTCGCCGCTGTTATCTGCTGCTCCGTCAGTTTCCTGCCGGGCATTTCAGGGTCAGGGTCGGGCAGCGGCGGCGTTGCGGGCAACATCACGGTTTCCAGAACGCCTTGCTTTTTCAAGCCCTCAACCACAGAGGAGCTGACACCAGCGGCCCCTGCTAGGCCGGGTTTGGTCCACGCCATCCCTTCATCTACCAGCTCCAGCACTCTGCCCCGCGCCGGTGTCACCCGCTCGGGCTCCACCCCGCGCACTCTTCGCACGCCCGCCAGCATGGGCTCGGCTTCAAGAGCTGCTTCCGAGCGCAATACCATGCGCAGAACCATGCCGGGCGAGCCCAGCGTCCACTTGGCAATCCAGTCTACGAATTTGCGCAGGTCATCCTGCAGGGGTGCGGCATCATAGATGTGGAGAATTGATTTCAGCTTTTTTGGGTTGACGCCCGCATCTGGCTCCCCGTCCCAAACCGCGCCGACCACCTCACGCGGACCAAGGGGCACACGTACAATGCTACCGGGGCGAACCTGCATACCCGCGGGCACCTTGTAGGAATAAGCACCCGACACGGCAACCGGCACCAAGACAGGCACAATCACCTCATCCGCTCCCGTTTCACTGGGGGTAAAGAAGCTGGGCTCAGCGCTCAAAATACCATTCCTCTTCCGTGTTCTTGCACATTAATGTTGTTCACGCGGTACAGTCTAGGCTAAACAGGGGCGATAAATTACCCATCGCATTCGCTCTCTTCACCAAAACTGGAAAGAAGAAGGCCTTATAAGGAGCCCTTTTGGCATGAAGTTTTTCGTTGATACAGCCGATACAGCTGAGATTAAAGAGTTGGCAGCAACAGGACTTCTGGACGGTGTGACGACAAATCCGTCCCTGATCCTCAAGTCCGGTCGGCCAATGAAAGAGGTAATCGCTGAAATCTGCGATATTGTCGAGGGTCCTGTTTCCGCTGAAGTTGTTGCAATGGAAGCAGAAGCAATGCTGACCGAAGCAAAAGAGCTGACAGCAATTGCCGACAATATTTGTGTAAAACTGCCTCTTACTCTGGATGGCCTGAAAGCGTGCCGCACGCTGGCAGACAAAGGCGTTAAAACAAACGTAACCCTTTGCTTCTCTGCAAATCAGGCACTTTTGGCTGCAAAAGCTGGCGCAACCTACATTTCTCCATTTATCGGCCGCTTGGATGACATCCACGTGGACGGTCTGGACCTGATCTCCGACATTCGTCAGATCTATGACAACTTCCTGTTCGACACAGAAATTCTGGCGGCCTCTATCCGCACAGCAAACCACGTGAAAGACTGCGCACTGCTTGGCGCGGATGTTGCAACAATTCCGCCATCAACCTTGAAAAGTCTCATAAAGCACCCGCTCACAGACAAAGGCCTTGAAACATTCATGGCTGACTGGGCAAAAACAGGCCAGAGCATCGTTTAAGGCTTAATCGCAGTAGAGTTTATCCCTGAGCCCGAGAACAAGGCGCAAAGTCCTTTCTCAAACATAATCCCGGCCCCCGTGCCGGGAGCTAGCTCAGACACACCATAAACTCATCTGTTAAAAGCTGAAGAAACTTCCCTTAAAGCAAGGTGGCCATAAGCGCGGATACCACTCGGTTTCCGCGCTTTTTTGTGGCTATAAACCAACAATCATAAACAAATCCGAAATTTATGGTTAACACGATCTTAAAGAGCCCTATGCACCTTGGTATCAAAGAAGAAACCAAGGAATACACATGGCCCTTCTGCGCCCTTTTATCACTGTCCTTTGCCTATGCCTGCTTGGCACACCTTCCCTTGCCGAGCCCGATTTCAAGTTCAGCACCGCTAAGAAAATTCTGGAGCGGGATATCTATCAAGACGAGGACGAGCGGATCAGCTTTTATTGTGGCTGCACCTATTCCGACAAGAAGCAAGTCAACTCTGCCTCCTGTGGCTACGAACCACGCAAGAACGCCAAGCGCGGCCAGCGCATCGAGTGGGAACACGTTGTCCCCGCCTCCCGTTTTGGCTCTTACCGTGCCTGTTGGCAGGAAGGCCACCCCGCCTGCACCACCTCCAAGGGCAAGGCCTACAAAGGCCGCCGCTGCTGCACGAAAGTTGATCCGGAATTTGCCATGATGGAAGCAGACCTCAACAACCTTGTGCCCGCCGTTGGCGAGCTGAACGGCGACCGCTCCAACTATAGAATGGCTATTTTGGACGGCGAGACTCGTTCCTATGGTGCCTGTGACTTTGAAATTGACTTTGCTGCCGACCTTATGGAGCCGGACGAGCCAGTCCGCGGTGATATCGCTAGGACTTACTTTTACATGCAAGCAACCTATGGCCTTGAGCTGACACAGGCAGAGCAGGACATGTTTGAGCAATGGCGGGGCAGCGATCCCATTTCCGAATGGGAGTTGGAGCGCAATGCCAAAATTCAGGCAGCTCAAGGTAATGGCAACCCGTATGTTGGAGCCGGGTTTTGAATTTTTATCGCAGCTCCCCCAGTCCAAACCGATAATCAGTTTGAAACAGCCATAAAAACGCGCAATAACCCTTTCAGGGCAACTAAAACATAAAGTGAACAAAATGAGCGCACCCATCGGGAATTCAGAGGACCTGCTGATTATCTGCAAGCCAGACCTTGCGAGCGCGGTTGAGGACTGGCTGTCCCATCTGGAATCCGAGCGCCGTTTATCCGAGCGCACTGTCATCGCCTATGAGCGGGACATGCGCCAGTTCATGCGGTTTATGACAGACTATCAAGGCGGACCACCAGCCATCAAGGATCTGGGGGATTTGAAGCCCCCCCAGTTCAGAGCGTTTCTAGCAAACCGGCGCCATGAAGGGGCACAAACGCGGACCTTGGCCCGCGGCCTTGCAGGCATTCGCTCGTTTCTGGGCTTTCTGGAGCGGCGCGGACAAGCCAATGCCGCCGGTGCATCTGCCATCAAAACCCCGCGCCTTCCCCGCTCCCTGCCCAAACCTTTGCCGGTGGAAGAAGCCAAAACCATCATCACCAAGGATTTGGGATTTGAAGATACACCGTGGGTAGAGGCGCGCAATGCAGCTGTTTTCACCTTACTTTACGGCTGCGGCCTGCGTATTTCCGAAGCTTTGAACCTTAACGTCAACCAAGCCCCCAAAGAGGGCCAGTCCTCCATGCGCATTCGCGGAAAAGGCAACAAGGAGCGTTTGGTGCCGGTGCTGCCGGTGGTGATTGAGGCGATTGAAGACTACAAGAGCCAGTGCCCCCATCATCTGGATGGCAACAGCCCCTTGTTTCGCGGGGTGCGCGGCGGCAAGCTCAATCCACGCCTTATTCAGCTAGCCATGCAAAAGATACGCAGCGCCTTGGGCCTGCCAGACACGGCAACCCCGCACGCCCTGCGCCACTCCTTCGCCACCCATCTGCTTTCCAACGGCAGTGACTTGCGCTCTATTCAAGAGCTATTGGGCCACTCAAGCCTTTCCAGCACCCAGATTTATACGGAAGTGAACAGCGGCCATCTGCTTGACGCCTACGACAAGGCTCACCGCAGGCGCTAGAGCACTCCAACCGCTTGCACTCCCTAACGCGCACCGCTAAACCTTACTCCTAAAACGAGAACGTTGAAGCTGGCAGAGCCTTCCGCCCTGCCAAGTTCCTCAATAGACGCGTAAAAGACAGCTTTGCCACCACACTCAAGGATTGACGATGAACCCTGCTCAAAGTGCCTGCACCACATTGAAAACTCTTCGCGAGCAAAGCCCGCTTGTTCATAACATGACCAACATTGTGGTGGCCAACACCACAGCGAACGCGCTTCTAGCACTGGGCGCATCCCCTGCCATGGTAGATGGCCCTGAAGAAGCGCCGGAACTGGCAAGTGTGGCGGGTGCACTGGTTGTAAATGTGGGTACAGTAACACCGGCACAGGCCCAGGCGATGAAACTTGCGGTAAAGGCCGCCCAACAGGCAGGTACACCGTGGGTTCTGGACCCTGTGGCCGTGGGCGCCCTTTCCTTCCGTACAAAGCTTGCAGTAGAACTTTTGGAAAGCAAGCCCACCGTCATTCGCGGTAATGCCTCCGAAATCATGGCGCTGGCCGGACAAGGCGGCGGCGGCAAAGGCGTTGACAGCACCGACAGCTCGGAAGCCGCTTTTGACAGCGCCAAGGAGCTGTCCCAGCGTACAGGCGCGGTTGTGGTTGTCTCTGGTGCGGTGGATTACATCACCGATGGTTCCCGTGTGGCCTTGGTGGAAAATGGCGATGCCATGATGCCTTATGTCACTGGCCTCGGCTGCACAGCCACCGCCCTCACTGGCGCGACCCTTGCGGTGAATGATGATCCGTTTCTTGCCGCCACCCACGCCATGCTATTCCTCGGCATCACCGGAGAGTTGGCGGCCAAAGACACCAAAGGCCCCGGTAGCCTGCAACTGGATATTATCAACGGCCTCTATCAACTTAGTGACGAGCAAATCAAAACAACTGCCCGCGTGAAGATCAATGAAGCCTCCGTTTAACCTCTCCCTCTATCTGGTTCTGGGTCCGCAGGACTGCAACGGCATTGATCCCGTAGACATTGCACTGGCAGCTGCCAACAACGGCACGACAATGGTGCAGCTGCGGGATAAGAGTGGAAGGAGCGGGGAGCAAGTCGCACTTGGAAAGCGCTTGAAAGCGGCGCTCTCACCCCTCAAAGTTCCCTTGATTATCAACGACCGCGTCGACATTGCCTTGGAAATCGGCGCAGATGGCGCTCATGTGGGGCAAAGCGATTTGCAAGCGGCCCGAGCGCGTGAGCTTCTGGGGCCGGATTTCATCCTCGGCGTCTCCGCCTCCACTAGGAAGGAATTCGAGGCAATCGACCCGAAAATCACCGACTACATCGGCCTTGGCGCATGTTTTCCAACGGGCAGCAAAGACGACGCGGAATATCTGGATCAGGACTTGTTCCGCACTCTGACCCATAACAGCAAACTCCCCGTAGTCGGCATTGGCGGCATCAATCTGGCAAATGCGGGAGAGGTGATTAAAAACGGCGCTGATGGTGTGGCTGTCATCTCAGCCATTTGCGGGACAAGTGACCCGGCTGAGGCCAGCAGAGAGCTGGCGCAGACTATCAAGGAAACAAGAGGCGTATAGTTGGCAGCATACCACCTCATAAAAAAGCCCTCGGAACCTGTGTTCCGAGGGCTTCCAACCAGCTAAAGCTGGAGTTCACTTAAAATGTGTAACGAAGACCTAGATTGAAGGTATTCTGAATGCCTGTTATGTCAACTGAATCGAAAGCTTCGGCATCATGGAGGTAGTTCAAGCTGTAATCAGCAACAACCTTCACATTCTCATGAAGATCAAAAGATACACCAGCAGCAAGTTTCAAAGCAGCATGTGTCGTTGTATCAGAAAGTGACGCTTTAGCACTCCCATTGCTAGCAGTGAACTTTGTATCAATGATACCAATACCAACACCACCACCTACAAATGGTGTGAAGCGTGTCTTGTTTTGAAAGTCATAATAAGCAACTGCCAAAATAGACCAAACATCCATCTCTTCATCTACGGAAACCCCATTGCTATTGTAAGATTCCGAGTAGGCAGGAGAATAGGATCCTTCTAAGCCTACACGCAGATTTTCACTGATGGACTTACCGACTGCGACACGACCAATGAAGCTGGTTTCATCGGCATTAAAATCTGAACTATTAGACTCTAAAGTCATTTCACCTAAGCTCACACCCGAAAGGGCTTCAACATACCAGCCGTCTTTTAGACTAAGTGGTTCCTGTTTTTGGCCAAGAGTTTCCTGCGCAAAAGCAGAGGAGGCAGAGCATAGTGAGAGCGCGGCAACAGCGAGTGCAAACTTTTTCATTTTTTTCCGAATTATTAGTGCCTGATTGATCTCGAGGAAATAGCCAAAGGTTAACAAATGGTAAACATTGACATGGCTGAAAAAGATCCGATTTCAGGCTAAAACAAAGGGATGTTGCGGCGCTGTAACAGGCACGACGTTAGGGCACACAACTCTAAGCGCCCTAACGTAAACTATTAATGGAGTAGTAACTGGCAGTACACTCACGCGCTGGCGATATAGACCTTCTGTTTTGCACAAGCCGCGGTCCTGTGAAAGAAACAGCCTTGGTAAGCTTTGTCTTCAAACAGGTCCAGAAGCGCAGTCGTTCCGGGGTAGGAACCAATGGCAATCACGTCCCAGTCCTCCTCCTCTCCAGCAAACATGTGCTCGAATGGCGCGACTAACAGAAACTTGCCCCCTGCCCTTTGCAGTGCCGGCCCGCTTACACTGGCATAGCGTTCGAAGGCTTCCTTCCCGCTGCCGGTTAATTCGCTGTCCCCAGCGTACCGAGCGGTTTCATAAAACTTGAAAAAGTTTATGAGGGTGATCGGGGCATCTTGCCCACGTTCAAGAATCTTTTCCCATTGGGTCCGTGTTGGTGCATCCCCTTTTGTTCCGTCTCCATAGTGTTGCAGCAATGTTTCAATGCGCTGTGTGTCACTGGCTATTGCACTCATAGCAATCCCTCTATAATAATTTTACATGTGTCAAATAGTGGATTTTTTTACACGTGTCAAAAATTAAAAAATCAGATCGAACCAAATCGGAAATTCTGGATGTTGCGTGGGAGGTAATCGCACGCGAAGGGGCTGCGGTTAAACTGCAGGTCATCGCCACTGAGGCAGGGGTTACCCGTCAGTCGGTTTACAATCACTTCGGTACCCGCGCCGGGCTGCTCATAGCTCTTGTGCGCCATGCCGACGAGACGTTCTGCATCTGGGAAGGCTTCACAGCCGCCATGTCAAAGGCATCAGCACTTGCAAAGCTGGAGGGATGTCTGGATGCATGGCTGGCGTTCGTGCCTAAAATACACCCTGTTGCTATGCACCTCATAGGCTCGCTGGCGAATGACAAAGACGCCGCCGCCGCGTGGAATGACCGTATGAGCGAACTGAAAAAGTTCTACCATCAACTGGTAGAAGAGCTGAAAACAGCTGGTATCCTTCGAGCTGATTTAGATAAAAAAACTGCCGTAGATCTTTTATGGAGCCTCAGCTCCATGCAAAGCTGGGACCTTCTGGTCCACCAATGCGGCTGGAACCACATTCAGGCCAATACTCAAATTAAGCAGGTCGTGTTCTCCACCCTTTTGGTTGAGAAATAAGAAGCCAAGCCACCCGCGCCTCCTGCTCTTTCCAATTCCATTAAAACCTATAGTATTGAAACCCATAGGATTCCTTTAGAGCATTTTCATAAGTCGGGACGGGGCAGACACTTGATTACCTTACATCACCTTGAAAACTCACAGAGCATTCGCATTTTGTGGCTACTGGAAGAGCTGGGCGCTGAGTATGATCTGAAGAAATACAAGCGCGACGAGACAACATCTCTAGCCCCGCAGGAGTATAAACACCTCCACTCTGTAGGAACCGCTCCCATCATCACTGAAGGGGATCTGGTCCTTCCCGAAACCAACGCCATTGTTGATTACATTCTGGACAAATACCCCAATAAAACACTCAGGCCAGAAGCTGGGACCGAAAACAGGGCGCTTTATCTCTACTGGTTCCACGCCTGTCAGGGCAGCCTCACCCCTCTCCTGCTGGACACGCTCATTTTCAATCGCATGGAAACCAAACCGCCGTTTTTCATGCGCCCAATCATCAAAGCGGTTACCTCCAAGGTCAGAGCCCTTTTTCTGGAACCACGCCTGAACGGTATGCTCGCCCACATTGAAGACCAGCTTGGCCGTACCAAGTGGATCGCGGGCAACGAACTGACTGCGGCAGACATCGTCCTTGCCTATTCTCTGGAAGTCGCCCACGTACGCCTTGGCCTTACAGACAAGTACCCCAATATCAAAGGGTATATCAGCCAAGTGAACGAACGCCCCGCCTACAAAACAGCCTTGGAAAAGGGGGGGGAATTCAACCCGCTCAGAGGGTGAAAAAACGGCATTTTTGTAACGGTAATATTAGGGCAGACAGATATCTACTGCCCTGATAAATCTGGATATTACCGCCTTATTTCACCTATTGACTTCTGTTAACGCTCAAGCGTTCTATCGGATACTACTTGCGTGCTGCGTACTATTTCTTTCTGATCATAGGCCACACTAGGCGTATGTGGGCCATGTACTTTGTGCTTACCTTGCTTTTTTTCTCGCCAAATTTGTACATAAATTGCGATGACAAACCCGAACACCGCCACTAGCACCAACAATAATGTAACCTGATTTACCGTCATACTTTTCTCCCTGAATTTTAGGGAGTATTACCTGTTTGTAAGTTGGAGTGTACGCTAGCCCCACATGTACAGTCCATCTCACTTAAGCAGGAATCTTCGGAATACGCCCGTGCCGGATGGCCCGTGTGCGGGCGTTCATCCAATGGCGGATGCCATAGGCGTAGGCTATGCGCAGAAGGGGTGAAAAGCCTTGCATATGCTCGGCGTAAAAATCATCAGGGCTGTTATAAACACCGAAGTCATTGTTAATTCCGGTCTTTTGAATGTAGGTATCGCTGCCCATCCACTCAACAGGCGGTGAGCTGAGGCAGGCTGTACCTACACCATAGGCGCAAAGGCTCGGGCTTTTTGGGGCAAACTCATTTTGCAAGGACCTCAGGAACTCCTCATCCAGAATAAAGCCCTCCAGATTGCGCCATTCCCCCTCGAACTGAACTTCCACCCACGAATGCAGAATATTGTCTGGAGCCAGACGGTAAACCAGTTCCGGCACCACACCCCGTTGCAAGGATTTGTGAATGGTAAACCCGTGCAGGCGGCAGGCAATACCCAGCCCGCGCAGCAAAGCCATAAGCAAAGTGCCTTTGGTGTTGCACTGCCCGTAGCCATCGCTCAACACATGGCTTGCGCGAATATCGTCGGAAGCGTTGTAACCGAACTTGACCTCATTACGCACAAAGTCATAGGCCGCCCCGATCCGCTCATAGATGTTAAGTGTTTTCCAGCCCCGCTCATTCAACAGTTTCTGAATGTCTTTGCATTTGAAATCCAGCAGCCTCGTTTCACTCAGATAGACGTTGTTATCTATACCCGTTTTCCTAAGCATTTTCCCCTCCAATCCTTAAGTGGGACTCACTATAATTCCTCCAGTCGTTGTAGGTTCAAGAGAGAAAACACATGCCCCAGAAAGTTATTCTCGACTGCGATCCAGGCACGGATGACGCCATCGCCATTATGCTGGCAGCGCTCAGCAAAGAGATTGATCTCATTGGTATAACGACAGTTAACGGCAATGCGCCCGTCGAGTTTTGCAGCCAAAATGCCCTGCGGGTTCTGGAGGCAATCGGCCACTCTCATACTCCCGTTTATGAGGGGCAGGCCCGCCCTCTGATCCGGCCAGACTTTCCAGTCCCTCGCGTGCAGTGCGGCCTTATTGGCAAAACCAAAGGTGTCTATTTGGATATTCCCCCAGCAACTATCCAAAAGCACGCACAAAGTGCAGTGGAGTTTCTTGTCGAGACATATAGAAGTACCAGTGACCCGATCGTGCTTGTGCCCACCGCCCCACTCACCAACATTGCCAGCGCTCTCACGCTGGAACCAAAGCTCAAAGACATGATAGCGGAAATTGTCCTTATGGGCGGCTCCCATGCCATTTGCGGGGCCACACCTGCCGCCGAGTTCAACATCTGGGTAGATCCGGAAGCCGCATCCTTGGTGTTTAACGCGGGCTTTCCAAAACTCACGGTTATTCCTCTGGATGCCACCTATAAGGCGCAGGTGTCTTTAAATGACTGCACCCGTTTTGCGTCCCTAGGCACACCCGCAGGCTTGCACGCCGCACAGCTCATAGAACAGAGAATCCAGACCTTTAACCAGATCAACGGCCCCCCTCAAGGAACCTCTTCCCCTGTCCATGACGGGCTGTGCATTGCTCACCTCATAAAACGAGAGGTGGTAACGCTAAAGCCCTGCCGGATAGATGTGGAGCTTAAGGGCGATCACACATTGGGAGCCACAATCATGGACTGGCGGGGTAAAGTACGCCCCAACTGTAACGTGGCTATTGATGCTGATAGAACTCTTTATCGGGACATTTTGGAAGACACTTTTTCCAAGGGGCCGTGCCAACACCACTTCCCCACTGCAGCTGATAAAAGCTTGTGACTATTACGTACTCATAGTAAACGAAGAGCCTTACATAAAAGGATAGCTTGCATGGGTTGGTCAGAGATCATCAGTTTCACAATCATTACGTCACTTCTGGTCATCTCCCCCGGCCCGAATGGGGTTCTCATCGCCAAAACAGTGCCCACATCCGGGCGCAGCGCCGGTTTTGCAAACATAGCAGGCTTCGTTTCAGCGTTTTACCTACATGGCCTACTGGCCGTACTGGGCATTTCAGTCATTCTGGTTCAATCCGCAACCGCCTTTACCATTGTGAAATATATTGGTGCCGCCTATTTGTGCTGGGTGGGAGCAAAGGCCCTTTATGCATCTTTCAAAGGCGCTGAACCTGCCGCTGAAACCACACCCTCCAAAAAGAAAATGACTCTTTCCAGCGCTTACTTCGAAGGCTTGCTGACCAACACACTCAACCCCAAAGTCTCCATGTTCTACCTTGCGGCATTCCCCCAGTTCATTTCAATGGGTGATGCGACAATCACCTCCTCAATCCTGCTCATCTTCATTCACTCCGTCTTGAACGCCATCTGGTTCACTTCCATGGTGCTGCTGCTGTCAAAGCTGAGCGGCGTGGCCCGCAATGGTAATTTTCAAAGATATTTGAAGGGCGTAACAGGCATGGTCTTCATCGGCTTTGGCGCAAAACTGGCAACGTTGAAGCCCTGAAATGACACAAACCCTACCCCGCTGTGCGAGGTAGGGTAAGGTCAGGTCGATGAGGAGTCATGAGCCTATTAGCCGTTTGCAGCTACGTATTCACTTGTTGTTGTAATGGTTGCGTAGGCAAAACCCAGCGCTGACATGTAGGCCTTATGGGTGTTAGCCGCAGGAATAATTTCGCCGTTGAACTCCAGATCACGAGAAGAACAAGCATCCTCAACAACCGTAACAACGTATCCATAGTCAGCTGCAGCACGCGTTGCAGCGTCAATGCACATGTGGCTCATGTCGCCAACAATGGTCACATCCGTGATGCCACGCTCATCAAGTAACTGCTTGAGGTTTGTTTCCTTAAAGGAGTTCACATGGTGCTTCAGTACTTCCAGCTCACCTGCCTGAGGCTTTGCAGTTGAGTGGAATTCAGCGCCAAAGGAGCCCGGAGCAAAGAATGGGGCATTATCCTCCACGGACTCGTGGCGAACGTGGATGACAGTCTCGCCGTTTGCACGGGCGTTTTCCAGAACACGCACAGCGTTTGCTGCAGACGCTTCAATGTTATGCAGTTCCCATTTACCACCTGGGAAATAATCGTTCTGCACATCAATTACAATAAGAGCACGTTTAGACATTTTGTTCTCCATTCGTTAAAACCGAGGATGAATATAGAAACGACTCCAAGTTACCGTGATTGGTGCATCTGACATATTTCGGGTTAAATCAGACAAATGAACTCAACTAGGCCCGTCTACCGCATTGGGATTGCCGCCTACCCCCTCGCTCAAAAGGCCGCAGTCTACGGATTGCAGGATCTGTTTGAGACAGCCAGCCGGTTCGAAGCAGAGCACACCTCGTCTCATCCACAACTGCTGTGCGACATTATCGAAGACTTCAATGCCCTTAAGCCTGAACAATACACCTACACCACAATCATTCTTCCCCCCTCACTTGACGGGGGCTCATCAGCAGAAATAGACGGGAAACTGCTAAGCTGGATTACACAACAACACGAGAAAGGAACGCTGATGTGTTCCGTATGTGCGGGTGCATTTCCATTGGCAGCCAGCGGTCTTTTAGATAACCGGCGCGCAACAACCCACTGGGCGTTGACGCAATCCTTCAAAGACCGCTTCCCCAATGTAAAACTGGATCCGGATCGCCTGATCATTGATGACGGGGACATAATTACCGCAGGAGGTGTCATGGCATGGACAGACTTGGGCTTGAAACTCATCGCGCGGTTTTTAGGACCAGCAATCATGCTAGAAACAGCCCGCTATTTTCTGATTGACCCGGGCGAGCGCGAACAAAGCTATTATAACCTGTTCTCTCCAAACCTGTCCCACGGCGACACGGCCATCCTAAAAGCCCAGCACTGGCTGCAAGCGCAGTACTCGGGTCCGCTCACCGTGCCCGAAATGGCCAGCACCGCAGGGCTGGAAGAGAGGACATTCGTGCGCCGCTTCCTAACTGCAACAGGCTTGAACCCCTCAAAGTACCTTCAAAACCTGCGCATTGCCAAAGCTCGTGAACTTTTGGAGCTCAGCCCGTCCAGCATCGAGCACATTGCAATGCAAGTGGGATATTTTGATATCTCGGCATTCAGAAAGCTCTTTCACAAAATCGTCGGCCTGACACCGCGCGATTATCGAAATAGGTTTTCTCAAGATCAAGTGAAAGACAAATAAAAAGCCGCCCCACAGATAGGCGGCTTTTTCTTCTTAAGGCCTGTGATTACTTTGAGATAATTTCGCCGGAATCTGCATCATGTGTCCAGCTGATGCCAGCGTTATTCATGAAGTTCAAATCCTCATCTGAACAATCATTTCCATACCCTTTTTTGAAGGAACAGCGGTCATTGTAGTAATGCTCCAAAGATTGAACATTTCCGCATTTCTGGGCATTGGTCATATTGGTGAGAATTTGCGTCTCCCCTGCCTCAACTTTGTCCCCCATTACACCAATATCGCAGGCAAACCGTCCATTTTCGTTTGTCACGTAAACAGTGGAGCGGAAGCTTTGCAGTGTCTTGTCACTGGTGTTTTTAAGGATGTACTGGCATTGGCACATCTCACCCTTATCTTCGAACTTGTAGGGTGCAATCAGGATCTTGCCAGAAGCTTCAGCAGGAAAGATGTCCAGCTTGGCAGCCGCATCAGCCTCTGTCTCTCCTTGCTGACAGGCAGCAAGCGCAATACAGGCACACAGAGCCAGTAATTGAAAGATTTTCATAGGTTTTCCGGAAGTTTGACAGTGAAACAAAATTATATTTTGCGCCTATGTATTGAAATCTATTTTATCATTGACCCATAGGTACGCACTAAGATTCCATATAATGGATTTATCTCACATGACAGAGAAAACTTATCTGAAGCTGAATTCTATTCATCTGCCCAGTGGAAAATCTGGGTCTTCAGCCCGTCTCATTCCCCTTAGGAATATAGTGTGCGCCAACCCTCATGAAGATAGGAAAAAATCACCGCTTAGAAGGTACAGGGTGCGGTAGCACGAGCGGTCTCCGCCTCCCCGTTTTTGAAAGCATGCCTCACTAAAGCGTATCATCGAAAAGTGGGCACCGGACAGGCATGCAGTATTTTCAGTCAGGTTAGAGTCACCGTGCTTCAGCTTGAGTCGTAGGATTCCCTTTCTGTTTTTTTTCTGATTCAATCAACCAGCCGTTTAGGGAGGTCGGTATGAATGGGAAAGCCATATTCACGAGACTTGCGGAAACGATTTATTATTCTTCTGGATACGGGGATGTCAGCAAGTGCAGCGGGACGCAGGCTAATGGTTGCTCGCTCTACAGCTACACGTTGGGCATGGATCTGGCGCAGGGAGAACCGCTGTGAAGCCCTGCCAATGGGTGGGGACCGCCGCTCCGCCTCCCTTGAAAGGTATGCATCCTTCATTGTCTCGTGTGTTCGCTCCCAACCGGATATCTTTTTACATGAGCTCGTGAATATCTTAGCGGCCAAAGGGGTTTCAGCCTCACAAAGTGCCCTGAGCAACTTGCTGTCCCGGCACGGCTTAACGCGAAAAAAGACACTTATTGCCAAAGAGCGAACTCGTGAAGATATCACGAAGGCCCGCGAAGAGTGGCAGGGTGCAATGAAACCTCTTGACTTGGGATCGCTGGTTTTCATTGATGAAAGCGGCTTTGATACAAAAATGACCCGCTTGCAGGGACGGTCGACACGCGGGCAACCCTGTTTCGGATCCGTGCCCTATGGGCATTGGCAGAACAACAGTTTTATCGCCGGCTTGGGTAAAGCAGGCCCTTGTCCCAACTCTCAAAGCGGGAGATATTGTCATCTGCGATAACTTAAATGTTCACAAAAACGCTGAAGCACGAAACGCTATTGAGGCCAAAGGCGCACAACTGCGCTTCCTGCCCGCATACTCTCCAGACTTCAACCCGATTGAAATGCTTTTTGCCAAAATTAAAGCGTTGGTCAGAAGTGCCGAAGCGCCGTGCTTCGACACTCTATGTAAAGCCATTCAAGAGGCGCTGAGCCAAGTCACACAGGATGAATGCACAAACTATAGGGCTCCTCTGAAAAACAGTTTTTCTAGAATTTTTGCACGACTAAAGAACGCCCGCTCTTTTCCAAGGGCCGGCCATTCGCGTTGAGCTTTCCCGTTGCGGGGGTGTACAGGGTGTTTCTTCAGGGAACAGGCAGCTATTGCTGCCGTGGTCCTAGGATGTAGCGCGAGAATAGGCAGTATTTTGCTCAAGCTGTACCAGACGTCGCATGTTATAGCTCAGGTTTTTCAGTCCAATATGGGCTTTGGCCCTGATCAAGCCGATGGATCGAACCAGTGTCCCGCCCATGTCATTGCTTTGTGCGCCAAAGACATGCTCAACACGAACTCTGACCGATGAGCGGGTTTTATTGCCCTGCTGCTGCCTTTTGTTCAGCGGCTTGTTGCGCTTGCCTTTGCGGTGTATCTGGCTTTTCAAGCCTTTGTCTGCCAGCTTTTGCTCAACCTCAGCTGAGCGGTAGGCGCTGTCAGCCCACACTTGCGAAGAGGTATTATTCTCATCCAGAAGCGCGTCCAGAGTTTGGCTATCATGCAGCGCTGCATCGCTCACCTCGTACCGACGCACCAACTTATGTCGACGATCAATGTTTATGTGGTTCTTGTAGCCAAAATGGTTTTGGCCTCGCTTTTTCGTCCAGCGGGCATCCGTATCTTTTTGGCGAAGCTTAGAGGTTTTGTCGGCCCAGTCCTTGGGAGTTTCTCCAGACTTGATCGTTGCGTTTTCCTCCCGCAGGTTGCGCTGCTTTGGGACTGGAACGATTGAAGCATCAATAATCTGGCCGCCCATGGCCAGATACCCTTGCCCTTTCAAGTAGCTATCAAAATCATCGAACAACGCCTGGATGGCACCCGCCTGAGCCAGCTGCTCTCGGTACATCCAAATGGTTTTGGCGTCGGGAACACGATCCTCTAGTCCCAACCCTAAAAAGCGGATGAATGACAAGCGATCACGCAGCTGATATTCAGCCTGATCATCCGACAGGTTATACAGGGCACACAAGATGATCGCCTTGAACATTAAGACCGCATCCCAGGGTTTGCGCCCCGCTTTGGACTTGCGACCATCTGAGCGCTGACGCCAGATGCTTTCAAGCCGAGCGCGAAAACTCTCCCATGGAATGACTGTATCGATCTTTGCCAGCGGATCATTGCTTGCGTCGAGATCCTTATAGCGAGTGGCAATATCAAAAAATCCAAGCTGCCCCATGAACCCTCAAATTCGTCGTTTCAAGTCATTGACTATACAACAAAAAAGCAGAATTGGAATTTTTAGAGGTGCCCTATATAACTCACGCTGGATATGGCTCAGCTTGATGGCTGATGACTCTAGACACTTTTAAGTTGCACTATAAACTACAATAAATCCGGAGGTATAACTCTACTGCTAAACTCCACCACAAATGAGGAGGACTATACTTGCCCAAACATTTCTCCCCCCCTCAGTTTGATGCGCCATAGGAAAATGTGATATAATTAAATACGGCTGTTAACTGGAAACAATGGCTAAGTTTATTACTAATTTCGGATAAGAAGAAACCTTTGCATATAAAAAAAAAATTCCTAAATGGCTACAAACACCTAGATCGATACCAACTTGTGATTTGTATTTCTTAAATGCATGCCAGGACCTTGTGGGACCATCAGGTCTTATGTCACGAAAACCAATAATTCGAATTGGTGCTAATACATTTTGCACCAAACATTATAATATCATACTGCGGCGTGACACCGAGTCTATTATTAACGCAGTGTTGCGAGATAAGAAACGCAAGCTTGTTTATCTCATTGATGACGATATTGAAGGCGGTATGGAGGACCGAGCATTACCTCAAACTTATAGGAAAGAATTAAGACGGTTTCATAAAAAACAGCACTCGCAGTTGGTCAATCAAGCTGATGAACTGCTGGTTTCCAGTGAATACCTTCAGAAAAAATTTAAAAACAAGAAAAAGGTTACTCTTCTTCGCCCTTATTGGTCGGAGCCTCTATCAGGTGTTGCTCACTTTGAAAACTTGAAAGAAAAGAAGTGTCCCGTACGCATCGCTGCTCTTGGCTCTTTTACGCATCAAGCGGATCATCATTTTGTTGATCAAGTATTATTGAAGGTTATACCCCATACGAAAAATATTGAAGTCATTCTTGCCCATTCTAACATGCGTGATAGTAGCTTGGCGAACCACAAGAACGTGAATTTGCTGCCGAGTATGCCTTGGAGCGAATATAGAAAGACTTTACCGCATATAAAAGCGCATATATGTCTCTATCCCTTACTAAACAATAACTTTAATAAGGGTCGCTCACCAAATAAACTCATTGAACATGCGGTTGCGGGAGGCGTCAGCCTTTGTACTGACGATTGGCAATACGCGAAGCATATTCAAAATGGTCAGAATGGTTTTACTTGTGCTCGTGATTCCAGTGCATGGGCAGAGTTAATTCTCAATCTTATTGATAAACCTACATATCTAACAGTAGCGTTCAATCAGTTCCTCAAGGAGGCAATATGCCTAAACAACAAACAGGAACAAAGAGAAATATGGTGTAGGTTGCTATTTTAACATACTTAGCTGTTTAGTCCCGCGAGGAGATGGAAACAGTTTAACATTGACTTCATCCTTTCGGGAGGAATTATGGGACAGGTATTACACGCCAGCGCACGACTACTCACGCAGTTCGATCAGCCATCCAAAAATCGGATGCTACAATCAACGAGTTGCGCCTGCTCTTTAACGTCAATCCGAAAACGGAGATGAAGAGGAAACTGGACTTACCCCGTAAAAGTGGAGGCACTTCTTCTGTGGTTGCCGCCCGTAATGCAAGAAGTTTTTCCTGTTCAGACAAGTGATCGAGTGCAGTCTTCTGTCAGGCCTTTGTTTGCAGCACTTCCAAAAGCTGCTGGCCGGTATGGTGATCTGCGGAACGTTTCCAAATCTGTTAAGCGAGCTGTTATACTCTTAGAAGTGCACTGGTTTTCACGGTCCGGATCTGTTCGATCATTTTGCCCATTCAGGTCATCGGCTTCTTACACTTCCCGTCAAGCGCCGCTGGCGATTGGCATGATGTGCACTAAGCACATTATGCAGCCTTCAGCGACGGGTCTCTGAAGGTTTCCTTTTTTGTTACCATTGCCCAGATCTGTCGTGCCATCTTATTGGCTAGTGCAATCGCCACCAGCAACCTTGGCTTGCGTGCTGCCAGTCGAGCGAGCCAGGAGCCTTGCTTGATTGACTTACGCCCCAACCAGTTCAGCCGCGACATTGCCCCAACGATGAGAAGGCGCCGTATGTCGGCTTGCCCAGCTTTAGAGACACGACCTAATCGTTCCTTACCCCCTGATGAGAACTGGCGGGGCACCAACCCCAACCAGGCCGCAAAGTCTCGACCACACCGAAAAGACTTCATATCAGGAGCAAAGCTTTCCACCGCAAGAGCAGTTATTGGACCAATCCCCGGCATCGTCTGCAGACGACGTGAAGTCTCTGTACGCGCCGCCAGTTGCTTTGCCTTTTGCGTTTTGGCCTCAATCCGCTTTGTTTTTTCTTCGATCTGTACAAGCAGATCATGGCATTCCTCGCTCACGCAGGCGGGAAGACGACACCCCTCATCTTCAAGGAGCGCCTTAATGTGCTTGATCTGACCGATCCCCGTGGTAACGATATGACCGAATTCATAAAGAACGGCTCTAAGCGCATTCACAAGCTCTGTGCGCTGATGAACCAAGCGTTCGCGCGCACGGAACAGGACCGCTCTGGCCTGCTGTTGTTCCGTCTTGGGCTCGACAAAACGCATTTCTGGGCGTTGTGCCGCAATTACAATCGCTTCGGCATCATTGACGTCATTCTTCTGACGTTTGACAAAGGGCTTAACATAGCGCGGGGCAATCAACTTCACCTGATGGCCCAACGTGCTTAATTCGCGCGCCCACCAAGAAGCGCTCCCGCAGGCTTCCATCACAACAACAGCCGGTTCTTGCCTGTCCATAAACTTGAGAAACTGACTTCTTGCCAATTTCTTACGAAACAGCAATTCTCCATTCATTAAAGTCCCGTGAAGGCAAAAGACATTCTTTGCCAGGTCCACGCCAATCATAATGGTCTTCATATTGCTGTCCTCTCTGCTTGGATCTTAAAGATCGTCATCCTGACACATTGCAATGTCGTCTGGGGAGGGCGGCAACCATCCCATCTGTTAAAGTAGCAACAGGAGGGTCGCATGAAGCGATAGGGGCAAAAGAATTATACAGATGAGTTCAAACCGGAAGCTGTACGTTTGGTAGTGAGTAGTGGACGAAAGGTTGCAGAGATTGCCGACGAGCTTGGTGTCCCACGCTCTACGTTAGATGTTTAGTCCCACAAGGAGATGGTCTGGTTGTTTTATGAACCTACCGGGCTCTTTTGTCCATTGTTTGGTGATGTACTCAAAGGGCGTTTGTCCTTTGAGAGCCTTGAGGCGCTTGGCAAAGTTATAAGCCTGTATGAACGTTTCCAGATGAGTGCGGAGTTCGCTGTGTGTCTGGTAATAATAGCGCCGGACAGAGGCCTCTTTGAGGGTGCGGTTCATGCGTTCGACCTGACCATTCGTCCAGGGGTGAGCTGGTTTTGTTAGCTGATGATCGATATGGTTTTGGGCGCAAGCCAGAACAAAGCCATGGCAGCGAAATGGCTGGTCAGTAGCGAGCATATGCGTAATGTCCTTAGCGTTCCAGCTGTCGCCTTTGGGATCGGTAAAATGGGTGCCCTTGTATGTCAGAACGGTGTGGATTTTATAGGGGACTGCCTTGATGAGGCTACGTAGGAAGTCTCCAGCAACCCTTCTGGTCGCTTTTTCATGCAGCTGCACAAAGGTAAATTTAGATGTGCGATCAATGGCCACAAACAGATACAGTTTGCCTTCTGCAGTTCGTACTTCCGCGATATCAATGTGAAAATAGCCGATCGGATAAGCTTTGAAACGTTTCTTATCCTTATCCTTATCTGGAGCTGGAAGACGCGAGATTGCGTGACGCTGGAATAGACGGTGGAGGGATGAGCGGGTCAACTTCGGGATCGTTTCCTGCAGAGCATAAAGGCAGTCATCAAGCGCTAACAAAGAGTGCTTGCGAAAAGCGACACATGCAGCCTCTTCCGCCAGAGTAAGGACTGTAGAGCGTGGATTTTCCCGTCCCGTGGGTTGATCTTCTACGCTGGTCCGTTTCTTCCACTTCATCACCGTTTTAGGGTTGATGTTATAACGGATGCTTAATTCCTTGATTGTAGCATCCGATTTTTGGATGGCCGATCGAACCGCGTGAGTAGTCGTGGCGCTACCGTGTAATACCTGTCCCATAGCCCCTCCTTACAAGATGACATCAATAATAAACTGATTCCATCTCCTTGCGGGACTATACATCTAAACCACTGGAGCCGCGAGTATCGGGATCAGGATCTGCTATCGGGGCCGCATGATGATGTTGAGAAAGAACTTGCTCGCCTACGTAAGGAAGTCACGCTTCTTCGTCAGGAAAGGGAGTTACCAAAAAAGCGGCAGCGTTCTTCGCCAAGGAAACAAGTCTTTGAAAATTCAATTCATTGATGCACAGAGCGTTTCCTATCCTTGAGCCTCCCCCAAAGAAGTGCTCCACGTTTATGATTAGGAAAACGGAGGACTCGATATGGGAATCAAGAGACCAAACCAGAAGAGATTGTCGTTAAACTGCGGCAAGTTGAAGTCCTGATGGGGCAAGGAATGGCGCGCTTGGATGCGATCCGCCAGATCGGCGTTACCGAGCAAACCTATTACCGTTGGAAGAAGCAGTATGGCGGAATGGGTACGGAGCAACTCAAGGAACTGAAGCGGCTGCAGAAAGAAAATGAACGTTTGCGCCGTGCGGTCTCTGATCTGACATTGGACAAGCTGATCCTTACGGAGGCTGCAAAGGGAAACTTCTGAGCCCTGCTCGTCGCAGAGCCTGCATTAACCATATACGCAGTCAGGTGAAGGTTTCCGAGCGGCGTGTTTGTCGTGTTCTTGGTCAGCATCGCTCCACACAGCGTCGCTTCCCCAAAGGGCGAGCGGATGAAGATCAGCTGGTTGCAGATATGATTGAGCTGGCACGCCAATATGGCCGTTACGGTTACCGTCGCATTGCCGCTTTGCTCCGAGAGGCTGGATGGCAAGTGAACGATAAACGTGTTGAACGTCTGTGGCGACGAGAGGGGCTGAAAGTTCCCATGAAGCAACCGAAACAGGGGCGGCTCTGGCTCAATGATGGGTCTTGCATACGTCTCCGGCCACAGTATCGCAATCACGTGTGGTCCTATGACTTTGTCCATCATCGCACTGATGATGGCAGGGCATTCAGAACGTTGAATATTTTGGATGAGTATACGCGTGAATGCCTTGCTATTCGGGTGAAGCGAAAGCTGAATGCGAGCGAAGTCATCGATGCGCTGACGGACCTGTTTATCCTGCGCGGCATACCTGCCTATATTCGTTCAGATAACGGCCCGGAGCTCGTGGCGGAGGCGGTTCAAAAGTGGATCAAAGCCGCCGGAGCCCAAACAGCCTACATTGAGCCAGGCTCGCCATGGGAAAACGGATATTGCGAGAGTTTCAATGGGCGAATGCGTGATGAATTATTGAACGGAGAAATCTTCTACTCCCTACGTGAAGCCCAAATAATCATAGAAAGCTGGAGGAAACACTACAATACCAAACGACCGCATAGTGCTCTGGGCTACCGCCCACCAGTTCCGGAAGTCATTATTCCGATAGACCAAAGGCCAACCATGCACTAACTTTCAAAGCGGACCACTCAATAGGGGCTGCTCAAGTGCTTTACGCCCAACACCGTTTGGCTCGCTGACATCACGTATTGCGCTACTGAAGAAGGCTGGCTGTACATGGCCGCCATCAAGGATATGGCAACACGGGAGATTGTTGGCTGGGCTATGGACCGGCACATGAAAGCCAGTCTTTGCTGTGATGCGCTGATGATGGCTTTGGCAAGGCGGGGATCAGTGGCGGGCCTTATCCACCATTCGGATCGCGGGTCGCAATATTGCTCCGAAGAATATCGCAAAATCCTGTACACCGCTGACGTCAAACAACCCATGAGCCGCAAAGGCCAGTGCTTGGACAACGCACCCATGGAAAGGCTCGATACCTCCTTGAAAAAGGAGTTGGTCCACCACACAATATTCGTCACAAGAAAACAGGCGAAGGCCGCGATCTCCGAATATATTGAGATATTTTACAACCGCCAACGCCGTCATTCGGCTATCGGGTATCGGGTATCGGGTACAATACGCCTTGTCAGGCATTTGAACAAAGGACTTGGAAAATGGCTGCATAAACGGTTTAATCAAACTGTCCGGAAACTGGGACGAACTCCATTGCATTACTGTCATTCGACACGGACAGGGTCAACTCCTACAGCCCTGCTTGGCTCCACCGACGAAACCGTTGGTACACACTGATCCATTTCCCAAACTCTTCGGGCAAATCGCGCCACTGTGCACCAGTTCTGGCAATCCAAAAGATCCCGTCAAGAACACGGCGATGGTCCTTCGGTTTACGACCACCTCGTCCCCGTATGGCAGCGACAAACTGCTCAAAAAACGTCTATTCATCATCACTCATCAAGTCCGTACCAAGGTAACCTCTCAAAAAATTACCCTGAATCACAAATTATTGGGTTTGTGAATCCTATTTGTAAACAGGACCTAAACAATAGACTAAAGCAATGAACTGTTTCAATAAAACGTCTCACTGCTTTAGTATTGAGTCAGGATATGAAGAATTTACTTTAGCATAATATGTATTTGGTAATTCTAACTGAATAAAGAAAAGTTGCGTTGTATCTGAGAAAGGGAACTATAATCAAATGTAGATACATTTGATCGGCCCACGTACTGATATGCAATCGAGTGTAAGATATGGAGTGAGTTCATAGGTGGATTACTACAACTTTTCGATATCTCAAGAAGCCCTTTTAATAATTCCAAGGTGAGACGTGGACCTTTGTTCAATACAAGACCTTCCTTTAGCAACCCAGACTGAACTCTCAGAATTGGCCTTCGTATAGATAGCTCTTTAAAAGTTCGTTCGCGTTCTGCCATCATATCGACACCAGCCTTGGACATATTACCTTTGAGATTAGTTTGCCTTGGTCGGTAATGCCCCATCGGTACTTCATCTATTATAGCAACGTCCCTCAGTGGGTCCCTTGCCAATTGGTGCCAAATAAAGTCCATGCCCTGCGCAAAGTGCCTATTTGCAAAGACAGGCAGGACCTGAAGCAGCAAATCCCTATGGATAATAGGCATCATTAACTCAACAAAATTAGTTCTACGAAAACGAAACCGAGGATTTGCTAGGGTAATACGATATGCATAATAACTATCCGACTTCAACGCAGGCTGCGCCAACTGAAACCTTTCTCGAAAAACAATCTTCAAAAACCGCTCTACATCCTCAGACGTCGTTTCAATATCATCATCTGGAAACCAAAAGTACTCGAACTTATCAAGCAGTTCAGGATAGCTCTTGAAAAAGTCATAAATACCAGACCATTTGCCGCCGACAAAGTGATGAGAGTACTCCCTCTCTTCTCTACTGGGCGTCAAAAAAGTAGATTTACACAATGTAGCAGGGAAATCACAACAAAGATTCACCCCTCCCTTATGCATCGGTACACGTTGAAGAATGAACCACTCCAAATTATACATTATATGCCTTGGATTGCAGAGTTTTCATCAATTTATCTTCAACCTATCACCCTTCAAAGTCACTTACCCACAATCGTACTCATCTCAAATGATCTTGAAAATTACTTATAAGTGATACTAGAAATTTATGAAAAGGACACATGGGTAGGTGCCCAACCCACTCGGCATCAGATTTTCAATTACCAATCGCATTCGTGAAATCACAAAGTGTTAGTGAGACTGAGGCTGCCTGAAGTGTCCTATAGAATATAGACAGGTGGTATAAGTGAGTTTGGTTCCTCGGTAGCGCTAAATTGTAGAACTTCAGACTTGGTCTGACAGGCAACGGCTTTTGTGGTGCCTGTCGGTTTAAGTTCAGCTCAGATTCTTTTCCTATCAAACCACTTTACCATAAATCAAGCTCATTTTGCAGTTGATCAATACTCTCAAAAATAGTTTTGCGAAATGCGATAGCATGAAACTCCTGCAAGATTGTCTTGTGAAAGCGTTCGCAAATACCGTTCGTTTGAAGTGACTTTGCCTTGATTTTGGTGTGGTCAATATCGTTCATGGCCAGATAAAGTTGGTAATCGTGGCTTTCTGCTTTGCTGCAGTATTCCGTGCCCCGACTCGTCAAGATCCGTAATAGTAGCAGACTTTGAGAGGCAAAGAGGGGCAGAACCTGATCGCTCAACAAATCCACAGTAGTGATTGGGGTTTTGGTCGTGTAAAGTTTGGCACGAGCCACCTTAGAACAGGTAAGGTAATCCTGTATAGTCCCGCAGAGAGATGGAATCAGTTTATCATTGAGGTCATCTTGTAAGGAGAGGCTATGTAGCAAGTATTGCACGGCAGCGCCACGACTACTCACGCGGTTCAATCGGCCATCCAAAAATCGGATGCTACAATCAAGGAATTAAGCATCCGTTATAACATCAACCCTAAAACGGTGATGAAGTGGAAGAAACGGACC
Source organism: Pseudovibrio sp. M1P-2-3 (assembly GCF_031501865.1). Lineage (NCBI taxonomy): Bacteria > Pseudomonadati > Pseudomonadota > Alphaproteobacteria > Hyphomicrobiales > Stappiaceae > Flexibacterium > Flexibacterium corallicola. The sequence continues at coordinate 4,206,201 of NZ_JARRCW010000001.1, forward strand.
AGCGTAGAAGATCAACCCACGGGACGGGAAAATCCACGCTCTACAGTCCTTACTCTGGCGGAAGAGGCTGCATGTGTCGCTTTTCGCAAGCACTCTTTGTTAGCGCTTGATGACTGCCTTTATGCTCTGCAGGAAACGATCCCGAAGTTGACCCGCTCATCCCTCCACCGTCTATTCCAGCGTCACGCAATCTCGCGTCTTCCAGCTCCAGATAAGGATAAGGATAAGAAACGTTTCAAAGCTTATCCGATCGGCTATTTTCACATTGATATCGCGGAAGTACGAACTGCAGAAGGCAAACTGTATCTGTTTGTGGCCATTGATCGCACATCTAAATTTACCTTTGTGCAGCTGCATGAAAAAGCGACCAGAAGGGTTGCTGGAGACTTCCTACGTAGCCTCATCAAGGCAGTCCCCTATAAAATCCACACCGTTCTGACATACAAGGGCACCCATTTTACCGATCCCAAAGGCGACAGCTGGAACGCTAAGGACATTACGCATATGCTCGCTACTGACCAGCCATTTCGCTGCCATGGCTTTGTTCTGGCTTGCGCCCAAAACCATATCGATCATCAGCTAACAAAACCAGCTCACCCCTGGACGAATGGTCAGGTCGAACGCATGAACCGCACCCTCAAAGAGGCCTCTGTCCGGCGCTATTATTACCAGACACACAGCGAACTCCGCACTCATCTGGAAACGTTCATACAGGCTTATAACTTTGCCAAGCGCCTCAAGGCTCTCAAAGGACAAACGCCCTTTGAGTACATCACCAAGCAATGGACAAAAGAGCCCGGTAGGTTCATAAAACAGCCAGACCATCTCCTTGTGGGACTAAACATCTAGAATTAGGCTCCGGACCCATAAAAGTATTTGTCATTTAAACTGAGTTATGATTCAAGCTCTCCAACAGGAGAGAATAATGCCGTGTTCCCATTTTTGGCTTTCACAAGACCAGTTTGATCAAATAAAACCATACCTTCCTACCAACACACGGGGTAAAGCTCGGGTGGATGATCGCCGCGTAATCAGTGGTATTATTCATGTTCTCAAATCCGGATGTCGTTGGGTTGATGCTCCTGAAATTTATGGCCCCAGAAAGACGCTCTATAACAGGTTTGTTCGTTGGGCGGCGAAAGGCGTGTGGGAATCACTGTTTACGGCTTTAGCAGCGGCAGACGGACCTCCCGCCCATATCATGATCGATAGCACAGCAGTGAAAGCACACCGCTGTTCTTCAGGCGGTAAAGGGGGGCGAAAACTCAGGCCATAGGCCGTTCACGCGGTGGCCGGACAACAAAAATCCATGCTTTAACGGATGCAGCATGCCGCCCCCTCAGGTTTCTACTGACAGGCGGCCAAGTGGCTGACTGCTTTGCGGCAAAGCTGTTGTTGGAAAAACTGCCTGAGTGCCGTATGCTACACGCTGATAAAGCCTATGACAGTGATGCTTTACGCAAGTAAATCGAAGAACAAGGCGCTGTACCCAACATCCCGCCAAAAGCCAATCGAAAGTGGAAAAACTGCTTTTCACCAACCCTTTACAAGGATCGCAATGCCATTGAACGGATGTTTTGTAGGATCAAGGATTTCCGCAGGATCGCAACTAGATATGATCGAAGCGCAAAGAACTTTCTTTCCGCGCTCAGTCTAGTCGCCGCTATCTGTTACTGGTTATGAGTCTGGACCCTAGTGGAAACAGCTTCAGGTAAGTTGGTAGTGTCAACAAACATTCGCACTTTTTGTTTTCAAGTAACGGCTCCGGTTTGATCCTCTATGTTTTCAAAGAGTGGCTTCATGTTCATATAGCGCTACGTCGCCCAAGTGGTTCCAGCTATGTGTCTTAACCTTGTAGCTGCAAGGTCAAGCGATGCCCGATCCATCAATACCCCCTCAGTCGTCAGGATAATTGAATCAGAATACCTGCGAAAACTCCAGAGTTAATAGAGGTCCTCAGCTTCGATGAAAACGAGTAACAAATAAACTTCATATCATAGAAAGAAATGTATATAGAGTTGCTCACTGTAAATATTAATTTAGGTACAAAATATTCTAGACCCTACATAATCGAAAGGGATCTCAAAGAAATAAACGCTGATTCTCGGAGAAAGTATGCAAGAGTGATATTTTGTGACATTGGGGGCAGAATAACATCTCTAAGCATCACTATTTGAACAGCACTATAATTGAAGATTCCTTGGTTAACGTACCTATATAATGAGGAAAGTTTGTGGCTAGGCAAGCGCTTATACGTCGATTCGTTTCAAATACTGTACTTAGTATTTTTAGGCGAAGATCATTTTCAATTTTGGAACAGAAGTTTCACCCTGAGAGTTTTCATTTCGGTATTGAACGCTGCAGCATAAACTCATTGACATATATAAATGGCTGGGCTTTTTTCCTTGATAGTCAGATCATATCTGTTGACCTTGTTCCACTTTATAAAGGTGAGGAAGATATCGATCATATAGTTAGATTGGATAAGCTTGAAAGACGTGATGACATTGGTGAGCATTTCAATAACGCATATGCATCTTTATCTGGTTTTAGGTTTATTCTAGAGGACCATGGGCAACAACAGATAAATGTAGAGATATGCTTTCACTCGAGTGCTGGGCAATCAAGCAGAATCCGACTTAGATTGTACCGTGACCCATTCCTAACTCCAAAAGCAATATTTGCAAATACGCAAATAATTTCAATAAAGAATCTTAAATCAGCAACAAAAATGCTATTCATGGGTAACTGGAAAGGTATTCGAAAGTATATCTTAGAACAGGCATTTAGTGAAAAAGGCGAAGAGTTACTTAGTTTAGACAGGATCGCTGAGGTCGAGCTATCTTCTCATAATAATTGCAATACTGTCGCCATTATAGTCCCCATCTATAACGGATCCCAATACTTAGAAAAATTATTCGAGAGCTTGCATAAAAACACAGTTGGAAAGTTCAAACTTATCGTCATTAATGATGGAAGTTCTGACCCGCTTGTGAGTAAAATTCTTAATCTCCACTTAAAAAATTTTGAAGATTGCAAATTTATTGATCGGTATGAGAACCGTGGCTTTGTATCGACTGTGAATGAAGCTAGCAAATATGCGGATGGTGACTTTATTGTACTAAATACCGACGTTGTTGTTCCACCGAATTGGCTTGAGCGTTTGATGGCGCCATTATACAACGATGCAAGAGTTGCAAGCATTACACCGTTTTCAAACTCCGCTACAATTTTGAGCTTTCCCGATTTTCCTAAAGACAGTGAAATGTACAATGGTTACTCAGTTAAGGAGATTGACGAAGCGTTTCAAAAAATCGGGTTTGCTAAATCTCCTGATGAAATTCCAACAGGCGTCGGATTTTGTATGGCCATAAATGGTCGTGTATGGCGCACAATTGGAGGTTTTGATGAAGAAACTTTTGGCTTGGGTTATGGTGAGGAAAATGACTGGTGTCAGCGCGCTATTGCTCATGGTTACAGAAATGTAATCGCTAGAAATCTATTTGTTCAGCATGACCATGGCGGCTCATTTGGCCCCAAGAAAAAAGCCCTACTATTAAAGCAAAACCTAATTAAGCTTAATGCTAAGCACTCTGGGTACGACAATTCAGTCAAAGAGTTTATTGCCCAGGATTCTTTAAAAGTTTATCGCGCAATTGCCAAATATCTGCTGGACTTTAGAGAGAACAATCTAACACTAATAGTGGACCACAATGTTGGTGGAGGAGCTAATGTATTCCGAGAGAAACTTATTTCTGATCTCATAGCCAGTAACGGTGCGGTTGCGCTTGTATACCCAGCAAACAAACAGGACAAAGTTATCATTGAATTGTTGACGAGTGTAAGCGACAAGAATATATTTACTGTCAGTCTTCAAAATTTTTTATATGTATTTAGTAGCGTTTTGGAGCCTAAGAAAATATTCTTTAATAACGCCTATAGTTATTCTGACCCACTCAAAATTGCAAAAATATTAGGAGAGTTACAGAGCAGAAGCGGTGCTGATTTTTCAGTGGCTTATCATGATTTCTATACTTTATGCCCATCTCAAACATTAATTGGGCATGATGGGCGGTTTTGTGACCTTCCCGCGCAATCGGTTTGCCACAAATGCATTCCTAAAAATATATATGCTAACAACCCTCAGCATAATGCAATTAATAAATGGCGAGATATATGGGGGCATCTCCTACGTAAAGCGTCCAAGATCACTTGCTATTCTAATGATAGCCGGGAGCACCTTCTCTCAATTTTCCCAGAGCTGTCTGATGCAGTTGTCGTTCAGCCTCATAAGTTACCCGCAAAATTCAATAAAATACCAAAAGTTATGGTAACCGGTCAGCTCACAATTGGTGTAATCGGGGCTATTGGATACCAAAAAGGCAGCGAGGTAGTGAAAGGCCTAGTTGATTATATTCAGAAAAATGAGATCAACGCTGAGATAGTAGTTCTGGGTGTTTTAAACGGTGGGAAAGCCAGTCGTGCCTTAAGAATACATGGAAGGTATAAAACCGAAGATCTACCAGATCTTGTTGAAAAATATAGCGTTGATGTTTGCCTTATGCCTTCCATATGGCCTGAAACCTTTTCTTATGTCACAGAAGAAATTATGACAATGAAGATGCCAATCGTAGCCTTTGATATTGGGGCGCCTGCGGAAAGGGTAAAGAGTTACCACAAGGGGCGGCTGCTAAGTTTGTCACATGCTAACGAGTACGGTATGATTTTTGATACTATAAAGGGCGCTCATATGACGCTAGTAAACACAAAGGGTAAACACTAATGTCTAGGCGCGCTATAGTTCATATAGGTGCAGGTAAATGCGGTAGTTCCTCTTTGCAGAGTTTCCTTTCTAAAAATACACTACTCAAATCTAGAGCTGGTATAACTTTTGAATATCTGTGCCTTAGATCTAATTCGAAAGTCATGTCAGGATCGCAAATTACCAAAACTGCAGATAGTTCAGTTTTTGGATATTGCACATCGGATAACTCTATAGAAAGTCTAGATAAATCTATTGAATCATTCGCTCGTCTCGAGCAGGGAAAAGTACCTATTATTTCATGTGAAGGATGGGTTAATCTGTTTGAGAAAATCAACCAGTCTGAGTTGTTTCCTAGACTTGATGTGGATGCCGATATAGTTTTGTATATTCGGCCTCCTCTTGAGTGGCTAAATAGTGCTTTTTGGCAATGGGGCGCTTGGACTAATGCAACATTGGATCGTTGGCTTAACTCCAATATCGAGAAGGCGAACTGGTCTCGTTATATAGATAAATGGGAGAAAGTATGTGGAGTTAAAAGTGTTAATGTGAGGCTTGCGACGACAGATGTCGTAGCTGACTTTATGTCTTTTCTAGAAGTAGACAAGTTTAAAATTTCTCATTCAAATAACTTTAGTTCAAGTCCTGATTTGCTTAGATTCCTGTTGAGAAACCGAAAATACAGAGAGGGGCCTCATCACCCTCACTATGAATTTGTAGTAAATAAATTTCTCAACCTGCAGCGTTCCCAAGCCCCTTGGGTCCTCCCCGAGGAGTTTCAGAAAAGAGCCCTTTCTCATTTGAGAGGTGATCAATTAACTCTGGAGAAAAAAATCACAAGAGAAATGTGGCAAAAAATCGAGAACGATCAACGATGGTGGGATCAGTCAGTGTATGCTGAAAAGCAAATATTGAAGCCGAATGATGAGAGTAATCTGGAAAGCGCTGATCGACTAATATCATCTTTGATCGAAAAAATTAATTTAAGTAAATTAGATATAAATTAAACGAGCAAATTATGGACCGTGAAAAGTTGACAGAATTCTGTGTACATAAAGAAAATATTGAGAAATTCTTCGGAAAACACAACTGTGACCTAAAAACGTTGGGGCTAGAATGTCACTCCATTACTTTACTTGTTTTTACAAATAGAAGTGGCTCTAATTTGCTTGGAAATTATCTCGCTTCAACTAGTGAATATTTTGGATTCGAAGAGTTTTTAAACTATGACACTGTTATTACTCGATCGAAAAATAATAAAATTGAGAGTTTTGCGGACTATTTTCGATTCCTATCGCAAAGTGATAGTGGCTGTACGCTAGGGATAAAGGCATCGATCAACCAAGTCAAAATGTTAGACTATTTTGGATTATTCGAATCTGGTGTAGAAGTCCGAGATTGGATCTCTATAAAAAGAGAGGATATATTAGGTCAAGCGATTTCTTGGGTAATAGCTCAGCAAACAAAGCAGTGGGCATCGTTTCAAAAAAATTCTTCTAATGTAATTACCTATGATTTCAATGCTATTCACAATGCAATTAAGTACTTTACTCATCAATATGAACTAATTGACAATTACTTTAAGCAAATAGATGGCCGAAAGTTTCAATTAACCTATGAAGAACTGGTGAAAAGTCCAGAAGCTGCTATAGGTAATATCACTCACCTGCCGGCGAATTTCAAGTTTAAACAAGAAGTGATAAAGTTTAAAAAACAAGCAAATGAAATAAATGATAGATTTCGTTATAAGTATGTTGAAGATTTAAAGTCATTGGGAGTAATTAGTTAAATGAAAGGTATAATACTAGCTGGTGGTTTAGGTACTCGTCTTCATCCCGTAACGCAGGTTGTGAGTAAGCAATTGCTTCCTGTCTACGATAAGCCAATGATTTATTATTCTCTTTCAACCTTGATGCTATCGGGTGTAAAGGAAATACTAATTATTTCATCCTCCCAAGCCTTATCTTTATATCAATCTCTTTTGGGGACTGGCGAACAGTGGGGAGTTGAACTTTCGTATGTGGCACAGCCAAAGCCAGATGGGCTTGCGCAAGCCTTTATACTGGGAGAGGAGTTTATTGATGGAGAATCATGTGCTCTTGCGTTGGGAGATAATATCTTTCACGCTGCTGGCTTCTCTAAGTTGTTAAGACAGGCTGCATTAAATAAAAATGGCGCTAGTGTTTTTGCTTACCCGGTGGCAAACGCAAGTGCATTTGGTGTTGTTGAAATGGATGAAAATGGAAAGGCAATTTCAATTGAAGAAAAGCCGTGTCAACCAAAAAGTAATCTCGCGGTCACTGGGTTATATTTCTATGATGAAAGAGTTGTAGAATTAGCGAAGAAAGTGAAGCCTTCTCAGCGGGGTGAATTGGAAATCACTTCCATTAACGAAGCTTATATGCGTGAAGGGCTACTGAATGTCATTCAACTCAACCGTGGAACGGCTTGGCTTGATACTGGTACGGTTGATAGCCTGCTTGCTGCGGCAAATTTTGTTCAAACTGTAGAGACACGCCAAGGATTTAAGATCGCTTGCCCTGAAGAAATTGCTTGGAGGCTTGGATACATTAGTGATGGTGATTTGGGTAAACTGGCCCAATCATATCGTAACTCTTACGGTGAATATTTGCACACCCTTCTTGTGAACAAAGAGCAATATGCGCTCACACTGATGGAAGAGCAATAATTTTATGAATGCCGAACGTTTTTTAATTGATGGTCCAATAGCATTTACTCCTAGCAAGTTTGGGGATGATCGCGGTTTCTTTTCTGAAGTTTATAATGCAGAAAGGTACAGAGTAGCAGGACTGGAAGCGGATTTTGTTCAAGATAATCACTCTTTTTCAACTTCGAAGGGAGTCATTCGGGGGCTTCATTTCCAAACAGAACCGCACGCTCAAGGAAAGTTGGTCAGAGTGACCAGAGGTGCCGTGCTAGATGTGATTGTCGATATTCGGTCAGGTTCGCCAACTTATGGGCAACATATTAAGGTTGAGCTTTCTGCCGAGAACTGGAAACAGCTTTGGGTTCCAGTTGGATTTGCTCATGGCTTTTGCACCTTAACCGAAGAAGTTGAATTTCTTTATAAAGTAACAGGCCTCTATTCGAAAGAGTGTGATCGCGGACTCGCATTTGATGATCCAGATCTTGGAATAGACTGGCCTATTTCAAATGTTGGGCCAATTCTTTCCGAAAAAGATCGTCAACATCCTAGGTTGCGCCAGTTGCCAGAATATTTTACCTATTAATTTAATTAAAACTTAGGATTTGTTATGAAAGTTTTTGTAACTGGAGGAGCGGGATTTATAGGCTCCGCGGTATGTCGGTACTTGGTAAAAGAGCTGAATGTTGAGACAGTCAATATTGACAAGTTGACTTATGCGGGCAATCAAGATTCTCTTAAGGAAATTGAAGATAGTCCAATTTATTTTTTTGAAAAAGTAGATGTGTGCGACCGGCAGGCGTTAAGTAGTCTCTTTTCCAAGTATCAACCTGATGCAGTCATGCATTTAGCAGCCGAAAGTCACGTTGATCGATCCATTACTGGGTCTGCAGAGTTTATTGAAACAAATATTGGTGGAACTTTCACGTTTCTTGAAGCAGCGCGGGAGTATTTTGTAAACCTGCCAGAAAACCGAAAAACGGATTTTCGTTTTCTTCATGTCTCTACCGATGAAGTTTACGGATCGCTGGGGGGGGAGGGACACTTCTCTGAAGAGACCGCCTATGATCCCTCATCACCTTATTCCGCCTCTAAGGCTGCTTCGGATCATCTGGCAATGGCGTGGCAAAGAACCTATGGCCTTCCTGTGGTTATTTCTAATTGTTCAAATAATTATGGCCCCTTTCACTTTCCTGAAAAGCTGATACCACTTGTGATTTTGAATGCGCTTGAAGGTAAGAGACTCCCAATTTTTGGTGATGGTTTGAATGTGCGTGACTGGTTGTACGTTGAAGATCATGCTCGTGCCTTATTCAAAATTATGATGGGTGGTTTGCCGGGTGAAAAGTACAATGTAGGCGGGCGTAATGAGCGCACGAATCTCGAAGTTGTTCAGGGTATTTGTGAGTTATTGGATGAGTTTGCACCAAAAGAGTATTCACATAAGGACCTAATAGAGTTTGTAGCGGATCGTCCTGGGCATGATGCTAGATATGCAATTGATGCAACCAAATTGGAGACGGAACTCGGCTGGGAAGCTCAAGAAAACTTTGACACTGGACTACGCAAAACGGTGCAGTGGTATCTAGAAAATGAAAATTGGTGGCGCCCACTCAGGGATGGCCGTTACAGTGGTGAACGGCTAGGGCTGTTGAAAGAGAGTAATGTCGCATGAGTTCGCTACGCATCCTAGTTATCGGTAGAAATGGGCAGGTGGCTAGAAGCTTACAATATCGTGCAGAGCTGCAAGGTATTCCAATACTCTGTGTGGGAAGAGAGCAGTACGATCTGTCGCGGGCGGCAAGAATGCCAGTAGAGGTGGAAGGTTTCCGACCAACTATCGTGGTTAATGCGGCTGCCTATACGGCAGTAGATAAAGCCGAAAATGATCAAGAAGCAGCTTATGCGTTGAACTCAGTTGGGCCCACAGTGCTCGCGGGCTTGCTTCGAGAAAACAATCTGCCCTTTATTCATATATCCACAGATTACGTATTTGACGGATCAAAGGCCGACGGCCCTTATAGGGAAAGTGATCCAACGAGCCCACTAGGAGTGTACGGTAAGAGTAAACTGGCAGGTGAGGAGGGGGTCTTAAAGGAATATCCCCAAACAGTAATTCTGCGCACTTCCTGGGTCTATAGTCCTTTCGGAAATAATTTCGTCAAGACAATGCTACGACTTTCTGAGACGCGTAGTGAAATCTCTGTAGTTGATGATCAGTATGGCTGCCCGACAAGTGCTTTAGATCTTGCTGAGGCAATTATCAAAATTGCTAGTGAGGTATTGGAGAATCCTACTGGAGATTATGGAGGTGTCTATCATCTGTGTGGTGGCGGCGAAGCAACTTGGCGTGCCTTAGCTGAAGAGACTTTCAAAGCCGCTGGAATAGAATGTAAAGTACATCCGATTACGACTGCTGAATTTGCAACACCTGCAAAAAGGCCTCTCAATTCCAGGTTGATTGGTGTTAGAGCTGCGGAAGTATTTCGATTAGAGCTCAAACCTTGGAAGCATGCTCTCAATTTAGTATTGAAGCACTTAACCAATAAAAATTGAAGCAATTTACGGAAATAAATATGCTTACGAGTATTATTAGAAATATGGTTGGGTTGAAATACAAGAGTAGATCCAATTTATACCAAAAGAACGATAGAGAGTTGCCTGATTACTTTGATCACCATCATGAAATCATGAAAGATAGTTTTGATGCGAAGTATTATGAGATTAATAATCCCGACGTTGCTGAAAGTGGAATAGATCCACTCAAGCACTTCATTTTGTATGGGTGGAGAGAAGGTCGAGATCCAAACTCAGAATTTTCTACAAAGTTTTATCTAAGCTGTAATCCAGATGTTTCTGATGCAAACATAAATCCATTCTGGCACTACCTCGTTGCAGGACGAGAAGAGGGGCGGCAGACAATGGGAACTTGTAATCAGTCGTCCAATGAGGTTCCACTACAGAACGAAGTGGAAGTTATTAAATCTTTTTTTGATGAAGTTTATTATTTGGGTGAGTATGAAGATGTTAAGAATGCAGGGGTTCCCCCCTTAGAACATTATTGCTCCACTGGTTGGAAAGAAGGACGCAATCCGTGCCTTTCTTTCTCAACACAATACTATCTTTCTACCAATCCTGATGTTGAAGAAGCAGCCATAAACCCACTTTATCACTTTTTAGTTGCAGGAGAAGCTGAAGGTCGGCTTCCAAAACATCCTGGAGGGTACAAAGCAGATATACTTAGCAATTTAAAAGAACTTTCTTTACAAAGTCAGAAACATTCCCTCGCTCAGGAATTGACAGAGTTTCTTGATAGCGAGGAAATAGTTCGGCTGGTAAATAATGAACTGTCTTCTGCCAATTCACTATTGGTCGCTTTCGGGCACGATAACTATAAGCAAGTTAGTGGCGGTGTTCAGTTATGTGAAGATCGCGAAGAGTTACAATCTAAGTTTCATGACTGTAACTATCTTTACGTTTTTCCTAGGCAGCCCTTACCAGTACTAAGCCCAAATGGTGAAGAAACATTGGTGTCTCTTATTCTAAACGGGAGCACTATTGGTACTTGCCAAATGACTGAATTATGTACAGCATTAAAGGCTATAAGGGGCGCCTACGAGAACATAAATTTTGTTATACATCACCTCTTAGGACATGCTTCAGATTCTATTGCTGATCTCATAAACGCTGCTGGGAAGAGCGAAAGTATGTTCTGGTTGCATGATTTTTTCAGCCTGTGCCCGAGCTATGCACTTCAAAGAAATAATGTATCTTTTTGCGGTTCTCCTGTTCCAACTTCCAACGCTTGCACCCTTTGTGTATTCGGGAGCGAGAGAACAAGGCACTTAAAGAGCATTTCTAGATTTTTCGAGCGAATTAACTGCCATGTTATTGCTCCATCTCAAGTCGCAGCCGATTTATGGCAGACGAAAACCAAACTGTCACCTGCAACTGTGCAAGTTTTGCCACATACTACATTAGAGCTTATTAATAGAGATGATCAAAAGATAGTCGCATCTTCTGCGACAAAAATTGCGTTTATAGGCACTCCAGCACCACATAAGGGGTGGCACCTGTTTGGCAGGCTAGTGGAACAATTTGGTACAAATCCTAACTATGAATTTTACTACTTAGGGACAAGCACACCTAATCTGTCTGGTATTCATCATATTCCCGTTTGGGTTACGGCTGAGAATCCTGAGGCGATGACATCTGCTATCAGCGAACACGAAATTGACCTCGTGCTTCACTGGGCGAGTTGGCCAGAAACATTCTCGTTCTCGACTTTCGAAGCGATCGCAGGTGGTGCTGCGGTGTTGACTAATGAAATATCAGGGAATGTCGCTGCAACAGTCACTCGTTTAGCCCGAGGTGCTGTTTTCGAGAATGAAGAAGACTTTGTATCCAGTTTAGAGCAGGGACATCTCATGCAATTGGTAGAAGAAAATAGAAATAGGCGTGCACATTCATTCTATCGGCCTCGCCACAGCCAACTAACATTTGACGCCATAGAGAATATGCAGGGGAAGTAATAGTAATGGCAATTCACGCATTTACGAGCTGTTCGTTCAGTTATCTCAATCGAGCACGTGTTCTTGCTTCATCACTACGCAGGGTCCACCCCGATTGGACCATATGGCTGGTTCTGACAGATAAGGAACCTGAAAATTTTACACTCGATTTATCGAATGAGGATTATGATCAGGTATTAACAGCAGAAGAGCTATTTGGCGAAGAAACTGAACAGTGGTTATTTGGTCATGATATCGTGGAAGCCTGCACAGCAGTAAAGGGGCGTGCAAGTACTCATATTTTAGACAAAAGTGACTGTGAAAAACTGTTTTATTTTGATCCAGATATAGCAGTCTTTAACGATATGAATGATGTTGTGTCGTTGCTAGATGAATATTCGATTGTTCTTACCCCGCACCAAACAGAACCTGACCCTAAGGACCATAAAACAGCCATTCGAGATAACGAGATTACATCGCTTGATTATGGTGTGTTTAATCTGGGATTTGTTGCAATCAAAAGCGATCATGAAGGCAGGCGCTTTGCGCAGTGGTGGGATGAAAGATTAACTGATTGGTGCCATGACCGGTTGGACATTGGACTTTTCGTAGATCAAAAATGGTGCAACCTTGTACCATGTTTCTTTGATCGAGTTAAAGTACTCAGAGATCCTGGTTATAATGTAGCAAGTTGGAATCTGAGTCATAGAACCATGCATTATGATGAAGATGGAAATGCGTTGATAAATGGCGTACCTTTAAGGTTTTACCACTTCACAAAGCTTGGACCGGTAGGGGACGCGATGACCCAGCGCTACGCCAAGAACAATACCGAGATATATGAGTTGTGGTGGTGGTACCAAAATCAAGTGATTGTGGCTAGTGAAGCGGGCATTCCAAAAGGCTGGTGGTACTATGGTACCTTCGATAATGGCACAAAAATTCCTAAAGCTGTAAGAGAATTGTATAGACGTCGGAAAGATTTACAGAAAGCGTTTTGTGAGCCATTGAGAACAGGCACTAACAGCTACTACAGCTGGGTAGAAACGAACACAAGCCTGTTTACTGACGTGGGCAAAAGGGGTTTTGAAGCCGTTTAATTCACATGACTTGATTTTTTGGATTGGTAACTAAAATGAAAGATTTGTTGTTTGTCCTTGGGGAGTCCCGAACTGGAATAACTACAATTCACAAATTCCTAAAAACGGTTGGATTTAATTTAATTCATAATTTTTTTAATGAAAGTGACACTTCAGAGCTTGCTCATTTATATTACGAAGAAAACTTGCATAAATTGAAGAGTTTTATTGATAATTCTGCATATAATGCATTCTCTGATTGTCAGTTGAGAATTTTCTATAAAGATCTAATCAAACTTTATCCTGATGCTTACTTTATTCTCTCGACCAGAAGCAGTAATGCCATTTGGAAAAAGAGTATGGAAAGTATTTTTTCTCAATTCAAAATAGATCAAAACATTGATGAGTTAACAAAGCGCTGTAGGTCGGTTAATAAAGATATACGTAACTTAGCTTCTCAAAAAGGTCTAAAGTTCTGTGAGATATGTATTGATGATCCAACCGATCAGAATGGGCAGATTATATCAGATTTTCTAAACCTTCCTAAAAGCTTCCCTTTAGGGTGGGGAAATCGAACGAACGATTACGAAAATGGTATTTGGTCTTCACGAGCGACTTTTTATAATACAAGCTGCAATGATTATTTGTCCTATATAAAGCAAGAAATTTCTCCTTATAAAGGTATGTTATCAGAGTTCGGATGGACCTATCTAATAAACGATAGTGCAGAGTTCTTTGACTTTTTATATGGAGATAATCGTTGGAGTACTGACCAAGTAAATA